>JAJKHV010000111.1 GCA_021154855.1 Solirubrobacterales bacterium
CTGGAAGGCGAGGCCCTCGATCTTTTCCTCGACGGTCGAGTCGACGTCGGGCAGGAAGGAGCAGCGCAGCGCCCAGGCGTGATCGCCGAGTCGCAGGTCGATGCTGGCCGGCTGGATCGCCTCCGGCCGGATCCGGTAGTCGCCGGAGCTGACCCAGTCGGCGGCGATCGCCTCGCTCAGAGCCTGCGAGGGCAGAACGCCATCGGTCGCAACAGGCGATCTTCCACCCGCTGGTGCCGCCGCCGTTTGGGACGCCTCACTCATCGCCCCGAGATTATGCGGCGCGCCCCGGCTGCGCCCATATACGGGGTCAGCGCGAACTCCGCAATCTCCGGCAGTAACTCGCCGAGGCTCGCCGTCTCGCCGGCGAGGACGCGGCGTGCCAACAGCGAGGCGATGCCGCCGACGACCGCCTCGTCGGTTGCCTCCGGCGGTGGCTCGCCGTCGGCCAGCACCGGCGCGCCGTCGCGCAGGAGAGGGACGAAGCTCTGCAGGGCCACTTGGTAGCGGTCATAGACGTCGCGGCCGGCGCGCAGGCCCTCGACCAGCACCAGGCCCGCCAGAGCGGGCTCGGCGGCGAGAAGATCCAGCAGCGCGGCGAGCGAGGCGACCACGCCGGTCGCCCAGTCCTCAGCCTCGCCGCAGGCGTTGAGCACCCGCTCTCGGATCCGCTCCACAGCATCGTCGTAGGCGGCGACGAAGCAGGCGTCCTTGCTCTCGAAGTGTTTGTAGAAGTCGCTCTTGGAGACGCCGGCGCGTTTGCCGATCGTCGCGACCGTGGTGCCGTCATAACCGCTTGCATCCAGGCACTGGGCAAGCGAGGCAAGCAAGCGCTCGCGCTGGTTCTGCGCGACGAACTCGCGGGGAAGGCCATGGCGGCCACGGGGCAATCGTTCCACTGAGCGCTGGAGTCTGCCAGCGCGCGGCCTGAGGGGTCGCCCCGAGGCGCTCGGAGCGCCGCTCTTTGCACCCGCCCTACTGCCCGACCGCAGCGAAGGAAAGCACCCCCGCCGCCTCGCCCGCCCTGAACGCTTCTTTGCCCCCGGCGAAGCTGGTGTTCAGCTGCGCAGCGCTGGCAGGCGTCAGCGTGAGCCCGATCCCAGAGGCGGAGATGGTCCGACCCTTGGCATCGGAGGCGACAGAGCCACCGGCCACAGCAAAGATCGCGCTGCGCCCAACCTTGCCGGGGAAGGCGGGGGTCGGCTCCAGGTCGGCCTCTGCGCTCTCGGCATGGGCGCCGAGGTCAAGCCAGAATTCCTGCCAGAAGAGCTGGCCAGCACCGAGCTGGAGGAGTTCCACCGCCCCGCCGGTTCGCAGCGTCCCTTCGGCGCCGTCGGGGGCAATCGCGCCGCCGATCACGATCGGGAAGGTGTAGTCGGCCCCAAGGTGTTCGGCGGGGTGGATCGGGTTGACCGAGACGAAGAGTGATTCCAGCTTGGCGAGGAAGGCGGCATCGAAGCTGAGCGTCGCCCTGTCCGCTTCCTTGATCGTGACGAGCCGCGGCTGGGCCTTGGCGATCAGGGTGCCGAGCAGCTGTCCCTGGGAGAAGCGGACCTCGGGGCGCAGCTTCTTGTTGAGCCTCGTCGCTGCCTTTTCGCTCAGCTTCAGGGCCCTTGCCGTAAAGCAGCTGGCGAAGCCTTCCCGCGTGAACGACAGCCCCGAGGAGGTGGCCACCTTCAGCTGGCTGCCCCCCACCTTGGCGATCAGCGGCGAGTGCTTCGTTTTGACCGTTATCCCCCGGAAGGGGATCTGCCGGGGCCCCGCGCCGAAGAGCAGCGAGCCCTGGTTGTCGATCTCCCCCTTGCCGGTCGTCGGGTCAAGCGCCCCGCCTGAGACTCCGAGCAGATAGGTGAAACCCTGCTTCCTGGCGCCCGCCTTCGCCGCCAGCGTGACCCCGTCGTGCTTTAGGAAGGAGGCAAAGCCCTTGTCCAAGACGAGCTTGGTCTGCCCGCCGCCCAGCGGGTCATAGGCCGCCCCAGCCTGGGCGGCGAAGGCAAGGCAGGAAAGCGCGCAGATCACGGCCATCGCTTGTGCTCTTCTCATCGTCGTCTTCCTCTCATTCCCCCACCGCGCAGGTCTTGTTCACGGTCGCTCCCATCGGCGCCCGTCCGGCGAAGGAGAATTCGGCGTAGGCGAGGGGGAAGGAGGCTCGCTTTGCCCCCGCCGGGGCGGGACAGCCGGCGTTGAAGTAGGAGAGCTGGTGGCCCAGGTAGCGGTACTTGCGGCGCAGGGTCAGCTTGATGCGGTCCAGGTAGCCCCAGCTGCCGAGGGCCTGGGGAAGAGAGGCCTGAAGCTCGGTGCCGTAAGGGTGCTTGTCGATGTGCTTGATCGAGAAGGTGATCACGAAGGAGGTATTGAAGGGGTGGGAGGTGTAGATGTGGGCCAGGATCACCGGGCGCTTTTCCTCCCTGCCATTGAAGACGAGCAGGCGCCCCTGGGTGCGATAGGCCCCCTGGTCTGGCAAGACGATGCTCGCCCAGAACTGACCGGAGCCGATCAGCGCATCGCCGCAGTCGCTCAGGGCCCTTTGCGTGGAGGCGGGCTGCACTTCGGGGATCCGGCAGACCGGTAGGCCCCTGGACTGCAACAGGCCGTGGCGGTTGACGTCGATCTTCAGCTTCTGCAGCTGTGGGGGAACGCCCCCTTCTGCGTTCTGCAAGTGCCCGGCGATGAAGACGGCGATCGGCGCCGTGCCCTTGCGGGGCAGCTTGTAGGGCTTCAGCTGGGCCAAAGCCGTGATTCGCAGGCCACCCTGCTGGACCGTCGCCGCGGTGGCGATCGCCGCGAGGGTGAGCAGGAGCGCCGCCGACAGCGCCCCCGCTTTGACTTTGGCGCTCACCTAGCGACGGCGCTTTTGGCGCTTTTGCGAGGCAGAGCAATCGGCGGCGAGAGCCGGCCTTGACTTCTGGGCCTTGCCGTTGTGGGCGGTGAAGGAGACTTCGGCGCGGTGGGTGCCCTTGCAGAGGTCGGTCGAGTTGACCAGAAGGCCCTTCTTGGCGCCCTGCATGGTCAGGGTGAAGGATGAGACCGGGGCGTCGGGGGCGGCTTCGAAGGTGTTCCTGATCCCGCCGCCTTTGACCGAGTCGATGCGGCCGACGAGGTCGAAGTCGATCCCCCCTGCGGTGTGCAGGGCGGCTACGAGGTCGGGCAGCTGGTGTTCGGAGGAGCGCAGAAAGACCGGGCCTTCCAGCGCTTCGCCGAGGATCGGGGTGATCGCCTTGGCGTGCCCGTAGACCGACCCGGGCGGACACTGGGCGCCGTTGCCGGCTCCGGCTTTGAACTGCACCCTGGTGCAGATCGTCTTGATGTGGGCGTTCTCGAGGAACTCGGAGTGCGGCAGGGTGACCTGGGCGCGCTCGATCGCCGCTTCGCCGATGCCGTGCATGCGAAGCGTCGCCTTGAAGGCGGGATGGGCCCCCCGCTTGGTGCCGCCGAGGAGCTTCAGGCTGAGCTTCGGTGCAAAGGGAAGCGCCGCGCAGTCTGCCGCCTGATATGGGGTGGCCACGGTGATCGGGTTGTCGTCGGCTTCAGAGACGAAGTCAAGCCCAGCGCCCAGCGCCGTGGAGGCGGTCTGAGTGCGGTCGCAGTCGGTTGGGTTGAGGGTGAAGTTGGGGCGGTCGATGTAGGTGCGCAGGTCGCGGATGTGGGTGGCGATCCCGTCGGTGATGTGGGGGATCGGGTCCGAGCCGGTGGCGTCGACGAAGACTTCGCCGGTTTCGGGGTTGATCTGAAGCGCCTCGCGCACCTCCACGGTGCCGATGTCGAAGGGGCCGACCACCCCGGCGGTGATCGCGACGATCGAGAGCGGCGAGCCATGGTAGGGGCCGGCGAGGTAGACCTTGCCGGGCACGTAGGTGAGCACCGAGCCGGCGCCGGCGCCGACCAGGGTGCGGCCGATTTCGGTGGAAGGCGGACAGGAAGGGTTTGCCAGCTCTTCTTTGCCGCCGCCGACGCGTTCGCGGGCCTTGGCCTGAGCGATGCCCGGCTCCCAGCAGAAGGGCACTCCCGCCAGCTTGCCGGTGATGCCGGGCGGCAGCTTGATCGAGAAGTGGGTGATCTCTTGTTCGTTGTCTTCCCTGTAGAGGCGAACGTTGAAGGGTGAAAAGCGGCCGGCGGCGTTGTTGATCGAGCCGGCGATTAGGCCCGGTTTGAAGGGCGGCAGGCCGCCTTTGGGGCAGGGCGCGCCGCCGACGCCGGCGGCGATCACTGAGACGCTCGACACTTCGGTCGCATTGTGCGGATCGGAGTAGGGATAGAGGTTTGCCACAGTCGTCTTCGCTCCGCAGGCCGAAGGGGTCACCAGCGGCGCGCGCCCACCCTCGCGGAAGTGCAACTTGAAGGAGCTGAACGGCAGCTGGGGCAGTTCGTCGAAGGTGGTGGTGATCTGACCCGTCCTCGGGTTCAGGTCGACCTTGCCGGCCGACTTGACGATCACGCCTCGCTCGACCACGCGGGCGACCAGGTAGACAGAGACCAGCGAGTCGAAGGGGTTCTCAGCACCAGGAGCGGTGGTGGCCGGGTCGTCGGGCTTCGCGATGTACAGGGAGCCGTCGGCGATTTCCCCCGGTTCCAGCAGGGGGCTGTCGATCTGAACGCTGCCCAGTCGCGAGCCGTTGGGGCAGGCTTCGCCCGGCTGGGTGTCAATTTTCTCAGCCGCGAACTGGGCGCGGGTGCAGACGCCCATCCCCTCGCCTGCGGAAGGATTCAGCGTGAAGCCCTCGGGAAGCGCGACCACCGCTTTTCGCAACATCGACTGCCCGAGGCCTTCCGGATTGTTGAGTCCAGTGTCGGGGATGTCCATCTCGAAGCTGAGACCGCTCGGGCTCGATGCCTGTTCGCTCGAAGCCTTCGCGTCGATCGTCGGTTCGAAGGGGACCCGGTCGCAGCGCGTCACGCCGGAGGGATGGCCTTCGTCGTCGTGGCTGAGGATGGTTTTCGAATCAGTGCGCCCTTCGGCCAAGCCGGTTTCGCCGGGCCAGGACTGCACTTCGGTCTTGATCGCGAAAGGGCCGTGTTCGCAGTCGCTGGGGTTGGTCAGGAAGGCCTTTTCTGGCGCTCCGCTCGGGCAGGGCGGTTTCTGGGTGTGAGCGCCGCCGCAGGTGTTGAACAGCGCTTCGCCGCGTTCGCCGTCGTGCGCCGGACTCGCCGGCACGCCCCAGAAGACGAACCTGTTGCCGGTTATCGCCACCGTCTCGTCGATATTGCTGACGTTGAAGTCGATCCCGTAGTCGCTATTGCTGCGGATACTCGGTACTGCGAACACCGGCGTGAAGGCTGCTTTGAACGCGAACAGGGCAGGCTGGCCGGGTTGGGGTACGAGGTTGTATATCGCCGAGACCAAGTCGACGTGTTGCCCGAAGAGATTGATTGAGGCGTGGGAGACGCCAACCTGAGTCTCGTCCGGACACGCAGACTTCAATTCCTCTGGTCCCGAAGTAGGACCCATGAATTCCTTCAGAGTGCATTTCGGCGTCGCGGTCGGGTTGCCAACCAGCCCCGGAGGGGCTTCGACCGTTACACGCCTGAGATTGGCTTCGCTGGAGACGGGGAGACCGAATTCATCGCCACCGAACCCCCCACTAGGACTTGGCACCGATTTGAGGCCGAACTGGGTGGTAACGCTGAAGGGATGGGCAGCGGCCTCAGGTTCGAAGTTGCCAGCTTCGTTGGCGACCGTCGCATCGACCGTGCCGGCCTTGAGACCGAAGGAGGCGAAGGCGCTCTGGGCGCCGAACATTGCGAAGAGCAGCACCACGGCGCTTGTGACGGCCATCTTGATCTGAGTCATCGTCCTATCTCCTTGCTCGTCTAATCTCAGCCACGGCTGGGGGGGCTGTGCTGTCGCCTGGCGCGCTTCTTTTTGCGGCACTCGCCGTGCCGGCGCCTCTTGCCCGCAGGGCAGCGAGAGACTTTGGGACTGCTGACGTTGCCCGCGCCGCTGAAGCTCGAGCTGGCGGGGGTCGGATCGTTTGGCGCGATGGGCGGCGGCAGGCAAGCTTCGCCTTCGCAGGCGGGCGGCACGAATGCCGGTTCCGGAAACCCGCCTCTCACCCGGGCGTCGTAGGCGTCGACGTTCGCATCTTTGTCCCAGCCGACCAGGCGGTCGCGCGTGGTGAAAAAGACGTCACTCCCGCTCGGCGTCGCATCGAGGAAGCTCGACGGCGCATCCCCGCTGCCCCTGGAGATCAAGTGCAGCCCACCGTCGTACTCATAGACATCGCGCTGGCCGTTTGAGTCTAGGAGAATCAGGCCTCGGCTGGTCTGGAAGAAGACTTGGCCGCTGTCGGAGATGTTGCGAGGAAGGTGGTTGACGGGCCTGATGAATGATCGAGGCGATTGAAAAGCTACTTCTCCGTGTGCCGGCAGGGCATCACTGCTGCAAGTGAGGCAGTCAAGTGATCCGGATACTGCGTCGTAGCGATAGATCTCTTCCTCGCCTTCGTTTTCAAAGCTGGTCAACGAAGCGGTCGAGATAAACGCCAGGTAGCGACCGTCCCGGCTCCAGCGCGCCTGCCGGGGGATCCCAGACTGCCTTACGCTGACCGCGGGGGCCGCCCAGACGCGTGCGTCGACGGACGACGGGCTCCCACCCGTATGCAGAGTCGCGATGTAGGTGATTTGGGGGGACGCACCGGTGTCGTCCCAGAGGTAGAGCTTCGGTTCCGCACCTTCGGGGGCACCGGCGACAATCTGGTTATCGGCGACGAAATACACGCGCCGCAGGTCTTCCGACGCCCCTACCAGCCCGGCACATGCTCCGTTGATGTCGCCGCCCCCATTTACCGCCGCACCTCCGGGCGCTTCGGGGTCCTGGTCTTCTGAAATCAGGGTTAGCCGTTCCCCGGCCTGCTTAGTGAAATCATACATATAGAGGTCGTTGGTGGCGTTCGTATCCGCATCGACCAGCGAGTCCTTGGTGGTGAAGAGCACCTTGTTGCCGTGTGCGGCTTCGGCACTTTGGTAGTTGACCCCATTGCCGCTAGCTCCTCCGGGCAGCGTCCGCTCAGACCCCGAGACAAGGGTGGTGCTGGTGCCGCTTTCGCGTGCGTAGAGCTTGTGTTCTCCCGAAAGCGAGGTAAAAAAAAGTCGGGAGCCGTCGTCCGATACCGCGTGTTCGAAGTTGCATATGAAAGGCCTATTACCCACCGAGCCTTCCACGAGTTCTTCGTTGGGCAAGACTGAAGCCAGCCGCACGACGCCATTTTCGACTTCATAGGCGCAGTGAGGGCCACCAGACACTCCTCCTGGACACGGGGAGCCTGGGCTCAGGGGATACCTTGAGTCCAAAGCCACCATATCGAAGTCCATAGTCCCCCAAACGAAACCTTCGTCATTCGCCATGGAAGAGAGCGTCCCGTTAGCCAACTCAAAGGAACCAGTTTCGCTATTGCGTATGTATTGATTGAAGCCGGGCTGGGCGAGCGGATTGTGGGTTCCGAACCGTGTGTTCTCGCCCCAATCAATCAGACCTTTTGACATGTCGGGATTGAAGCCCTGGTAGCCGTCGCTGGCGAAGGAGAACTGGCCGTTGGGTAGAGCGATCCCTTCCGTAATCCAGCCGTTGAGGCCACGCGTCGAGAGATAGGGACTCGACTCCGCAGAAAGAGTCGTAGGCTGGCCGGCGAAGCTGCCTCTCGAAACAAATAGGAGTCGGTTCCCGTCGACCGCTGCCATCGTAGGAACCTCCTCCACGTCCGTTCCGTTCTTGTCTACCGGCGAAACCTGCTCGTAGGAGCGACTGTCGGGCAGAGCAAAAGCGCCCTTGGCTGTCGCTGGCGAGCCGTTCAGCCATACAGCGCCGAGCAACACTACAAGCAGCGCCACGCGCCTCTCAGCGTTTGCCGTGTTGAGTTTCACTTTTTCTCCTTTGAGGGCACAGCATGCGCTTTCTCTAAGTGACAGGTTCGGCATAGAAGTCAGAGGCCTAGCCGGCTCCGGGCAACGTCAATGCCCGGAGCCAGCGGCCTGTGATCCTGGTGGCCAATCACAACTCGCTATGGACCGGGTACTGGGGCCGTCACGGCCCATGTGCCTCGAGCCGTCGTTTGCGCCGCTACTTCGTCTGCCGAATAGCCAAGAATGAACCCGCTAGTTCCATCGGCCTGAAATTCGCTGCCATTTCTAATGGCGTTTGTCGACACATCCCTATAGAGACAGAAGAACCCCGGTACCGCTTCAGGATTTGCAGCGCTGCCAGGGCAATTAATTGGGTCATTCGCAGGAGAAGTGACTCCGTTTGGCGCGGGAATTACTCGTAGAGGAAAACTGATGTTAACCATGTATTCTGCTTGGCCGCTGCCAAAGAGCGACCACACCCCGGTCTCGGTTTCACCCGGAGCGAGAACAGTTTGGCTTCCTCCGCCGCCTCCAGCTCCGTTCGTCCCGTTGCAGACGTAGTTCGTTTCGCCACTACCTTCAACTTCGAACCAGTAACCGCCGGCTTCGCAGTTCGCGCCTTCGGGCTCTTCTTCGCTGATCACGCTGTTTCCGTCGAGACCTGGAGCTCCGGGCGCTCCGTTGGAACCGGGGGCGCCGTCTTTGCCGTTGGTCCCGATGGTGCCGTTGTTACCCGCCGGGCCCTGCGCGCCTGGCGCGCCGTTCTTGCCGGCGAAGCTCTTGGCGATCGCCTTGACTTCCTTCTTCTGCTTGCCGGTCAGGCCGCCAGCGGCCCAGGCGCCGCCGACCATGGCGAAGACGAGGGCGAGGATCGCTACGGCGAGTCCGGCCTTGCCGAAGGGCTCGTGGATCGAGCGGATCGGGTGGCGTAGCTTCGATTTCATGCGGTCAGTCCTTTCGGTTGCCAGCGGATTGGACCCGACCGGCTTTCGGTGAAGTTGAGATGCAAAGAAGGTTCGTCTCGGCTGCCGTGGCATGGGTTCCGAGCGACGCGAAGCTGTGCGCGCTCCTTGCCTTCGCGTGGCGTCTCACGTCGTGCTCTCCTTGTCCCGTGAGCCCCTCTGCCCGCCGCTTCCCTTTGCGGCTTCCGCGAGGCTCGGTTGTCCCTATATCGGCTCGTTTCGAAAACGAGCGGTGGCGGCAGCATAAAAGAAATGTTTTACGAATGCAAGTGAAAGTTTCTGAGAAGAAGGAGAGCGGCTCTAAGCCTCCTCGCCTTCGGGGTCAGAACTTTGGGAAACGCCGCGAGGGGACCGGCGGCGCTTACGTAGGAAGCGTTGACCGACTGTGCGAAAAGAACCTCGGCCGGACTTGGCATAACCGCTCTGCGCCAAGGCGCCTCGGGAAACGATCGCCGTCACCCCTTGCCCGGCCCCACCGTCCTAAAGGTGAGGCACTCGTCTTGGCCGGCGTGGCTCGAGCTACCGCGAGCGTCGACGCATTGCCGCGCCGCCAGCCGAATTCAGGCCGTCTCGGGCTTGGCGGCGTTGAGGAAGGGGGCGAGCATGAACTCGGAGAGCTCTGGCAGAAGGTCCTCGGCCTTCTCGGTCTCCTGCCGGCGAATCTGCTGATAGACGATCCAGGCGACGCCGCCAACGAGGGTCTCTTCGATGGTCTCGGGAAGCTGGTCGTTGTGGGGCACAGTGCGCTTGGTCAGCTCGACGAAGCGCTGCACCGCTTTCTCGTAGCGCTCGGTTGCCGCCGGTGTAGCTGAGAGCGCCTCGATCATGCACATGCGAGCGAGTGCCGGCTCCTCGGCCACGTAGCGCAAAAAGGCGGCGAGGCCGGCCTGCACCTGCTCCTCCCAACCACCCTCGACCTTGGCGCACTCCTCCTCAATCCGGCGGATCGCCTCATCGACAGCGCCGTCAAAGGCGGCAAGGAAGACTTCCTCCTTGCCCTCGAAGTTGTCGTAAAGCGTTTTTCGGGCGACGCCGGCGCGGCGCACGATGTCGCCGATCTTGGTTGAGTCGTAGCCTTGTTCGGCGGTCAGCTCTGCAATCGCATCCATGATCCGGCGGCGCTTGTGGACGGCGACGAACTCGCGGGACAATTCGGGACGGATGGGCGGCGCGTCGGAGCGAGTCCCAGTCCTCGCCTGTGAGCGCCGCGGCATCGGCCAAGGATACCCGCGCAACGCCGAATCGCCTTGCACGACAGCGACTCAGATGGTACCGTGCACGGACTTGTAGGGTTTATATCAGAAACGATGGAGTTTTTCTATGGCGTCAGACAGGGTGGAACTGAGTCATGACATGTTGGTCGCAGCCCTCGGCGATAGCTGGGCCCCGGCGGACGTCAGCGCTGCCGCTGAACTGCTCTCCGGCGGCGAAGGGCAATTCCCCTCGGGCATTCGCTCGCTTCCCTCGGACCTCATAAGCGCGATCCAGCGCGAGCGCCTGCTGGCAGCGATGCTGCGCGCAACAGCGCAGCTCGGCTACCGCGAGGTCAGCGTCCAAGACGTGCTCGAACGCGCCGGCGTCTCCCGCCCGACCTTTTACGAGCACTTCGAGAACAAGGAGGACTGCTTCCTCGCCGCCTTCGACGCCGCCGCGGCTCGACTGCGCCAGCGGCTCGAGGCCGCCGGCGAGGATGGCGAGACTTGGCGCGAGCGCCTGCGCCTGACGCTGGACGACCTGCTGCGCTTCGTCAACGAGGAGCCCGACGCAGCGATGACCCTGGTCGTCGACGCCCGCGCCGCCTGCCCGCCCAGTTTGCTGCGCCGCGACGAGCTGCTCGATCACTTCGCTTCCTGCCTCGATACCCAGGTTCGAGCGGAATCCGGCGATGGTGCCCAGCCCTCGGCGATCGCCGCCGCCGGAATAGTCGGCGGGATCGAGGCCTTGCTCTACTCCCGCCTCAACCGTGGCGAGACCGACGGCATCGAGTCTTTGCTGCCTTCGCTGATGTACTTCGCCGTGCTGCCGTACGAGGGGCACGCGGCGGCCAGTGAGGAGCTGGCGGTCGCGGTTCGCTGAGCCTCAGCGGCGCCGGCTGGAGCCCTTCTTGGTTGGCTTGCCCTTTCTAGCCAGAGCCGTCTCGCGCCGTGCGACTCCGCGGATCGTCCGCGCCATCGCCTTGTCGGTGGCCTCGGCCATCGCGATCTGGAAGACGCCCATGAGCACGTCGGCGCCGAGCGGGCGGGTGCGGTCGAGGGTCTCGCGCACTTTCGGCCAGTCGCCCTCCGGGCGGCCGGCGCGGTCGAAGGGCTCCCAGACCTGCTCGAGGAAGAGGTCGGTGAAGAGCTGGGCGATGTCATTTGCCTTTCGATTCAGTTTCTCCGCAGTGGCGAGAACGGCGTCGGGGCTCATGCCCACTTCGGCCAGCGCCGCCGCGGCGGCCATCATCCGCGGACTGATCACCTCGACCTTGCCCTCGGGCAGGGAGCGGATCACGCCGAGCTTTTCTCCCCGTTCCAGCATCTCGATGCCGCGCCCTTCCTTGACCTCTTTGCTCCACAGCTGCGCCAGCTCCGTCATCTCGACGATTTCCGGCGCCTCCTCTTCGAAGGGTGCCCGCAGGGTGCGGGTGAAGCCGACGATCTCCGGCGCGGCGCCATCGACGCCTTCGAGCATTCGCCGGATCGCCTCGAGATTGAGCCCCTCGCCCTGCATTTCGCGGGTCAGTTCGATCCGCGCCACGTGGTCCTCGTTGTAGTAGCCGGTGCGCCCCCGCACGATCGGCGGCGGCAGCACGCCGCGGGTCTGGTGGGCGCGGATGTTGCGGACGGTCATGCCCGTTCGCTTCGCCAGCTCGCTGATCGTCATCTCGCCGGTGGCCGGCTTGCTCATCCCCGCATCGTAAGCGGCAAGCGCTGGCCGTTCATCTTTTCGGCCGCCTCTGAGCAGAGGAATGCGATTCCATCGGCAAGCTGCTCGGCAGGGGTGAAGGTGGGGAACGCGTCGCCTGGGCTCTGTTCCCGCATGCGGGGGGTGAGGATCGCGTCGACGACGATGATGTTGGCGGTCGCGGCGGTCCCTTCGAAGCCGTCGGCCAGGGCGAGGGTCCAAGCCTCGGCGGCGGCCTTGGCGGCCGCGTAGGCGGCGTTCGAGTTTGAGGGGGCCTGCGCCTGCTTGGCGGAGACCAGCACGAAGCGGCCTTGCTCGCTGCCGAGGAGCGCATCATGGAAGGCACGCGTCGTGTGCTGGACGGTGCGGATCAGCAGGTCGTGCAGCAGCGCCCAGTCCTCCAGCGGCTCCTCGTGCAGCGGCTGCCCGCCGCGCCAGCCGCCGACCAGGTGCAGGAGCGCGTCGACCTGACCAAAGCGCTCGAGCAGCGCCGCACACCAGGCCCGGGTCGCCTCCTCGTCGAGCAGGTCAACGGCGCGACCGTCCCAACGCTCGGCCGGCAGCGCCAGCGCAGCGCCAACTTCATTGGCGTGCTGCTGGGAGACGTCGGCGCCGGCGATCGTCGCCCCAGCCGCCGCCAACCGCTCCGCGACAACCGGCCCAAGACCGCCGGCGACGCCGGCTATAGCGATCACGCGGCCATTGAGATCACTCATATGGGGGAGGCAGGATT
Organism: Solirubrobacterales bacterium; assembly: GCA_021154855.1. Lineage (GTDB taxonomy): Bacteria > Actinomycetota > Thermoleophilia > Solirubrobacterales > 70-9 > VRUE01. The sequence continues at coordinate 12,418 of JAJKHV010000111.1, forward strand.
CGAACCTGCGTAGGCATAGCCAACTGGTTTACAGCCAGTCTCCTTTAACCACTCGGACACTCCCCCGAATGCGGAGGCGATTCTAGTTGGTGGGCAGCTCGACGCCGAGGC
>JAJKHV010000112.1 GCA_021154855.1 Solirubrobacterales bacterium
CCTCGTTCGCGGCCACGTTGCCGCCGTGCTTGGCCACGCGTCGGCCGCAGAGGTGGATCCCGAGCGGGCCTTCCGGGACCTCGGCTTCGATTCGCTCGCCGCGGTGGAGCTGCGCAACCGGTTGGTCGCTGAGACCAGGCTCAGCCTGCCGCCGACTCTGGTCTTCGACTATCCCTCCGCCGCCGCCACCACGACACGACTGCTCGCCTTGGTCGACCCGGGTGATGCCGGCGGGGCGCCCGACGAGGACGCCGAGTTCCGGCGAGGACTTGCCGAGCTGCCTGTCTCGGCATTGCGCGACGCCGGTCTCCTGGAGCCATTGCGGGAGCTGGTCGATTCCGGCGGCAAGGCGGTGGGGGCAGGCGCCGGCGAGGTGCTTGGGGAGATCGACTCGATGGAGCTCGAGGACCTGGTCAAGAGGACGCTCGAACCCCAGCACGACGAGCCCGAGGTCGGAGCCGAGCGATGAGCCCGTCCTCTGAGCGAGTCGCCGAAGCGCTCCGCACCTCGTTGAAGGAGTCGGAGCGACTGCGCCGACAGAACCGCCGCCTGGTCGAAGCCGCCGGCGAGCCGATCGCGATCGTCGGGATGAGCTGTCGCTATCCGGGCGCTGGCTCGCCCGACGCTCTCTGGAAGCTGCTGGCCGCGGGCGGCGACGCTATCTCGGCCTTCCCGACCGACCGCGGCTGGGACCTGGACCGAGTCTTCGACGCGAAGCTCGACGGCTTTGGCAGCGCACAAGAGCCGATGGGCGGCTTCCTCGCTGACGCCGCCGACTTCGACGCCGACTTCTTCGGTATCTCGCCGCGCGAAGCGCTCGGCATGGACCCGCAGCAGCGGCTGCTGATGGAAGCCTCCTGGGAGGCGCTGGAAGACGCCGGTATCGAGCCAGGCTCGCTGCGGGGCACGCGCGGCGGGGTCTTCGCCGGGGCCATGTACCACGATTACGGCTGGGGATTGAGCCCCTCCGAAGAGTCGGCGGCCTACCTCGCCACCGGAGGCAGCAGCAGTCTGATCTCGGGCCGCATCGCCTACAGCCTCGGCCTCGAGGGGCCGGCGCTCAGCGTCGACACCGCCTGCTCGTCGTCCCTGGTGGCGCTCCACCTGGCCGCGCAGGCTCTGCGCGCCGGCGAGTGCTCGCTGGCGCTGGCGGGCGGCGTGACGGTCTACTCGACGCCCGGGGTCTTCATCCAGTTCAGTCGCCAGCGCGCCCTCTCGCCGAGCGGTCGCTGCAGGGCTTACTCAGAGGCCGCCGATGGCGCCGGCTTCTCCGAGGGGGCCGGTGTGCTGGTTCTCGAGCGGCTCGGCGAGGCGCAGCGGCGGGGGCGAAGGGTGCTCGCCACGATCCGCGGCTCGGCGGTCAATCAGGACGGCGCTTCGAACGGGATCACCGCACCGAACGGCCCCGCCCAGGAGAAGGTCATCCGCCAGGCGCTCGAGAGCGCCAGGCTTTCGCCTGGGGAGATCGACGCGGTCGAGGGTCACGGCACCGGCACCGCCCTGGGCGATCCGATCGAGGCGGGCGCCCTGCTCGCCACCTACGGGGCCGAGCGCCCTGCAGGGCGACCGCTCCGCCTCGGCTCGATCAAGTCCAATATCGGCCACCCGCAAGCGGCGGCGGGAGTCGCCGGAGTGATCAAGATGGTCCTCGCCCTGCGTGAGGGCACCTTGCCGCAGACGCTTCACGTCGACGAGCCTTCCTCCAAGATCGACTGGTCGAGCGGGGGGATCGAGCTGCTCAGCGAGCCGGCGCCATGGCAGCCTGGCGAGCGGCCGCGCCGCGCCGCGGTCTCCTCCTTCGGCGCCACCGGCACCAACGCGCATCTGATCCTCGAGGAGCCGCCCACAGGCGGTTCGACTCGGGCCGGCGCTTCCCCCGCCACCGAGCCTCCCTTGACCGGTCCGCTGCCCCTGATCCTCTCGGCCAAGACCGCTGGCGCCCTGCGCGAGACGGCGTCTCGCCTTGTCTCCCACCTGGCAGAGCATCCGGATCTCGAGCTTGGCGACGTCGCCCACGCGCTTGCCACGACCCGCACGGCCTTCGAGCAGCGCGCCGTGGTGGTGGGCTGGGAGCGCGAGCAAGTGCTCGGCGGGCTGGCTGAGCTGGCGAGGGGAGACGCGGGAGCAAGCGTGACCCGGGGCAAGGCCAGCAGCGGCGCCAAGGTCGCGTTCCTCTTCTCGGGGCACGGGTCGCAGTGGAAGGGGATGGCGAAAGGGCTGTTGGATCGATCCCCCGTCTTTGCCGCCAAGCTGCGGGAATGCGAGGAGGCGCTCGCCCCGTACACCGGCTGGTCGGTCGAGGATGCGCTGCGAGGGTCTCCGGGCGCCCCGGCGATTGAGGCGATCGACGTGGTCCAACCGCTGATCTTCTCGGTGATGATTTCGTTGGCAGAGCTTTGGCGTTCGCTTGGCGTCGAGCCCTCGGTGGTGGTGGGCCACTCCCAAGGCGAGATCGCCGCGGCTCACGTGGCGGGAGGGCTCTCACTCGAGGATGCGGCGCGCATCATCGCGGTGCGCAGCAAGATGATCGCCGGCCTCTCTGGCCAAGGTGGCCTGGTCTCGATCGAACTGCCAAGCGAGCAGCTCGGGGCGCTGCTCGAGCCCTGGGACGGGCGGATCGAGCTTGCCGCCGTCAACGGGCCCCGTTCGGCGGTCCTCTCCGGGGACCGCGAGTCGCTCGATCAGCTGCTCGCCCAATGCGCGGCCGAAGGGCTGCGCGCTCGCGACATAGTCGGCGCCGTGGCCGCTTCGCACTCGGTCCATATCGAGGTGCTGCGCGAAGACCTCCTCGAGGCCGTGGCCTCGATCTCCCCTCGCGCCGGCAACATTCCCTTTCACTCCACCGTCACCGGCGCGCTGCTCGACACCTCCGAGCTCGACGCCGAGTACTGGTACCGCAACACTCGCCGGCCGGTTCTCTTCGAGCCGGTCACCCGGGCGCTCGTGCGCCAGGGCTACGGCGTTTTGATCGAGGTCAGCTCGCACCCGGTTCTGCTTCCTGCGGTTGGCGCGACGATCGAGGCAAGCGCCGAGGACCCGAGTCGGGTCGCCGCGATCGGCACGCTGAGGCGTGACGAAGGCGGGCCCGAGCGCTTCCTGCGCTCGCTCGCCGAAGCGCACGTCGCCGGCGCCGAGGTCGACTGGGATACCTGCCTCTCCCCGCCGGCAGAGGCCATTCGCCTGCCCACCTATCCGTTCCAGCGCGAGCGTTACTGGCTCACGTCGGCGGCCGCCGCCGGAGACCCGTCGGCAATCGGCCAGGCGGCGGCGGAGCATCCCCTGCTCGGGGCAGTGATCGATGCCCCCGCCGGCGAGGGCTTGGTGCTCACGGGCCGCCTCTCGCTGCAAACTCACCCCTGGCTCGCCGACCATGCGGCCTTCGAAACGGTGCTGTTGCCGGGCACCGCCTTCGTCGAGATGGCTCTTCGGGCCGGCGCCGAGTGCGGCTACGGCGCGCTCGAGGAGCTGAACCTTGAGGCTCCTTTGATCCTCGCCGAGGAGGGAGCGACGCAGTTGTGGATCTCGCTGGCCGAGCCCGAGGACGGTCGCCGCGAGATCCTGATCCATTCTCGGCGGGAGGCCGATGGCGATGCGGGCCGGCAGGAGGAGTGGATCCGTCATGCCTGCGGTGCTCTGATCCCCGAGCCGGCCGAGCCCAGTCCCGCCCTTCGCGAGCTTGCCGGCGCCCCCTGGCCGCCGGCCGGGGCGGAGCCGATCGAGGTGGGCGCCCTCTATGAGCGCCTCGCCGCCCGGGGCGTCGACTATGGGCCGGCGTTCCAGGGCCTCACCGCAGCCTGGCTCGACGGGGATGACATCTGCGCCGAGGTCTCCCTGCCCAGCGCCGAGGCTGAGCAGGCGCAGCGCTTCGCGATCCATCCCGCCCTGCTCGACGCGGCTGGGCATGCGGGTATGGACCTTGCCCTCGATGACGCGGACGGGGCGAAGGACGGCGTGCCGCTGCCCTTCTCATGGCGCGGCGTCCAGATCGCCTCGAACGGGCCCACGGCGCTGCGGGTGCGGATCACCGCCGCCGGCGAGGGCGCAGGCGGCCTCTGTGCCGTCGATGACGCAGGGCGGCCGGTGATCAGTGTCGACTCGCTGGCGCTGCGCCCGATCGAGGCTGACAGGCTCCGCTCCGGCCTCGCGGCACGACGCTGGCTGCACCGTCTCGAGTGGCAGGAGGTCCCGGCCGCGGGTGGCGAGGTCGTCGGACTCGAGCTCGCCGATTTTCGCTCCCCGGACGATCGGGGGAACCCGATCGAGGACTCCCACTCGGTTGCGGCGCGCGCACTCGAGCTGCTCCAGGAAAAACAGCGCTCGGAGGGCTTCGAGGACTCGCTGCTCGTCGTGCTCACCCAGGGCGCCCTCGTGGTCGCCGACGGGGAGGATCCCAACCTCATCTGCTCGCCGCTCGTCGGCCTCCTCCGATCTGCCGCCAGCGAGCACCCCGGTCGTTTCGCGCTGGTCGACACGGACGGCAGCGAGGCTTCGCGTGAGGTGCTCGATGCCGCCCTGGCCCTCATCCCCGAACACCCCGAGATCGCCCTGCGCGAGGGGCGGGTGCTGATCCCACGCCTGAGCCGGGTCGACGGGGAAGATCACCCATCGGTGCCGCCGATCGACCCCGAGGCCACGGTCCTGGTCACCGGCGGCACCGGCGCAGTCGGCCGCCTCCTCGTCCGTCACCTCGTCGCCGAGCACGGCGTCGGTCACCTCCTGCTCGCCAGTCGCAACGGTGAGGAAGCGGCGGATGCGAAGCAGCTCGCGAGCGAGATCCGCGAGCTGGGGGCCGAGATCACGATCGCCGCCTGCGACGTCGGCGAGCGCGCCGAAGTCGAAGCGCTGCTTGGCTCGATCCCCGCCGAGCGACCGCTTGGCGCCGTCTTCCACGCGGCTGCCACCCTCGAGGACGGGATGCTGGAGTCCCTCGACGGCGAGCGCTTGCAGCGGGTGATGCGCCCGAAGGCGGACGGGGCCTGGTACCTGCATCAGCTGACCGAGGACCTGGGGCTCTCCGCTTTCGTCCTCTTCTCTTCGGTGATGGGCATCCTCGGCGGCGCCGGCCAGGCGAACTACGCGGCCGCCAACACGTTCCTCGACGCGCTCGCCGCCTACCGCCGCACCCGCGGCCTGCCGGCGACCTCACTGGCCTGGGGGGGCTGGGCCCGCGAGAGCGACACGCTTGACCCAGCGGGAAGCGCTGAGCTGGATCGGATCACACGGCAGATCCGCGAGCGGCTTGGGCTGGTGCCGATGCCCCCCGAGCAGGGCCTGGAGCTGCTCGACGCCGCCCTGGCCTCCCCGACATCGCAGCTCGTCCCGGTCGTCTTCGACCCAGTCGTCCTGCGCGGCCAGGCTGCCGCCGGAACCCTGCCGCCGATCCTGCGCGGACTCGTGCGGTTGCCGGCCGGGGGCCGGAAGGAGCGCGGCTCGCTCGCCGAGCGCCTCGCCGGAGTCCCAGAGGCCGAGCGTGAGGCAGTGGTCCTCGATCTCCTCGGCGGCCATATCGCCGCCGTGCTGGGCCTTTCCTCTGCTGCCGATGTGGACCCCGAGCGGGCCTTCCGCGACCTCGGCTTCGACTCGCTTGCCGCGGTCGAGCTGCGCAACCGCCTCGTCACGGAGACCGGGCTTCGCCTCGTGCCGACGATCGTCTTCGACTATCCCTCACCGGCCACGCTGGCGGAGCACCTCGCCGACGAGGCGGCGGGGAAGGTCGCCGGGGCCATCGTGCCTCGCGCGGCTGTCGCTTCGGCCGAGCCGATCGCCATCGTCGGCATGGCCTGCCGCTACCCCGGCGGCGCGAGCTCGCCGGCCGCCCTCTGGGAGCTGCTGGCGGCCGGCCGCGACGCGATCTCCGGCTTTCCGGAGGACCGCGGCTGGGACCTCGAGCGCCTCTACAGCGCCGACCCCGACGAGCCCGACACCTGCTACGCCCGCGAGGGGGGCTTCGTCTACGACGCCGCCGAGTTCGACCCTGGCTTCTTCGGGATCAGCCCGCGCGAGGCGCTGGCGATGGACCCCCAGGAACGCCTCCTGCTGGAAGCGTGCTGGGAGGCACTCGAGGACGGCGGCATCGATCCACGGCACCTGCGCGGCACCGAGACGGGCGTCTTCGCCGGGGTGATGTATCAGGACTATGGGGGGGCCGACCATGGCATGGGGATGACCTCCAGCGGCGTATCGGGCCGCGTCGCTTACACCTTCGGCCTCGAGGGGCCGACGATGACCGTCGATACCGCCTGCTCCTCTTCCTTGGTCGCGATGCACCTCGCCGGCCAGGCGCTGCGCGGCGGCGAGTGCTCACTGGCGCTGGCGGGCGGCGTCACGGTCCTCGCCACGCCGGGGGTCTTCAGCTTCTTCAGCCGCCAGCGTGGCCTCGCCATGGACGGCCGCAGCAAGGCGTTTTCCGAGTCGGCCGACGGCACCGGCATCTCCGAGGGGGCGGGCGTCGTCTTGCTCGAACGGCTCTCCGACGCGAAGCGAAAGGGCCACCAGGTCCTGGCGACGATCCGCGGCTCGGCCGTCAACCAGGATGGGGCCTCGAACGGCTTCACCGCCCCCAACGGTCCCGCGCAGGAGCGGGTGATTCGCCAGGCGCTCGCCAACGCGGGCCTGCGCCCTGACGAGATCGATGCGGTCGAGGCTCACGGCACCGGCACCGCGCTCGGCGATCCGATCGAGGCCGGCGCCCTGCTCGCCACCTACGGCCGCGAGCGCGAGAGGCCGCTCAAGCTCGGTTCGGTCAAGTCGAACATCGGTCATCCTCAGGCGGCGGCGGGGGTCGCCGGCACGATCAAGATGGTGATGGCGATGCGCGAGGGAGTGCTGCCCAAGACGCTCCACATCGACGAGCCCAGTACCAAGGTCGATTGGGAGGCGGGGGAGATAGAGCTGCTCACCGAGGCGCAGCCGTGGGAGCGCAACGGGGCCCCGCGGCGGGCCGGGGTCTCCTCCTTCGGCGCCAGCGGCACCAACGCTCACTTGATCCTCGAAGAGGCGCCCGACGGGGAGTCGGACGAGGGCCGGCCGGGCGAGGCCGGCCCGTTCGAGCGCGACGGCGCCCTGCCAAGCCCGATCTTGTTGCCGCTCTCCGCAAGGAGCGAGGCGGCGCTGGACGACGCTGCCGCCCGTCTCACCGCCCATTTCGAGCACAACCCCGAGGTCGACCCGCTCGACGTCGCCTACTCGCTTGCGACGACGCGGGCGCAATTGGAGCACCGTGCCGTGGTCACCGGGAACGACCGCGAGCAGTTGTTGCGTGGACTTGCCGCCATAGGCCAGGGGGAGATCGGAGCTGGGCTGGCGCTGGGCCGGGCGAGGACGGGCGGCAAGCTCGCCTACCTCTTCACCGGCCAGGGCTCCCAGCGCCCCGGCATGGGCGGCGAGCTCTACGCGGCTTATCCGGCCTTCGCCGAGGCTTTCGATCGGGTTTGCGAGGAGATCGACGCAGAGCTCGGAGCCTCGCTGCGGGAGGTCGTCCTCGACTCCGGCGAGGGGGCCGCCGAGCGTCTCGCCGACACCAGCCTCGCCCAGCCCGCCCTGTTCGCGATCGAGGTCGCCATCTTCGGCCTGCTCGAGTCGCTTGGCCTCGCTCCCGACTTCCTCGTCGGCCACTCGATCGGCGAGCTCAGCGCCGCTCACCTGGCCGGGGTCTTCTCGCTTGCCGATGCGGCCCGTCTGGTCGTCGCCCGGGGCAGGCTGATGGGCGCGCTGCCTGGCGGCGGCGCGATGCTGGCGGTGCAGGCAAGCGAGGCGGAGGCCATCGAGGCGATCGGCGGCGCGAAAGATCTCTCGATTGCCGCGATCAACGGCCCCGGCTCGATCGTTCTCTCCGGCGCCGAGGAGGCGATCGCCTCAGAGCAGAAGCGCTGGCGCGCCGCGGGGCGCAAGACCAAGCGCCTGGTCGTCAGCCACGCCTTTCACTCGCCCTTGATCGAGCCGGCCCTGGCCGAGTTCGAGGCGGTCGCCCGCGATCTCGACTACGGCGAGCCGCGGATTCCGATCGTCTCCAATCTCAGCGGTCGCCTGCTCAGCCCCGAAGAGGCGACCGATCCCGCCTACTGGGTCTCCCATGCCCGTCAACCGGTCCGCTTCGCCGATGCGATCCGAACGCTGCGCGAGCATGGCGCCGGCACTTTCCTGGAGCTGGGACCGGAGGGAGTGCTGAGCGCGATGGCGCAAGAATGCGTCGAAGCGGAGGACGTCGGATCGCCAGCGGTATTCGTGCCCGTCCTGCGCGCCAAGCAAGCGGAGCCGGCGGCGCTTGCCTTCGCCCTCGCCACGGCGCACGCGCAGGGCGTCACGCTCGACTGGAAGGCCTTTTTCGGGCCGGCGTCGCCGCGGCGGGTGAAGCTGCCGACCTACCCGTTCCAGCGCAAGCGCTACTGGCTCGGCTCGGCCCAGGGCGGCGGCCCGGCGGCGCTGAGTGCTGCCGGGCAGTCGCCGGCCAGCCATCCGCTGTTGGGCGCCAGCATCGCCGTCGCCGAGGGCGATCGGCTGCTGCTCACCGGTCGGGTCTCCCGAAGCACCCATCCCTGGCTCGTCGACCACGCCCTGGGTGGCGCGGTTCCCCTTCCCGGCACCGCCCTGGTGGAGCTGGCGCTGCGCGCCGGCACTGAGGCCGGTACGGCGACGCTCGAGGAGCTTGCCCTGCAGGCCCCGCTTCTGCTGCCCGAGCGCGGTGGCGTCCAACTGCAGGTCTCGGTTGCCGCGGCCGACGAGGAGGGCCGCCGCGACGTCTCGATTCACTCGCGTCTCGAGGAGGGCGAGGACGGTCCCGAGGACCCGGCCTGGACCTGCAACGCGCAGGGCGTCCTCACAGCGGAGGCCTCGGCGGCGGTCGAGCCGCTGGCGAGCTGGCCACCACAGGGGGCCGAGCCGATCGAGGTGCTCGATCTCTACGAGCGCCTCGCCGGCCACGGTGTCGAGTACGGACCTGCCTTCCGGGCGGTGCGGGCCGCCTGGAGCCTCGGCGATGAGCTGCTGGTCGAGGTCTCCCTGTCCGAGCAGGAGGTCGGCGAGGCCCATCGCTACGGGCTGCACCCTGCCCTCTTCGACGCGATCGGCCATGTCGGCGTTGATCTCGCACTCTCCGCCGAGCCGGGAGAGGATGGAGAGCCCGCCGACTTGGCGCTTCCCTTCGCCTGGCGTGGCGTGCGAATCCTCTCCGCCGGAGCGTCGAGCCTGCGAGTGCGGGTCTCGCCCGCGGGCGAAGGGCACGGCCTGATCGGCTTCGACGAGGGCGGCGAGCCGGTCGTCTCAGTCGATTCGCTCGTTCTGCGTTCACTTGCCCGTGGGCAGCTTTCGCCTCCGCGCCGCCGCTTGCCCCTGCACCGGCTCGATTGGATCGAGGCGGCTCCAGCCTCTGCCAATGGCTCAACGCCGACCTCCATCGCGATCTTGGGCGATCTCGCCGACGCGGCCCTTCCGGGCGCGCCACGCCACGCCAACTTGGCCGCGCTGCTGGAGGCGGTCGAGGGCGGGTGGGAGGCGCCGGCGGTCGTCCTCGCCGCGGTTGTCGACGACGGGACCGGGGAGGCGGGCGTTCCCGAACGCGCTCATCGTCTCCTGCGCGGCGTCCTCGAGCTCGTCCAGGCCTGGCTCGCCGACGAGCGGTTGGCCGAGAGCCGCCTCTGCCTGCAGACCCGCGGCGCCGTGGCGGTTGAGCCCGGCGAGAGCCCTGACCTCGCCTCGGCCGCGGTCTGGGGGCTGCTGCGTTCGGCCCAGTCCGAGCACCCCGACCGCTTCTCGCTGCTCGACGGCGACGGCTCCGCTGCCTCCTTGCAGGCCCTCTCCGACGCGCTTGCGGCGACGCGGGGGCAAGCACAGATCGCATTGCGCGACGGCCGGGCGCTGGTGCCGCGGCTGGCCCGGGTCGAGCTCGGGGCGGAGGAGGAAGGTCGATCGATCGATCCGGGCGCGACGGTTCTGCTCACCGGCGGCACCGGCGGCCTCG
>JAJKHV010000113.1 GCA_021154855.1 Solirubrobacterales bacterium
CCCGCCGTTGCTCGCCTCCGCTGGGCTCGGCGAAGCCCTGCGGGCGGCGGGACGGCAGTCGCCGCTGCCCGTCTCGATCGACGCCGACGGCATCGGCCGCCTGCCGCCGGAGAGCGAGAGCGCCGTCTACTTCTGCTGCCTGGAGGCGCTGCAGAACGCCGCAAAGCACGCCGCCGGGGCAACCGGCATCGGGATCGAGCTGAGCAGCCAGGCGGAGTTCCTCTTCGAGGTCACAGACGACGGCTGCGGGTTTGCTTGGCAGCCGGAGAGTGAGGGTTCGGGCATTACCGGGATGCGGGATCGCCTCGCTGCAGTCGGCGGGGAGCTGTGGGTCGAGTCGGGTCCCGACGCTGGAACGAGGGTCCGCGGCCGGATTCCCATCGACTGAGGGACATCTCGGTCTTGGCGGAAGTGAGCACCACCTCGGCTGGCGTGTGCATGCCCTGGCGGCCGAAGGCGGTCGCTGCGAGTCTCGTTTGCGATGCCGTCAACCAGCGACGGCCCTATGGAGGGAGATCGATGGAAGTCAGAGGAGAAGGCAGGGTTGCGTTCGCCGCCGTGCTGCTGCTGATCGCCGGTGCGCTGAACGTCATCTATGGCATCGCCGCAATCAGCGAAGCGCACTTCTTCACCGACGCCGACACCCACTTCGTTCTCTCCGGGCTCAACACCTGGGGTTGGATCACGGTGCTCCTCGGTCTCATCGAGGTGACCGGGGGCTTCTCGCTCCTCAGCGGCAACGCCTACGGCCGAGTCATCGGGATCACCGCCGCCTCGCTGGGAGCGATCGGAGCGCTGCTCGCCGTCGCGGGCGCCTACCGGTTTTGGTCGCTCGGAGTCTTCGCGCTCTGCGTGATCGTCCTGCACGGCCTGATCGTCTACGGGGATCCGGTCGAGCGCAGCTGAGGCTGGCGCCAAGACCGTCCACACAACCAGAAGGGAAGCAAAATGTTGCCAGTTGCCGCCGAGTACCCGCTCCTGAACATCATCTGGACGATGTTCGTCTTCTTCGGCTTTGTCCTTTGGATCTCACTGATCTTCCGCGCCTTCGGCGACCTCTTCGGACGCGAGGACGTCTCCGGCTGGGGCAAGGCCGGCTGGTCGCTTCTGATCGTGCTGGTGCCGCTGTTCGGTGTCCTCCTCTACCTGCTCACCCAGGGCAAGGGCATGGCCGAACGCCAGGTGGCGGCCGGCAAGCGAGCGCAGGGCGAATTCGACGACTACGTCCGCAACGTCGCTGGTGACGGCACGGCCTCGGAGATCGCCAAGGCGAAGGAGCTGCTCGACAGCGGCGCGATCGACGCCGGCGAGTTCGACCGCCTGAAGGCGAGCGCGCTCGCATGAGCCCCAACGAGCAGTTCGACGAAATGGGGCCGATCGACTACATCCTGGTCGAGTGGCCCGGCCGCCAGCCCAACGGCGAGGTGGCCCCGCATCTGATCGACCTTGTCGACCGTGGCCTGATTCGCATTCTCGACCTTGCCTTCATCGCCAAGGCCGAGGATGGGACGATCCGCGGTCTGGAGATTGCCGACGTCGGCGGCGATGTAACCGAGCTGGCGGTCTTCGAGGGCGCCTCCTCGGGATTGCTCTCCGATCAAGACCTCGAGGAGGCGGGCGGGACGATGGAGTCCGGCACCTCCGCCGCCCTGCTGGTCTTCGAGAACACCTGGGCCGGGCCTTTCGCCGCGGCCGTCCGTCGCTCCGGCGGCCAGCTGGTCTCCAGCGGCCGCATTCCCATCCAAGCCGTCCTCGCTGCGCTCGACGCAGACGAGGCCTGAGAGGAGACGCCCAATGCCAGGACTACTTCGAGGAATGGCGCGCACGGCTGCCATCGCCGGCACCGCGACCGCCGTCAGCAATCGAGTCTCGCGCCGGCAGGGCGAGCGCTGGGCCGAGCAGGAAGAACAGCAGCGGCCCGAACAAGCCGCGCCGGCCCCGGCCGCCGCTGTCCCCCCCGGCAGCTCGACCATCGACCAGCTGAAAGAGCTCGGTGAGCTGAAAGCGCAGGGCATTCTCACCGAGGAAGAGTTCGCTGCACAGAAGGCGAAGCTGTTGGGAGCATGACGACGCAGTCCTTTGCAAACCGTCGTTGAGGGCACCCTGGCGTCGCTTCGATCGTGACCCGCATGCGCCGCTAAACTGAGCGCGAAGGACGACTTTCCCGGGGCTGTAGCTCAGCTGGAAGAGCGTCGCGCTGGCAGCGCGAAGGTCAGGGGTTCGAGCCCCCTCAGCTCCACTGCTCAAATCGGCGCTCGAAGTTGCCGATGGTTGAGCGATGAATACCGCCAACTCGCATGTTTTCTCGCACGGGATGCGGGATACGCGGTTGGCGCTGGAGGCTTGGAGCGGGCGGCGCTGGGCGGTCCTGCGCGGCTGGCTGGCGCTGAGCGTGGCGATTGCCCTCGCCCTGCTGGGGGCGGTCTGGGTCGTTGCGGGCATGCTCACGCCCGACATCACGCCGATCCACCTGCCGGGCCTGACCGAACCGTCTCAACCCGGCGATCTGCTGCCGATCCTCTGGCGCAACTCCCTGGTCCTGGCGCTGCATGGGACCGCCTGCATTGCGGGCTTCATCGCCGGCGCCTCGATGCCGATCGCGGCCGCCCAGCGCAGTGGTTTCTCACGTTGGATCCACGTCAAGGCCGGGGAGCTGGCGATCCTCTTCGTCTGCGCCGTCACTCTCTTCTCGCTGTCGACCCAGGCCCTCTACCTCGGCTTTCAAGGCTCGACGATCGCCTTCCAGCTCCATATCCCGATCGGCCTGCTCCTCGTCAGCGTGCTTCCGCACGCGCTGCTCGAGCTCTCGGCGCTCTTCTTGCCGCTTGCCGCCTGGCTGATCGCGAGCCGCCGGGGCGAGTGGAGCCAGCTGCTTGCCGCGACCTTCGTCACCGTCTTGATCGCAATCCCATGCCTCGTGGTTGCAGCGACAATCGAGGTCTACGTCTGGCCGCACATCCTCGAAGCCCTCTCACCGGTCGTCTGAGAAGATCGCCGCTCCGATGAGCGGCTACGACCCCAAGGCGATCGAGCGCAAGTGGCAGCAGGTCTGGGCTGAGGAGAAGACCTGGGAGGTCGCGAACCCGGGCCAGCCCGGCTACGAGGCGGCGAAGCCGAAGTCCTACGTGCTGGAGATGCTGCCCTATCCGTCCGGCGAACCCCATGTCGGGCACCTCAAGACCTACGCGGTCGGCGATGCGATCGCGCACTTCCGCCGCCGCCACGGCTTCGAGGTGATCCATCCGATGGGCTATGACTCCTTCGGCCTGCCGGCCGAGAACAACGCGATCAAGACCGGCGAGCCGCCGCGGGCGGCGACCGAGCGCTCGATCGAGTCCTTCCGCCGCCAGTTCCGCGAGTGGGGCATCTCGATCGACTGGTCCCGCGAACTGGCAACCCACACGCCCGAGTACTACCGCTGGACCCAGTGGATCTTCCTGCGGCTCTTCGAGCACGGCCTCGCCTACCGCACCGAAGCACCCGTTCAATGGTGTCCCAAAGACGCCACCGTGCTGGCCAACGAGCAGGTCGTCGACGGCCGCTGCGAGCGCTGCGGGACCGAGGTCGTGCAGCGCAAGCTCAAGCAGTGGTTCTTCAAGATCACCGACTACGCCGAGCGGCTGCTTGCCGACTTCGATCGCCTCGAGACCTGGCCCGAGCACGTGATCACGATGCAGCGCAACTGGATCGGCCGCTCCGAGGGCGCCGAGGTCGTCTTCAGATGCGAGGAAGTGGGCGTCGACTTTCCGGTATTCACGACCCGTCCCGACACCCTCTTCGGCGCCACCTTCTTCGTCCTCGCCCCCGAGTATCCCGCGCTGGACCGGCTGGTTGCCGGGACGCCCGCCGAGGACGCGGTGCGCGAGTACGTCGCCAAGGCCGCCCGCGAGTCGGCCGAGGATCGCGGCGCCGAGGGTCGCGAGAAGACCGGCGTGTCGCTGGGGCGCAGCGTCGTCAACCCGGTCAACGGCGAGGAGATCCCGATGTTCGTCGCCGACTACGTGCTGATGGAGTACGGCACCGGGGCGATCATGGCGGTGCCCGGGCACGACGAGCGCGACTACGCGTTTGCCAAATCCTTCAACCTGCCGATCCGCCGCGTGATCGAGGGCTCGGACCCCGAGACCGCCCGCGACGACGAAGGTCTTCCCTATCCCGGCGACGGCCCGATGACCGGCTCAGGGCGCTTCGACGGCAAGGGAAATCGCGATGCCTACGAGGAAATCGTCGCTTGGCTCGCCGAGGAGGGTCGTGGCAAGACATCGGTCAACTACCGGCTGCGCGACTGGCTGGTTTCTCGCCAGCGCTACTGGGGCGCGCCGATTCCGGTCGTCTACTGCGAGCAGTGCGGGATCGTCCCAGTGCCCGACGATCAGCTCCCGGTGGAGCTTCCCGAGGTCGACGACTACGCCCCGCAGGGCAAAAGCCCGCTGGCGGCGGCCGAGGAGTGGGTCGCGACCGAGTGTCCCCGCTGCGGCAAGCCGGCCCGTCGGGAGACCGACACGATGGACACCTTCGTCGATTCCTCCTGGTATTTCATTCGCTACCTCGATCCGCGCAACGAGGGGGCCCCTTGGGACCGCGATGCGGCCGATCACTGGCTGCCGGTCGACCAGTACATCGGCGGGGTCGAGCACGCGATCCTGCATTTGATGTACGCGCGCTTCTTCGCCAAGGCGCTTGCCGACGTCGGCGTGCTCGGCGTGCAGGAGCCCTTCGCCAACCTCTTCGCGCAGGGAATGATCACCCGCGACGGGGCGAAGATGTCGAAGTCGCGCGGCAACACGGTCAGTCCCGCCGAGTACGTCGAGCGCTACGGCGCCGACACCGCCCGCACCTACATCTGCTTCATGGGCCCGCCCGAGCGCGACGCCGACTGGGCCGACGAGGGGGTGGAGGGAGTCAACCGCTTCCTCTCCCGACTCTGGCGCCTCTGCGAGGAGGTCGAGCCGATGTCGGCGGCGGAGCTCGATCCTGCCGCTGTGCGGGGCGACGCGCGCACCCTTCTGGCCAAGGCCCACTGGGCGATCGACAAGGCGAGCCGCGATTTCCAGCGCGGCTTCCAGTTCAACACCGTGATCGCCGCCGTGATGGAGCTGGTCAACGATGCCTATCGGCTGAAGGACGGCCTCTATGCGGAAGCCGAGGGCGTCGCCGCGGTGCGCTTCGCCACCGCCACCGCAGCCTCGCTGATATTTCCCTTCGCGCCCCATCTCGGCGCTGAGATATGGGAGCGACTCAACGGCACGCGGCTATGGGAGCAAGCGTGGCCCGAGGCCGATGCCGAGCTGCTCAGCACCGACTCGGTGACGCTGGTGGTCCAGGTCAACGGCAAGTTGCGCGACCGGATCGAGGCCGCGGCAGACGCCCCGCGCGAGGAGCTGTTGCGGCTCGCCCGCGAGAGCGAGAAGGTGACTCGCTTCCTCGACGGCAAAGAGGTGGTCAAGGAGGTGGTCGTGCCGGGCAAGTTGGTAAATCTCGTCGTCCGGTAGGGACGAGAAGCAAGCAGATCAAGGACGCAGTGAGCGAAGCGTGCTTTGCACGTGAGCGAGCGAGGACGCAGATATGCGCCGGTTATCGTCCCTACCGATCTGGTACAAAGCGCGCGTGCTCGTTAGAAGACTCACGGAAGCACCGGTGGAGGAGTGGCACCGGCTGCGCACTCGCGTGCTCATGGACGCCGGCGAACTTGGCTCGCGCAATCTCTCGGTGACCTGGCTCGAGCTTCCCTCTGGCGCTGAGCAGACGCTGCGCTCCGATGAGCAGGCCGAGCAGGTCTACGTCGTCGTCCGCGGCGCCGGCACGATGTCGGTCGCCGGTGACACGCAGCAGGTCGCCGAGGGCGACCTGATCCTCGTTCCGCCGGCCACCGATCACTCGGTCGCCAACAACGGCGATGCCGACCTGTCCTGTATCTCAGTGCAGTCCCCGCCCGTAGCCGCCTCGGAGCTCTACAGCGACCAGCTGGCAGAGGTAGCGGGCTATGACGACGAAGACTTGTAGCTGATCCGTGTGATTGCGCGCGCCACGTGCGCGCCGGCCTCCGGAACAGTTCGGGGCCATGCCCGAGCTGAGCAGATCTCAGATCGCCGTCTACGGCGCAGTCGCCGTAGCCCTGCTTTTGCTGGGGGCGCGGGCGATTCGCGCCGAGGGCAGCAACGGCTCCGATTATCAGTCGGGCTCGAGCTTCGATTCCGGCTCGACGGGCGACGGCTTCGCGGTCGACGCGAGCGGCGCCGGCGGTGACGTCGTCGTCGACGTAACCGGCGCGGTGGCGCGCCCGGGCGTCTACCGGCTGCCGGCCGGGGCGCGGGTGACCGACGCCGTCGGGCGAGCCGGTGGGGCGACGGGCGGCGCGTTGCTTGAAGCGATCAACCTTGCCGCCCGGCTCGCCGATGGCCAGCAGGTCGTGGTTCCCAAGCGGGGGCCGGGCGGGGCGCCGCTGGCAGCCACTGGGGCCGCTGCCGAAGAGGGGCCGATCAGCCTCGGCTCGGCGACCGCCGAGCAGCTGGACACAATCGATGGGATCGGCCCGGTGACGGCGCAGAAGATCGTCGAATACCGCGATCAGCGGGGAGGCCTCGCCTCGGTCGATCAGCTCGATCAAATGAGCGGCATCGGGCCGGCAACGATGCAGTCGCTACGCGCCCGCCTGCAGCCCTAGCCTCGATGGGCAGCGGACGGCTATCGCGACTCCTGGTGCTCGGCATCGCCGCCGTAGTGGCGCTCGCACTGGTTCACCGCGAGCAGATCCGAAGTCGCGCCGAGGATGGTCTCGGGCGTGGCATGCCGGCCCGCGAGGCGGCGCTGGCGCGCGGCTTCGTGCTCGGTGAGGACGAAGCAGTTGACGCGACTACGGTCGAAGACTTCCGCCACGCCGGCCTAAGTCACCTACTCGCCGTTTCCGGCCAGAACGTCGTCCTGCTCGCCCTGTTGGCGATGCCTCTGCTGGCCGCCTTCGGCATTCCGCTGCGCGCCCGCCTCGTCTGGGTGCTCGGAGCGATCGTCGTCTACGTGCCGCTCGCCGGCGCCGGGCCGTCGATTCTGCGCGCCGGGGTGATGGGCGCGGTCAGCTTGATCGCCACGCTGGCGGGTCGACGCAGCTCGCGCCTCTACGCGCTCGCTCTGGCGGCCGTGGTCACGCTCGCTGTCGATCCCACCATCGCCGCCGACGTCGGCTGGCAGCTCAGCTTCGCCGCGGTGATCGGCATCCTCGCCCTCGCCTCCCCTTTGCGGGAGGCGATTGCCTCGCGGGTTGGTGGCCGCGGTTGGCGCGGCGCCATCGCAGAGGGCGCCGCCGTGACCATTGCCGCCACCCTGGCCACCGCGCCGTTGATCGCCTACCACTTCGAATCGATCTCGACGACCACCCTCTTCGCCAACCTGCTCGCCCTGCCGGCGGTGGCGCCGGCGATGTGGCTTGGCATGCTCGTCGCCGTCACCGCCCAGCTGCCCGGCTTTCCGGTCGGTCTTCTCAATGCGCTGAATGCACCGCTGCTTGCCTTCATCGCTCTGGTCGCCGCTTGGTGTGGTCGGCCCAGATGGGCCTATCTCCACGTCGAGCTTGGAATGTCCGGTCTGCTCGCGTCCTACCTGGCTCTTGTCCTGGCAGCGAGCGGCGTGCCGATGCTCCGGCGCCGCCGTCGAATTGCCGCGCTGAGACGGGCTCGAGCTCGCGTCCGCAAAAGCAAAGACCGAGGGCCCGGTCCCATCAAGCCGGCTCCGGCCTGGCGGCGGCTCGCGGCCGTCGCGACGGCGGGGCTCATCGCCCTCGTCCTGGCGTGGGCGGGGAGTCGGGGCCACGCTGGCGCCTCCGGGCTCATTGGCGGATTGCGCGTCTCCGTGCTCGACGTCGGCCAGGGCGACGCGATTCTTTTCCAGCCGGCTCATGCCGAACCGTTGCTCGTCGATGGCGGACCGCCCGGCGATGGCCTCGAAGCGGAGCTGCGCTCGGCTGGCGTTCAGCGCCTCGGCCTCGCGGTCGTCACGCATGAACAGTCCGACCACGCTGGTGGGATCGAGGATCTGCTTGGACGCTTTCCAGTGGCTCGGCTCGCCTACGCCCGTCTGAGCCGTCGCCTGCGCGGAGAGGCCGAGCTGGCAGGCGCAGTCCCGGTTCGAATCGCCAAGGGCGCTGCGCTGCGCTCGGGACGGTTGCGGGTCGAAGTCCTCTGGCCGCCGCGAGAGCTGCTCGCGGAGCCGCTTGCCGGCGCCGATCCAAATACGCAGGCGCTGGTTCTGCTCGCCCGCTGGAAGGATTTCTCGATGCTGCTCACCGCCGATGCCGAGGCTGAAGCGGTGCCGCTTGAACCCGGTCCCGTCGATGTGCTCAAGGTCGCCCATCACGGCAGCGAGGACGCCGGTCTGGATTCGCTTCTCGACCGCATCATGCCGCGCCTGGCGTTGATTTCCGTGGGCACGGACAACCCATATGGCCATCCGACTCCGACCACGCTTGCAACGCTGGCCGCACACCACGTACAGACCCTGCGCACCGACAGCTCCGGCACGATCGTCCTCGCGGTGAGCGGTCATTCCGTCGCTCTGAGCACGGACAACTGAGACGGCTCAACAGATCCCCTCCGCAATATTGGGTTTTTCTGCCTTTCTCACTCCTACCGGTCGCCAAAATGGCGATGGTTAACGAGGTGCTCTTCGCGATGCGACAGCGAATGCGGTCAGCGGGCCAGAGCCTGGCCGGCGACGGCATGCTGCTGCGGCTCCGCAACGCCTCGATCGCGCTCGTCGCCGCCATCGCGGCGGTCGGGCTCGGCCTGACCCTGTTCATCGCCCAACTGGGCTTCCCCGGCGTCTTCAGCAGTCCGCTTCCCACCCGTCCGACCAAGGTTGGCACCGTCGAAGATGCGGTTGCCCTTGCTCATGCCCCCGTCGTCTCGTCATCTTCTCCGGCCGCCGGCGGCCGGCCTGGCCCCGGCCCCGCCGGGCGGCCGCGCCACGCCGGGCGGCCCGCTGGCGGCGCGGGCAACGACAGTGGCGGCGGTCGTGGGCACTCACGCCACCTCGCGGTGTCGCCGGGTACGGCGCAACATCCCTCGGGGGATCAGCCACATGCCTCGCTTCCGGCCTCGACGCCGCCCACCCCCGCGGCGGAACCAGTCGCGTCGGCGCCATCGCCGGCTCCCGTGCCGGCCGCGGCCGATAGCCCTTCGAAGCCCACCTCCAGCGGACAGTCAAAGGGGACCTCCGACAGCCAGGGGGACTCGAATGCGCCCTCCTCTGCCAAGGCAACCGGCGACGGCAGCACCAAGTCGAAGGGTCCCCAGACCGCCAAGTCGAACGGCCAGGCTGCCTCCGCGGCAGGCTCGAACAGCTCACCAGCCGAAAAGGCGGCCAAGGATCGGAGCGCCGCAGCCGCGCCGCAGCCGGTTGCCTCGTCGCCGTCCACTCCGGCGAAGCCCGCACCGGAAGCGACCAGCCCGGCCGCCGCCAAGGAAGCGGCTGACCGCGGCAGGTGAGACGGGGCTCGATCACCGACAGGTGAGACGGGCCGACCACTAGACTCGGCCGCGATGGCCGACAGCTTGGCATCGCTCTATCTGATCGCCGGGACCGATCAGGCGAAGATCGACGCGACACGAGGCCGCCTGCGCGCCCGTGCCGAAGGCGACGGCGGGGCGGGAGCACTCGAAATCTTCGAGCCCAGCGAGGGCAGGGGCGGGCCCGACCACGAGGCGCTGCTGACAGCGATTCCGGCGATGTCGCTGACCGAGGCGCGCCGCTATCTGCTTGCCGACGGGGTGGAGCGCTGGCGCGATCGTCAGCTGGAGCCGGTGGTTGCAGCGCTCGGTTCGCTGCCCCCGGACTTGACCGTGGTCCTCATCGCTCGCGCCAAGCCAGCGGCGAAGCTGGTCAAGGCGGTCAAGGCGGGCGGAGGAGAGATCCACGAGTTTGAGGCGCCCAAGGCCCGTGAGATGCCGCGCCTCCTGGTCGGCGATGCAAAGCGCCTCGGCTATGTGCTCGATTCTGCCGCCGCCCGGCTCTTGGTTGAGCGGATGGGAGCCAATCCGGTGCGACTGCGCAACGAGCTGGAGCGGCTGGCACTCTGGGCCGGAGAGGGGGGGCGCGTTGGCCTCGAGGACCTCGAGGCGATGGTGTCTGACACATCCGAGGCCGCGGTGTGGGCGCTGTCCGACGCTCTGCTCGAACGCGACCCGGCGCGCGCGGCCTCGCTCGCCGAGCGGTTGATCTCCCAGGGCGAGAACGTGACCGGGCTGATCTACGGCCTTGCCTCGCGCCTGCGCAAGGCGTGCGCGGCGGCCGCCCAGATCGAGGAGGGAGTGCCACCAAAGCAGGTCGAGTCGAGCCTCGGCATGCACCCCTACGCGGCGCGCCAGCTTGTCACCCGTCTCGGCCAGACGAGCCTCGACGACCTGTGCGAGGCGACGATGGCGCTGGCGGACCTGGAGGTCTGGTGCCGCGGCGGGGCTGACTACGGCGACGAGCTGGCGCTTACCCTCGCCCTGAGGCGCGCGGCGCGCGCGGCGGTCTGACTACTTCGAGGTCGCGGCCGAGGCGATGCGAGCGGCTCGGGACTTCTTGCGGGCGCCCGTGTTCTTGTGCAGCGCGCCCTTCTGAACTGCCTTGTCGACCTTCGAGACGAGCGCCTTGTGCTCAGCCTCGATTTTGCCGGCATCGCCGGCCTCAACCGCTGCCTCGAGGCGGCGGAAGTAGGTCTTCACCGTGCTTGTGAGCAGGCGGTTCTCCGTCCGCTCGCGCTCGCTGCGTAGGATCCGCTTCTTCTGTGAGGCTATGTTGGCCATGAGTCATGTGCCTGAGTGGGCGCCGAGCCCCCTCCGGGCGGCCGCCGACTATAGCGACTGAGACCAAGCTTGGAGACGCCCAAGGCACCCGACAGCCCTGACCGCGACAGAGAGGCACTCGCCAGCGACTCCGCTGTGCGCGAGGCAGAGGCCTTTGCGCCGGGAGAGGAACTGAGCGGCAATCCGGCTCCCGGCCGCCAAGCGGGCCGGATCGCGCGCTCCACCGCCTTCTTCTCGGTCGCCACAGCCGCCTCGCGAATTGCCGGCCTGGTGCGAGAGGTCGTCGCCGCCAGCTACTACGGCATCAACGGCCCGATGTCGGCTTTCACGATCGCCTTCCAGGTCCCCAACCTGGTCCGCGCCCTTTTCGCCGACGCGGCCCTGCAGCCGGCATTCGTGCCGATCTTCACCGAGCAGCTGGAGCGCAAGAACTACCGCGAGGCGTTTCGTCTGGCTTCGACCCTGCTGCTGCTCGTCACCCTCGTGCTCGGCGCGATCACGGCTCTCTTCGTGCTGCTCGCGCCGGTGATCATGCCGCTCTTCGCGCCGGGCTTCGAAGGCGAGATCCTCGACCTGACGATCACGCTTTCCCAGATCCTCTTCCCGATCCTGATCCTGCTCGGAATCAGCGGTGTCGTCGTCGGCATCCTCAATAGCTACGACCGCTTCGGCGCCTTCGCGATCTCGTCGCTGTTCTGGAACCTGACGATCATCGCCGTAGTGGTTCTTCTGGCCCCGGCCTTCCACGGCCAGGACCGGATCTACGCGTACGCGATTGGGATCCTGATCGGAACCCTGGTTCAGCTGATGATCCCCACCTTCGACCTGCGCAACACGCCGTTCAAGTTCGAATGGAGCTTCGAATGGCGAAACCCGGACGTGCGCCGGGTCCTGCTGCTGATGTTGCCGGTGACGATCAGCCTCGGCCTGATCAACTTCAACCTGCTGATCAACAGCCTCTTCGGCAGCCTCGTCAGCGATCAGTCCCCGGCCGCGATCGACAAGGCATTCCGCATCTACCAGCTGCCCCAGGGGGTCTTCTCGGTGGCAATCGCCACTGTGCTCTTCCCGACCCTCGCGCGCTTCGCGGCTCGCGGCGAGATGGAGAACCTGCGCGCGACGATGGCCAACGGGATGCGCCAGATCCTCTTCGTCCTCGTTCCGGCTGCCGCCGCGGTGCTCGTCCTCTCTACGCCGATGATCCGTCTCGTCTACCAGCGCGGCGAATTCACACCCGAGCAGACGGCCCTCGTCGCGACGGCCCTCTTCTGGTTCGCCTTCACGCTGCCGACCAACGGCCTCTACCTGCTTCAAACCCGCACCTTCTTCAGCCTGCAGCGGCCCTGGATGGCGACGGGCCTGGCTGCGATCGACCTAGTCGTCTCCGCCCTTGGTGCGCTGGCCCTCTACAAGCCCTTCGGCACCGGCGGCATCGTCGCCGGCACGGGCATCGGCACCACCGCCGCGGTCATCGCCCAGGCGGTGATCTTGCGCCATGAGTTCGGCGGCCTCGAGCTGGGGCGGCTGCTCGGCACCGCGACCAAGATCACGATTGCCGCCGCGGCACTTGCCGCCGTCTCGTTTGGCGTCTGGGACTTTCTCGACAGCGAGCTCGGGCGCGGACTCTTCGGCCAGATCGTCTCGCTCAGCGTCGGTCTGGGGCTTGGCGGCCTGACCTATCTGGGGATGGCGAAGCTGCTCAAGATCGCCGAGCTGGAGCAGATGACGCGGCTCTTGCGGCGGCGCTAGATGCTCGGGGCAGGGCGGTATCTGGTCGGGGCTCTCGATCTTGGCTTGCTCATTTGCTTCGCCTGGCTTGGCGCGGCCGCAGCACGGAAAAAGCTGACGCCCGAGCTAACCGGAGTCTCGGCGCATCTATCGACCGCGGTGCTTGCGATAGCCGGGCTGCTCTGGGTGGCAGAGCTCCTGGGAACAGTTGGTTGGTTCGCAGCAGTGCCGTATCTCGCCGTCGTGATCGTCATTGGCGCAATGCTCCGGTTGGGCTTGGGAGGACGGTGGGGGGGTCCCTCCGACGCAGCTGCGTCTCGTTTTTCGCACAGATCACTCAGCGACAGCCGTCCACTTAGAGGCGAAAAACCCAGCAAGACGGAGGGACCCCCCCACCG
>JAJKHV010000114.1 GCA_021154855.1 Solirubrobacterales bacterium
GAGAACAGGCGCCCGCGGTCCTCGGCGACCCGGTCGGCGAGCTCGCCGGTGTGCGGCAGTGTCTCGTCGAAAAGGACCGCCCAGGCGTCGCGATCGGCGTCGAGGAAGGCGAAGAAGGCCCGCAGTCCTTGGTTCAGCGCCTCACTTGGGCCACTAGCTTCGCCGACCGTCTCGAGAATCGTCTTGACCAGGGCGTCGCCGGCCCGCTCCATGCAGGCGGTGTAGAGGCCCTCCTTGTTGCCGAAGTAGTTGTAGAGCAGCGGCTTGGTGACGCCGACCTCGGCTGCGACCTCGTCCATCGTCACCTCGGCGTATCCGCGCTCGGCGAAGAGGCCGTGCGCGACGACGAGCGCTTGCTCCATCCGGTCGGCCTTGGAGAGCCGGGAACGTGTCGACGCGACAGCCATCGGTGACGAGGTTACCCGGATATAAATTTATATGTGCGTAACGTGACCGACTTCACAGTCCAGCTGCAACGCGCTGACCCCCTGGCAGGGGGACAAAACGTTGCACCTCCGCTGCGCTCGACCCGGTCCCCAAGGGTGCAACGCGTTGACCACCCAGCAAGGGGACAAAACGTTGCACCGCGGGGTTGGTGTCGGGCCTGGAGTCAGGCCTCGGAAATGCCGAGGCGTAGGTAGATGCGTCGCAGCGGTTTCGGTGCCCACCAGTTCCACTCGCCGAGCAGGCGCATCAGCGAGGGGACGAGCAGGGCGCGGACGATCGTGGCGTCGAGCATCACACCGACCGCCATGCCCAGGGCGATCTGCTTCATGAAGAAGACCGAGCTGACGCCGAAGGCGAGGAAGACGACGGCGATCATGATCGCGGCGGCGGTGATCACCCGGCCGGTGCGGGCGATTCCGATCGCGACCGCCTCCTCGTTGCTCTTGCCGAGGTCATGCTGCTCCTTGATCCGCGCCATCACCAGCACCGCGTAGTCGGTGGCGAGGCCGAAGATCACCGCAAAGAGGAAGACCAGGCTGGTCACCTCGATCGCGCTCGGCCCGCGGTAGGCAAAGAGCCAATCGAGCCAGCCGTCCTGGAAGGCGAGGACGAGGATTCCGAGCGTCGCGCCCAGCGTCATCGCATTCATCAGCAGCGTCTTGAGCGGCAGGATCACCGAGCCGGTGAGCAGGAAGAGGAGGATCAGCGTGGTCGCGAAGATGATCGTGACGAGCAGCGGCAGGTGTTCGAGCAGGCTCTGCTTCTGATCGATGAAGCGCGCCGTGTTTCCGGAGAGGAGCGCCGTTGCCCCATCTGGGGGGCTGAGGTCGCGGATCGCCTTGACGGTGTCCTGCGAGCTTTCCGAGAGGGCCGGATCGGCGAGGCCAAAGTTGGCGTAGGCGATGCCCTCGGAGGCGAGGACGAAGGGGGCGCCGCGAACGATCCCGTCGACTGCTTCGATCTGCTGCCGGTACCGCGCGAGCGCCAGCTTGCCTGCCTTGCCGTCGACGGTGACGGTGACCGCCTCGATCAGTTCGCGCGGGTAATGCGTTTCGACGTAGCTGTTGGCGCTGTAAGAAGGCTTGCTATGCGGGACGGCTTCTGCGCTCGGCCCGGTCAGCGTCGTCCAGAGCAGCGGTGCGGCGGCGGCGAGCAGCAGGGCGGAGCTGGCGAGGGCGACCCCGACCGGATGGCGCATCACGCCGCGGGCCAGCCGATACCAGCCGCCCGACTCATCGGAGAGCGCTGGTCCGCGGCGGATTGAGAGCGCGTCGATCCGCGTCCCGAGCAGGCTCAGCAGGGAGGGGACGACGAGGATCGCAAGCACGGCGGAGAGCACACCGACCGAGGCGCCGGCCACGGCGATCGAGTAGAGGAAGCGCTGCGGCAGGATGACCAGGGCTGCCATCGCCGCGGCGACGGTGAAGCCGGAGAAGAGCGCCGTCCTGCCCGCGGTCAGGACGGTCTTGCGATGCGCCTCCCGCGTCGCGCCGCTGCTCGCGAGCTCCTCCCTGTATCTGGAGACCATCAGCAGCGCGTAGTCGACGGCGAGGCCGAGGCTGAGACCGGTGGCGATGTTGAGCGCGAAGACGGAGGTGCCGACGAACTCCGACATGATCCGCAGCACGAAGAGGGTCCCGACGATCGAGATGACGCCGATCAGCAGCGGGATGGCGGCGGCGATCACGCCTCGAAAGACGATCAGGAGCAGCAGCGCGAGCAGCGGGAAGGCGATCAGCTCGGCCTTGGTCAGGTCGGACTTCGTCTGGTCGTTGACCTCGTTGAAGCTGGGCGCAAAGCCGCCCATCGAGACGTTGAGGTTGCTTGCTGCGATCAGCGGTTGCACGCCTTCGGCGGCGATCCCGCCGTCGTTCTCCTCGTCGCCGTTGGAGAGGTCGCCGAGGATGACCAGCGAGCGACCGTCGCGAGCGATCAGCTGGGCGCCGGCTCGAGGGTCCTGCAGCGGGTTGACGACCCGGCCGACGTACTTGACCTTCGCCACCCTGCGGCTCAACTGGTTGACTTCCCGCCGCACGGCGGGGCTCTTGGTGTTCAGAGGGCTCCCGTCAGGAGAGCGCACGACCAGGACGACTCCCGGGTTCGGGTCGTAACCGAGCGCGTCGCTGAGCAGTCCGCTGCCCTTCTCGCTCTCCGATGACGGGTCGGTGAAGCCCGCCGCCTTGAGGTGATGCTCGACGTCGTGGCCGAACGCCACTGCGACGAGGAAGAAGACGCCGACGACGGCCAAGACCAGCTTCGGTCGCGTCCAGGTCAAATCGGCGATTCGGTTCACGGCGCGGGACTGTACCAGAATCCAAAGTGGTACCTTTGGATAGCCAATTAGTCCATTGCTATCATCCTAACTATGGGTTCGCGCCAATATGGCCAGTCGTGCAGCCTCGCTTGCGCTCTGGATCGCATGGGCGAGCGCTGGACGCTGCTTATCGTGCGCGAGCTTTCGCTTGGGCCCTTGCGCTTCTCGGCCTTGGCTCGCTCCGTGGGCGGGGCGCCCACGGACGTTCTCACGAAGCGCCTTCGTGACCTCGAGCAGCACAGCATCATCGCCCGCCGGGAGCTTGGCCCGCCGGTCTCGGCCACCGTCTACGAGCTGACCTCGTTAGGCCGCGGCTTGGAGAGCCCGATGCTCGAGCTGAGCCGTTGGGGGATGGGCCTGCAGAAGCTTCCCGACGTGGTCGACCTGGCGCCGTCCTCGCTGCCCAACGCGATGCGCGTGATCCTGCACCCAACGCAGGACCTGCAGGCGACGCTTGCCCTGCGTAGCGGCGGTCAGTCCTTCGCGCTGCGGATCGCCGATGGCTGGATCGACGCTTCGCGGGAAGACATCGCGCCGGCCGATTTGAGCCTGGCCGGCACGCCGATCGACATCATTGCCGCCATGGTGGCTGGAGAGGCTGCCGAGGCGGGTGTCGAGATAAACGGGGACCGCGAGCTTCTCGACCAGCTGCGCTCGCTGGTCGTCATCCCCGAGCACTTGCGCGAGGAAGCACTGGCAGGACTGCCAGTGCTTGCCGGCTGACGCTAGGAGAGCTCGCTGTCGTCGTAGAGCTTCTTGACCCGCACGGCGCCGGGAGGTGAAGCTTCGATGCAGAGCCGGCAGAGCACGCACTCGTCGAGATTTTGCTCGACCACCTCGACCCGACCGCCGGCGTCCTTGTAGATGTCGACGGGGCAGACTTCCTCGAGCTTCGCCGCCAGAGCCGCGTCGCCGGCGACGGAGTCGTCGACCTCGACCTCGATGAAGACCTTGTTCAGCGCCTCCGCCATCAGGCGGCCACCCCCAGCTTCTCCTTGACCGCATCGGGGATCTGGTCGATCCGCTCGACCACGCGGATGCCGGCCGCTTCGAGCCGGGCGATCTTCTCGGTGGCCGTGTCCTCCACGCCCTCGACGATTGTCCCGGCGTGGCCGAAGCTCATTCCCTTCATCTCATCGTCGTCCATGAACTTGCCGGCCATGAAGGCGACGATCGGCAGGCGGGAATCGTTCTCGGCGACCCATTCGGAGAGCTGCGCCTCCATGCGGCCGCCGGGCTCGGTGTAGATCACGATCGCCCGCGTCTGCTCGTCGGCCTCGAAGTAGGGCATCAGCTCGGCGTAGGTCGAGCCGATGATCGCGTCGCCGCCGATCGAGACGGCGGTGGAGACGCCCAGGCCGGCCTGTGTCAGCGAGGAGGAGATCTCGGTCGTCATCCCGCCTGAGCGGCTCATCACGCCGACCGGGCCAGGCGCGTATGCCTTGGCTGCATCCTTCGCCGGGCCGCCGATGCCGCCCATCTTGCAGACCTCGGGCACGATCAACCCGAGGCAGTTGGGGCCGATGATCCGGGCACCGCGCAGGTCGGCCAGCTCGACCATCTGGGCGACGTCGCGGCGCGGGATCCGCTCGGTGACGATCACGATCAGCTTGATCCCGTTCTCGATCGCCTCCAGCACGGCGTCCTTGGTGAAGGCGGGGGGGACGGTGACGACGGAGCCGTCGATCGGACCGCCGTGGTGCTCGACCGCCTGGCCGACGGTGTCGAAGACCGGCACGCCGTGGACCTCACGGCCCTTGCGGCCGGGGGTGACGCCGCCGACGACCTGGGAGCCGTAGTCGAGGCACTCCTTGGTCAGATTGACCGCCTCACGCCCGGTGATGCCCTGGACGATGAAGGTGGTCTCGCTGTTCAAGAGGATGCTCATCGAGCCCTTCCTGGCGAGTTATGCGTCATCTGGACGGAAAAGTCGCCGGTCATACCGAAGCTCCCTGGATCTTGGCGACGGCGCGGCCGGCGGCCTCCCAGAGCGAGACCGAGCGGTCGCAGGACTCGACACCGTAGCGCTCGAGGATCTTGAAGCCCTCGTCCTCCCAGGCGCCAGGGATGCGGAAGATCGCGATCGTCTCGCCAGGGTCCTTGCCGAGCTCGAGGCAGGCCTTGATCACGCCGCGGGCGACGATGTCGACCCGCGTGTTGGAGACGATCGACATCATCACGGCGATCTTCTCGACGCCGTCCTTTTCGAGCACCTCCTTGGCCAGTCCGCAGGCCTTGGCGACCGACGGGTTGCCGCCGATCTCGGAGTAATTGGCCGGCTTGCCGCCCTGGCTGCGCACCGCGTCGGTCAGGGTCAGCGAGCCGCCGCCGGCGCCGATCACGAGGCCGAGGTTGCCCTCGAAGCCGTGGTCCTTGCCCTGGATCACGCCGCGGTGGTCGGCGGCGTCGATTGCGGCGACGTGGCGCTCGAAGTCGGAGGGCTCGTAGGTCTCGCGGGTGTCCTCCTCGGCGA
>JAJKHV010000115.1 GCA_021154855.1 Solirubrobacterales bacterium
AACAATGCCGGCGCTTCCTGGCGCGGCGGTTTCGGCGAGGCGGGGTACGCGAACCTCCAGCGCCACTTGGACATCAATTTCGACGCCGTCGCCCGCCTCACCGAGGCGCTGCTGCCGGCGCTGCGGGCCTCGGCACCAAGCGCGATCGTCAACGTCGCCAGCACCGCTGGGCGGGTTGCCCGTGCCCGCACCGGCGCCTACTCGGCAAGCAAGTTCGCCCTGATCGGCTGGACCGACGCCCTCTACGCTGAGGAGCGCCCGCACGGCGTTCACGTCGGCATGGTCCTGCCCGGCTTCATCGCCACCGAGGGCTTCCCGGCGGCGGAGCTGCGCGAACGTGCTCTGACCCGCTGGGTCGTCTCCAAGCCCGAGAGCGTCGCCGAGGCGATTCTCCAGGCCGGCCCCGGTGGCAAGGCCGAGCGCTACGTGCCGCGCGCCTACGCGCTCGCCGCGATCGCCCGCATCCTCGCACCGCGCCTGGTTCGCCGCGTTCTCTCCGGCGGTCCGGCCGCCACTCTCACCACAAGCACCGCGGCTGAAGCCGACAGATAGCGGCGGTTCTGCTCGCGTTCAAACGAGCGGTGCGAGTCAGTTGAAGTTCGAGGCGCTGAGGTGGCAGTAGCGAAATTCGAAGATGAAGCTGACGTTGTTGGCGGCGTTGGCGCTGCGTTCGACGCGAACCTGTTCATGGGCGGCGAGGATCTTCTCGTTTGCCTTCAGCGCCTTGCCGAGCTTGCGCAGGTCCGCCTTGACGATGTCGAGGTATTTGAACCACTTGAGCAGTCGGGCATCGTCGGCCGGCGGCCGTGGTACCGCAACGATTTTCTTTTTCGCAGCGTCAAACGCGCCGGAGGCATGGATGAACTGGGCGCCGGCTTCCCTCACCGCCTTCGGCGACTTGCTTCGTGCCTTCGTCCTGACGTTCGCGAGGATCCGCTTGTTGGCTTCGGTGTTCGCCTTGCAGATCGGATCGACCTGTTCGACGTACTGCGCGCGCGTCGGTTCTTCGGCCGAGGCGGCTGCTACAGGCAGCAGCACCATCGCGGTGACCGATATCGCAGCTGTGAGGACCCCCTTCATTCCCTGGTGTCACGTTAGACGATCGACCCCTCGACGCCGTGTTGAGTTCTGGAGAAGTCGCGGGGCGTGTTCTTCTCTAGGATTGCCGCCGTGATCAGCACCAACCAGTTCAAGAACGGCTCGCACATCGAGATCGACGGGAAGATCTTCCGGATCGTCGAGTTCCAGCACGTCAAGCCCGGCAAGGGCGGTGCCTTCGTGCGGACCAAGCTGCGCAAGATCGAGGACGGCACCGTGCAGGACAAGACCTTCCGAGCGGGGGAGAAGTTCCGCCCGGTGCGCACCGAGTCGCGCAAGATGCAGTACCTCTACGACTCGGGCGAGGCGGCGGTCTTCATGGACACGCGCGACTACGAGCAGATCGAGATTCCGCGTGATCTGGTCGGCGAGACGATGCAGTGGCTGCTGCCGAACGCCGAGGTCGACGTTCTCTTCGTCGACGAACGGCCCAGCGACGTTCAGGTTCCCAGTGCGATCGAGATGAAGGTCACCCAGACCGAGCCCGGCGTGAAGGGCGACACCGCCTCGGGCGGCGGCAACAAGTCGGCAACGCTGGAGTCGGGCGTGGTCGTGCAGGTGCCGCTCTTCATCGAAGAGGGCGAGATCGTCCGCGTCGACACCCGCAGCGGCGAATACGTCTCGCGGGCCTGAGGCCTTCGGGAGGATCGGCTGGCGCCTGGGGTGGCGAGCCGGCCGCAAATGTGGTACTTGTTGGAGGATTTCAGGGTACGCCTGGAGCCTTAGGGAGGACGCCGACGCCGGGCGGCGCCGGCCTTTCTCGAAACGCTTCCATCGGCAGTAGCTCTTTCCAGTCCATCGAGCAAACAGTCGGGAGATACCAGTCATGCGAGAGCACAGAATCCTGGGGGGGTTGCTTGCGGCGCTGATGCTGTGTGCCGTCTTCGCCGCCAGTGCGGGGGCCAGTCCAGCCTGGAAGTTCAACGGGGAAGAACTGAAAAGCACGGAGACGGTCGTCGGGGGGGCGCAGAAAAGCGGCCTCGGCATGTGGGGGATGACGACCACCTGCGACAACTTCCTCTACGAAGTGGATATCTGGAACAGCTCAGGGACGGGCAAAGGGAACGTCTGGGACCTGCCGCTGTTCAACTGCTACACCAACTCCACGTGCACGGTGGAAGCAATCGAAGCCGAATGGTTTCCCTGGCCCGCCAGCCTGACCACGGTCAGCGGCAGCAACTACCTGGTGATCAAAGAAGTTGACGTCTGGATCCTCTACGGCGGCTGGTTCTGCCCCCTGTGGGGCGTCTGGGCCAACGTCACCGGGTCGGCGGGCGGCCTGATCAACAACACGACCGAAACCGCCACGTTCAGCCCGTCGAGCTTCGCCGCGACCAAAACTGAACTGGAAGCGCTCGGCGAAACGGTCGAATGGAACGGGGTCTTCCCGACAGAAGCGTTCAAATGGCACAGAGGCCAGGCGCTAACCGCGTCCTGACCAAGTCCGCAAAGATCGCGAGCGCCAGGGTTCTCCTGGTGCTCGCGCTTGCGGCGCTTGCGCTCGCCGGTTGCGGAGGAGGATCCTCGGACAGCTCGAGCAGCTCGGGCTCGAGCAGCTCGAGTCCGGACCGCGCGAGCGCCGTTGCTTCGAGCGACTCAACCGGCGGCGGAGCTGACAGCGGTGCCTCCGCGGCGACGGGCGCGACGGAGGGCAGCGGCTCGGCGATCCCGGACGAAGGGGCCCCAACGGTCCCCGGAGCGCCCTCCGCCGGCGGCAAGCACGGCTCGTCCATTGCACAGCCCACGGGTGAACGGGAGCCAGAGATCACCCCTGAGCAGCGCAAGGAAGCAACGGTGGCAAGCATGACCTTGCAGAGTCGGTCGAGCCAAGCGACGAGTGGCGGACCGCAGGCGCTGCCGGCCGATTACGGCTGCGACGGCAGAGGCACCTCGCCGGCGCTTCACTGGCAGGGGGTGCCGCAGGGAACCGCCGAACTGGCTCTCTTCGTGATGAACGTCCAGCCAGTGGAGGGGAAGCTCTTCTTCGACTGGTCCGTGGCCGGGCTGAGCCCCCAATTGGAAGAAATCGAAGCCGGAAAGCTGCCCAGGGGCGCCGTCGTCGGCCGCAACAGCTTCGGCAAGACGGCCTATGAGCTCTGCCCGGAAGGTGGCGGTGAAACGTACATGTTCGCCCTCTTCGCGCTGCCGAAGAAGCTCTCGCCCAGCCAGGGCTTCGAACCGCTTGCCTTGCGCAAAGCGGCGACTGACCTCTCCGGCAACGTCGGCCTTCTGGCCCTCAGCTACACGCGCGGCTGAAATCAGAGGGAAGGGGTCGAGGAGTCCAGCCGCCCGAAGCGCGAGAATGGCGGTATGCGTAGGTCTGATCAGCGCCGCGACGCCGTCTTTGCCTGTTATCAGCGCGATGTCACCGGCCGTCCACTCGAGGAGCTGGTCGCCGAGTCACGGCCCTTCACCCGTGAGCTTGCAGCCGGGGTGGAGGCGCATCGCGAGGAGCTGGACGGCGCGATCGCGGCTCATTCGAAAGGCTGGGAGCTGGAGCGGATCGCACCTTTGGAGCGAAACCTGATGCGGGTGGCGCTCTATGAGATCGAGCACAGCGACGACGTGCCGACCGAGGTCGCGATCGACGAGGCGGTCGAGATCGCCAAGGAGTACTGCGGCGTCGATGCGCCCGGCTTCGTCAACGGCGTCCTCGGCGCGATCGTCCGCGAGCGCGAGGGCGTGCGGTGAGCCGCCTGCGCGAGATTTCCGAGCGGCTGACGACGATCGCCCGCGAGCTGGAGGGAGAGGAAGCGGCCGACGCCCGCGCCGCGGAGCTTGCCCATGAGGCGGCCGAGCTCTCCGCCGAGGCGGTCGAGGAGGCGAACCGCCGCATCCGCGAGGGCGAGGCCGCTTCGCAGTGAGCCTGTCCGTTCGCCAGTGAGTTACCCCGAAGACCTAAGGGCCCTTGTCGACCGCGAGCTGCAGCGGCTGCGCTTTCCAGCGCCGCAGCCGACGGCCGGCCTCGAGGAGGCGATGCGTTATTCGCTGCTCGGCGGCGGCAAGCGGGTGCGTCCGGTGCTGACCCTGGCCACTGCGCGGTCGCTCAATGCTGAGCCGGAGGATTTCCTCCCGGTCGCCAGCGCGGTCGAGCTGATCCACACCTATTCGTTGATCCACGACGACCTGCCGGCGATGGACGACGATGAGCTGCGGAGGGGACAGCCGACCTCCCATGTCAAGTTCGGGGAAGACGTCGCGATCCTTGCCGGCGACGGCCTCTTTGCCGAGGCGGTGCGGCTTTTCTGCGAGCAGCCGGGAGAGCCGGCCCAGGTGCTGGCGGCCCTGCGCGAGCTCAGTGCCGCCACCGGGGTCGACGGCATGGTCGGCGGTCAGTACGTCGACGTCGCGGTGGCCGAACGCGATGCCGAGGGCCTGCGGACGCTTCACACGCTGAAGACCGGACGGCTGATCGCTGCCAGCGTCGGCATCGTCCTCACGCTCAACGGGCTGTCAGAACCTGAGACAATCCCCTTTCGCCGGTTTGCCAGCGAGCTGGGCGTGCTCTTTCAGATCGTCGACGACATCCTCGACGTGACCGGAAGCGACGAGCAGCTCGGCAAGACCCATGGAAGCGACGAGCGACATGGAAAACTCACTTACGTCAGCCTCTTCAGCCTCGAGCGGGCGCGCGAGCTCGCTGCCGAGTCCCACGCCAAGGCGATCGCGGCACTGGCCGACGCCGGCGGCGATACCGGCGACCTGAGGCGGATCGCCGACTACATCTTCACCCGAGACGAATGACAGAGAACGGAAACGCACCAACAGACGAGGGCGCCGCCGCACCGCGCCTGCTGGACCGCATCGACGGCCCGGCCGACCTGCATGGCCTCGACGACGCTCAATTGCAACAGGTGGCGCAGGAGATGCGCACCTACATAATCGACACGATCGGTGAGATCGGCGGCCATTTCGGCGCCAACCTCGGCACCTGCGAGCTGGCCGTGGCGCTGCACAGCCTGCTCGACTCGCCGCGTGACAAGGTGCTTTGGGACGTCGGCCACCAGGCCTATCCGCACAAGATCCTCACCGGGCGCCGTGAGGGCCTGCCGACGATCCGCCAGTACGAGGGGCTGGCGCCGTTCTGCTCGATCTTCGAGTCCGAGCACGACATCATGGGCGCCGGGCATGCCTCGACCTCGATCGGCTACGGGGTCGGCCTGAAGGAGGCGATGCGCAAGGGGATCGGCGAGGACGGGAGAGTGGCGGCCGTCATCGGCGATGGCGCACTCACGGGCGGTGTCGCCTATGAGTCGCTGCACGCAGCGGGCGGCCTGCAGACGCCGATGGTGATCGTGCTCAACGACAACGGCATGTCGATCTCACCCAACGTCGGCGCTCTTTCCCGTTACTTCAATCGTATCCACCTCAACCCACGCCTCTTTCACGCTCGC
>JAJKHV010000116.1 GCA_021154855.1 Solirubrobacterales bacterium
CGAAAGTCCGGGCGGATGTCGTTGAGGCCGGAGGCACGGCTGATCGGGGCGTTGCCGGGACCGCGACGAAGGGGGTCTTGGCGGGACCCGCCGTAAATGGTGTCGTTGCCCGGGCCGCCGAAGAGCAGATCGTCGCCACCTCTGCCGACCAGACGATCGTTGCCCGCACCGCCGATCAGCTTGTCGGGGCCGCCGCCGCCAACGAGGGTGTCGCCGCCCGCCCCGCCCCTCATCGTCACCGGAATCGTGACTTCGTTCGACACCACGACGGAGTCGCTACCACTACCTGCGTTGATCTCGAAGCCGGCGACGAGCGGAGCCTGACAGACCAGCTCGTCCACGTTGCCGACGGTGTGTTCGCAGACGGTGCCGCCCACTTCGAGCGGGGCGACCGAGTCGATCACGTAACTGCGGCCGTCGGGGGTGAGCCAGATGTGGATCATGCTCAGCTCTGCTCCGCCGGCCAGGACGACGGTGTAGGAGGTCGCTTTGGCGCGCGCGACCCCCCCGGCCTGGGCGGCAAAAATCGCAAGCATGATCAGGATCGCCCTCTTCATCGCAATGCCCCCGTCCCGTCCGGAACGGGCAACTAACTTGGAAACAGCACGACCTTGCCGACGTTGCGGCGCTCGGCGATGAATTTGTGCGCATCGCCGGCTCGCTCGAAGGGGAATGCCTCGGCGACGAGCGGCTCCAAGCGCCCGGCCTCGAGGTCGGCCATGAGGGGCTCGGTGACGCGATCGAGGCTTCCCTCGCGTTCCCACCACTTGAGCATGTTGAGTCCGAAGATGCCCTTGTTCTCATTCATCAGGGCCAGGCTCTTCCACCACGGGATCGTCGCCAACGGCATCTTGGCAAGGCCCTTCAGCATCGCCGGAATGTTGCGGCCACCTTCGCTGGTCGCCTCGGAGAGCCCGTACATGACCATCCGCCCGCCGGGACGGAGCAGGCGATAGTCCTTGCGGAACGACGTCGGGCCAAGCGCATCGATGATCAGGTCGACGCCCTCGCCACCGGTGAGACGCATGGTCTCGGTCTCGAAGTCCTGGTTGCGGTAGTCGATCGCGTGCTTGACACCTTGGGCGCGGATCGCGTCGTGCTTGGACGGCGAGGCCGTGCCGTAGATCTCGGCGCCGACGTTACGGGCGATCTGGGTAGCGGCGATCCCAACTCCACCGGCAGCGGCGTGAACGAGGAGGCGATCGCCCTCGCGCAAGCTCCCCATCACGATCAGGGCCGCGTAGGCGGTCCCGTAGTTGACCGGGAACGCCGCTCCCTGCTCGAAGCTGAGCCGCTCCGGCAGTGACAGCACCTGGATCTCGGGCACGGTAACTAGCTCCGCCTGGCCGCCGAACCGGGTGCCGGCGATGACGCGGTCACCGACGGAGTGGCCACTGACGCCGTCCCCCACCGACTCAACCGTGCCGGCGACCTCGTAGCCCATCACGCAGGGCGTTTTCGGCGCATCCGGGTAGAGCCCAAGGCGCGCCATCGTGTCGGCGAAGTTGATCCCGGCCGCCTTGACCGCGATTCGCACCTCGCCCGGGCCGACCGGCGGGTCGGGGCGCTCCTGGACTTGAAGAACGTCGTAGCCGCCATTCTTTGTCTGCACGAGTGCCTTCACAAGTGCAGAGACTATGCGGTGTGTGGACGTCTGAGCAAGCAGAGCAAGGACGCAGGGAGCGTGGGCGTGCTTCGGGGCACGCGAGCGATCGAGGGTGCAGCTATGCGCCGCTCAGAGGTCCACAGAGCGGCCGACGGCGAAGCCGTCGAGCTCGAGGATCTTGGCGATCGTCGCTTCGTTGACCGCGGCATCGGTTGTCAACGCCATCACCGCGTGCTCTCCGCCGGACTTGGCGCCGACCGCGGCGGAGACGATGTTGACTCCCTCCTCGCCGAAGATCGTCCCGACCCGACCGATCATCCCCGGCCGGTCGGCGTAACGGAAGACGGCAAGGTGCTCGGCGAAGGGCAGATAGAAGCTCTCGCCCCAGGCCGAGACCAGATACGGCTCGTTGCGCGGCCCGACGCCGGTACCGGCGACCTCAACGTCCTCCTCACCGGAGCGCAAGCGGACCGTGACCAGCTCGGTGAAGTCCTCGGAGCTGGAGTCCTTGGTCTCGACCAGCTCGATGCCCCGCTCTTCCGCCATCTGCGGCGCATTGACGAGGTTGACGGGAACCTCGGTGTGGCCGGAGAGAATCCCGACCAGAACCGCAATGCCGAGCAGGCGGGTG
This sequence comes from Solirubrobacterales bacterium, assembly GCA_021154855.1. Classification (GTDB taxonomy): domain Bacteria; phylum Actinomycetota; class Thermoleophilia; order Solirubrobacterales; family 70-9; genus VRUE01. Next base: position 2,238 of record JAJKHV010000116.1, read on the forward strand.
TCGTGCTGGGCGAGTTTGCCGCGAAACTCGACCGCGACCCGGTCGACCGGACCCTCGGCGAGACCCTCGGCGAGGCGGCCGAGCTTTTCGCAAAGCGGTACGAACGGCGCCAGCGCCTCCATTTCCTCAGGGCGCACGGCGGCGATGTTGACCGCGTTGGTGACGACACCGCCCTTCAGCGCCGCCGTCACCTGTTCGGCGGTGACGACGCCGGCGCGGTCCTGGGCCTCGGCGGTCGAGGCACCGAGGTGAGGTGTGACGACGACGTTCTCGCGGGAGAAGATCGCATGCTCCGTGAACGGCTCGGAGGGGAAGACGTCGAGGGCAGCGCCGCCGACCTTGCCCGACTCCAGGCCGGCGTCGAGCGCGTCGAGGTCGACCAGCTCGCCGCGAGCGCAGTTGACGATCCGCACGCCACGCTTCATCGCGGCGATCGCCTCGGCGCCAATCAGGCCGATCGTCTCGGGCGTCTTCGGCACGTGCACGGTGACCACGTCGGCCTGATCGAAGAGCTCCTCGAGGCTGGCGGCGCCCTGCACGCCGAGCTCGCGAAAGCGCTCGGCGGTGACGAACTTGTCGAAGGCGACCACCTCCATCTCGAAGGCCTGGGCCCGCTTGGCGACGAGCTGGCCGATGCGGCCGAAGCCGACGATCCCGATCGTCTTGCCGTAGAGCTCGGCGCCCTTGTACTTGGCGCGATCCCAGCGACCCTCGACGAGAGCGCCATGGGCCTGAGGGACATTGCGGAAGAGCCCCAGGGCGAGGGCGAGGGTGTGCTCGGCCGCGGCGACCGAGTTCGATTCGGGCGCGTTGGCGACGACGATGCCGCGGCGGGTGGCGGCCGGGATGTCGACGTTGTCGACTCCGGTGCCGGCACGGCCGATCACCTTGAGGTTGTCGGCTCGCGCAATCAGCTCTGGAGTCATCGTGGTCGCCGAGCGGATCAGGATCGCGTCGTAGCCGCCGATCGCCTCGGCCAGCTCCTCCTCGGACATCTCGAGACCCAGGTCGACCTCGAAGTTCTGCCGCAACAGATCGACGCCCGAGTCGGCGATCTTCTCCTTGACCAAGACCTTCACAAGAAAACCTTTCGTTCAAGCACCAATCGGCATGGACTCGAAAGAGCGGAGATCACCGTGACCATAGGTGCGCTCATCTGGCCTCCCCCACGTTCTCGACCACCCAATCGATACAGGCGGTCAGGGCTTCTACGTCGGCTGGATCGACCGCCGGGAACATGCCCATCCGCAGCTGATTGCGGCCCAGCTTGCGGTATGGCTCGACGTCGACGATGCCATTGGCGCGCAGCGTCGCGGCGACCACCGCGGCATCGACGGAATCGTCGAAGTCGATCGTGCCGACGACGAGCGAGCGCTTGGCCGGATCGGCGACGAAAGGCGTCGCGAAGTCGGAGCGCTCGGCCCAGCCGTAGAGATGGCTCGACGAGGCCGTGGTGCGCTGCACGCACCAATCAAGGCCGCCCCCGGCCAGCATCCACTCGATCTGGTCGCCGAGCAGGAGCAGTGTCGCGAGAGCGGGGGTGTTGTAGGTCTGCTCCTTGCGCGAGTTGTCGAGCGCCGTCTTCAACGAGAGGAAGCCGGGCTGCCAGCGGTTTTCAGCACCGTCGAGCTGCTCGATCCGCTCGATCGCCGCCGGGCTGAGCAGCCCCAGCCAGAGGCCGCCGTCGGCTCCGAAGGCCTTCTGCGGGGCGAAGTAGTAGGCGTCGGCCTGAGCGACGTCGACCGGCAGACCGGCGGCGCCCGAGGTGGCGTCGATGAGGACGAGAGCGTCGCCGACGCCCTCGGGCCGACTGACCGGGACCATCACGCCGGTCGAGGTCTCGTTGTGGGCCCAGGCGATCACGTCGGCGGCGGGGTCCGCGAGCGGAGCGGGAGCGTCTCCCGGATCGGCCTCGATCACGATCGGGTCGCCAAGAAACGGTGCCCCCTTCGTGACCTTGGCGAACTTCTGCGAGAACTCGCCGTAGGTGAGGTGGAGGGCACGCTCGCGCACTAGCCAAGCCGCGGCGGCGTCCCAGAAGGCCGTCGTACCACCGTTTCCGAGGACGACCTCGTAGCCCTGCGGCGCGCTGAAGAGCTCGGCGAGCCCCGCGCGCACTCGACCGACGAGGTCGCGTACCGGCGCTTGGCGGTGCGAGGTCCCCATCAGCGCCGACTGCTCGGCGAGCTTCGCCAGCGCCTCCGGCCGCACCTTCGAAGGACCGCAGCCAAAGCGGCCGTCGGCGGGCTTGAGCTCGGCGGGGATCGGCGCGGTGGTGGCTGAGGGAGTCACGGGGAGGCGACAGGTTATTGACCGCCGCGGGTGGACCTCGGGCAGGGTCGCCGCATAAGCTCCTGGCCATGAACGAGACCACAGCGCAGGTGACGAAAGGTGACGGCTATGCCGTCGCGAATCTCAGCGACCTTGGCGACGGGCCGGGATTTCGCAAGATCCGCAAGGAGCTGGGCGTCACCGCGTTCGGCGTCAACGCGATCGTGCTGCCTCCCTCCTACTCGACCGGCGGCCACTACCACGACGAGCAGGAGGAGCTCTACTTTCTGCACAGCGGCCGGATCGCGATCGAGTTCGGCGACGGCACGAAACACGAGCTCGAGCCGGGCGGCCTTGCCTGGGTCGACGCTTCGACCGTGCGCAAGCTGCACAACCTCAGCGACTCCGAAGACGCGGTCTACGTGATCGTCGGCGGCAAGGACGGCTACGTCGGGCGGGACGGGAAACTGCCGGAGGGCGAGACGAGATTCGGCGCGGACGGGCCTCCCGGGGCATAACTCGTAGCCGGGTAGGAGTCTGGTTGGTCTCCAGGGGAATTGACACCCCACCGCCTGCGGCGGTGGGGTGAATTTGGTGCGTGGCTATGCCACGCATTCACCGGATTGCATTTCCGCCCGCTTCGCGACATTCCCCTGGAGACCAACCAGGCTCCTTTCGCGGGATGAGCCCAGCACCAAGGCCCGAGCAAAACAAGCTCAAAGCCGCGCTCTCAAATTGTCGCTAAGCGCGCGCAGCGCGCGTGCGACATCAATTCCCGGAGAGGACCGCCGCCGCCCCCGGCAAACCCTCAGAACTCCTGGTCGACCCAGGGCATCATGTCTCGTAGGTCCTTGCCGACCTTCTCGACCTGGTGGCCCTTGCCCTCCTCGCGCATCCGCGAGAGGTTCTCGCCGCCGGCCCGGTTCTCGGCGATCCACTCGCGGGCGAACTCGCCCGACTGGATCTCGCCGAGGATCTCCTTCATCGCGGCGCGGGACTCCTCGCCAATCACCCGTTTGCCGCGGGTCATGTCGCCGTACTCGGCGGTGTTGGAGATCGAGTAGCGCATGCCCTGGATCCCCTTCTCGTACATCAGGTCGGCGATCAGCTTGAGCTCGTGCAGGCACTCGAAGTAGGCGAGGCGCGGGTCATAGCCGGCCTCGACCAGGGTCTCGAAGCCGGCCCTGACGAGCTCTGAGGCGCCGCCGCAGAGGACCGCCTGCTCGCCGAATAGATCCGTCTCGCACTCGTCCTTGAAGGTGGTCTCAATCACCGCGGCCCGGCCGCCGCCGATGCCCGAGGCGTAAGCGAGGACCAAGCCGTGCGCATTGCCGGTGGCGTCCTGGTGCACGGCCATCAGACAGGGCACCCCGTTGCCTTCCTCGTACTGGCGGCGGACCAAATGGCCGGGGCCCTTGGGCGCGACCATGCCGACGTCGACTCCGGCGGGCGGCTGGATCTGCTCGAAGTGGATCGCGAAGCCGTGGGCGAAGAGCAGCAGGTTGCCGGGGGCAATCCCGTCGGCGATGTCGGACTGCCAGACCTCGGCCTGCTTCTCGTCGGGTAGCAGGATCATCACCGCGTCGCCGCGGGTGGCCGCTTCGGCGATGTCGAGCACCTCGAGGCCCGCCTCTTCGGCTTTCGCCCGGCTGGCGGAGTCGGGGCGCAGGCCGACGACGACGTCGACCCCCGAGTCCTTCAGGTTGAGCGCGTGGGCGTGCCCCTGGGAGCCGTAGCCGAGAATGGCAACGGTCTTGCCATCGAGCAGCGAGAGGTCGGCGTCTGAGTCATAGAAGATGTCTTTGGGCATGGCGGGCAGGCTATCGGAGCGCTCTGCGCATCAGCTTGCCCGAGGGCGTGCGTGGCAGCGCGGCTGCCAGCTCGACCCGCTTCGGCACCTTGAAGCCCGCCAGCGACGCAGCACAGTGGCGGCGCAGCTCGTCCGGGCTGGCTTCCGAGCCGTCCCGGAGGACGACTATCGCGGTCACCGCCTGCTGCCACTCAGGATCCTCGCGCCCGACCACCGCAGCGTCGGCGACCTCCGGGTGGCGCAAAAGCACTTTCTCCACTTCGGCCGGGACGACGTTCTCTCCGCCGGTGACGATCATGTCGTCCATGCGGTCGTCGACATAGAGGAAGCCTTCCTCGTCGATGCGGCCGAGGTCACCCGTGTGCAGCCAACCGTCGGCGTCGGCGCGCCCAGGCGCCACGGTCGGGCCCTGGACGAGGATCTCGCCTTCCTGGATGCGCAGGTGAGTGGTCAGCAGTGGCCGTCCCGCCGAGCCGAGCTTGCGCCGGGCGTCCGCGGGAGCGAGCGTCGTCACTTGGGAGCAGGCCTCGGTGAGGCCATAGGTCTGGACCACGGTGGCGCCGCGGCCGAGGGCCTCCTCGAGCGGATCCTCTGGCACCGGTCCTCCTCCGATCAGAATCGCCCGCGGATGGGATAGGTCGGCGCCGGCCTCGAGCAGCCGGCTCAGCATCGTCGTGACCAGCGAGACCACCGTGATCTCGTCGCCCTCCAACGCCTCGGCGACGCGGTCGACGTCGAAGCCGTCATGGATCACCGCGGTGGTGCCGTAGATCACCGACCGCATCGCGATTCCCAACCCCGAGATGTGACTGAGCGGCAGGCAGCAGAGCCAGCGGTCCTGCGGCTCGACCCCGATGTTGAAGGCCGATGCGACCGCGCTCCAGAGAAAGTTCCCGTAGGTCAGGCCCACCTGATCCGGAGTGCCGGTGCTGCCGCTTGTCATCACCCGACTGGCGATGTCGTCCATGTCGTGCTCGCCGAGCAGCGGCAGGTCGGCCTCGGTCTGGGTCAACTCTCCGGCATCGTCGAGGTCAACGGCCGGCTCCTCGGCGCCGATCACAGTTTTCCGCTCCTCGGTGGACAACCGCGGGCTGAGCGGCAGCAGCACGGCGCCCACCTTCATCAGCGCGTGGACGATCACCACCTGCTCGCGACGCGGGTGCATCGTCATTGCGACGGTGGATCCGCGGCGGACGCCGTGGGCGATCAGGCGCCGCGCCACCCAGGTCGCCTCGGCCTCGAGCTCGGCGTAGGTGACCTCGGAGCCGTCGGCAACCAGCGCGATCCGCTCCGGGCAGCTCTGCGATCTCTGGGCCAGCCAGTCGTCGAGTTTCATCGTGGATATCGTGCCCATCATGCCCAAACGTCACAAGGAAGCTCCGCTCGACAAGGACCTCTACGCGCCGATCGAGTGGCGCAGCGTCGCCGAGTACGACGACATCCGCTACGAAAAGGCGGACGGAATCGCCAAGATCACGATCGACCGACCGAAAGTCCTCAACGCCTTCCGGCCCCAGACGCTGGTCGAGGTTTCGGCCGCCCTCGAGCTGGCCCGTGAGGACGCCGAGATCGGCGTGGTGATCCTCGCCGGCGCCGGGGAGAAAGCATTCTGCTCGGGTGGCGACCAGCAGGTTCGTGGCGACACCGGATACATCGCCGAGGGCGCTTCCCTGGGACGCTTCCACGTCACTGACCTGCAGGTGCAGATGCGGCGACTGCCGAAGCCGGTGGTGGCGATGGTGGCCGGCTACGCGATCGGCGGCGGCCACATCCTGCACATCTGCTGCGACCTCACGGTCGCCGCCGACAATGCCGTCTTCGGGCAAACCGGACCGCGGGTCGGTTCCTGGGACGGTGGCTTCGGCGCCTCCCTCCTGCGCGACCTCGTCGGCACCAAGAAGGCCAAGGAGTTCTGGCTGCTGTGCCGGCAGTACGACGCTGAGGAGGCCCTGGAGATGGGGTTGGTCAACAGCGTGGTCCCGCTCGATCGCCTCGAGGAGGAGACAGTCGCATGGTGCCGCGAGATGCTGGCCCTCTCCCCCTTTGCGCTGCGCTTGGTCAAGGCGAGCTTCAATGCCCACGAGGACGGCTACGCCGGGATCCAACAGCTGGCGCACGACACCAACCTGCTCTTTTACGGCAGCGAGGAGGCGCGCGAGGGCCGCGAGGCGTTCAAGGAGAAGCGGTCGCCGGACTTCAGCAAGTTTCCGAGGCGGGCGTGAGGGTTAGGCGCGGCGGGTCCTGTCACCGATCTGGCACCACCACCCTGCGGTGCAGTCGCTCCTCGGGTGGTCCCCCAGATCGGTGCCACCCCCCGCGAGTAACGTCCCCGCCGATGACCACTAGCTCGAAGAGATGGGGAGCTATTCGATGAGGATCTGGTTGATGGCGGCTCGGCCGCGGACCCTGCCGGCCGCGATAGCTCCCGTGTTGGTCGGGACGGCCGCGGCGGTCGAATGGGCCGGGAAGCTTCCGAGGGTCGGGGCCTTTCTGGCTGCCCTCGTTGGTTCGGTGTTCATCCAGATCGGGACCAACCTTGCGAACGACTACTCCGATGCCAAGCGGGGCGCCGATACGGCCGACCGATTGGGGCCTGTGCGGGTGACCTCGGCTGGCCTCGTTACGCCACAGCGGGTTTTGAACGCGACTTGGATTGCCTTCGCGGTAGCGATTGCCTGCGGGATCTACCTGGCTGCCGTGGCCGGGATCGTGATCCTCTTGATCGGGGCGCTCTCGATCGCTGCCGGCGTCCTCTACACGGGCGGGCCGCGGCCCTATGGCTACGCCGGCCTCGGCGAGGTCTTCGTCTTTCTCTTCTTCGGCCTGGTCGCCGTCAACGGCTCCTACTACGTGCAGCTCGAGGAACTCGACGCGCTGCCGCTCGGGCTCTCGATCGCGGTCGGCTTCCTCGCCACGGCGATCCTCGTCGTCAACAACGTCCGCGATCTCGAGACCGACCGACGCGCCGGCAAGATGACGCTGGCAGTGCGGATGGGGCGCCACAACGCGGTTGCGCTCTACCGCTCGCTGGTACTCGGCGCATTCATCGTGCTGCCCATCGCGCTGGTCGCTGGAGGCGGCAGCTTGCTCCCCCTGATCGGACTGCTGGCGCTGCCGATGGCGGTTGGACCAATGCGCGCGATGACCAACCGCACGGACGGCCCGTCTCTCAACGGAGCGCTCGCCGGCACGGGCTCCCTGCTCGCCGTCTTCACCCTGCTCGTCTCAGCCGGCCTGCTGCTCGGCAGCTAGCTGTAGTTCCTAACAACGTTGTTCATCCGGGCCTCCTTGAAGGCTGGGGGTGTCGAGCCACCACCCAACAAGGAGGACACCGGATGAAGATCCACG
>JAJKHV010000117.1 GCA_021154855.1 Solirubrobacterales bacterium
GCTGCTCAACGTGATGGAGACCGATGACCACCAGGTCGGCATCGAGACGATGTGCGTCGCTGGCGGCCAGGGCAAGGCGATGCTCGTCGAACGAGTCTGAGGCGATCTGACCGGCGCATATCTGCGTCCTCGGTCGCTCACGTGCAGAGCACGCTTCGCTCCCTGCGTCCTTGATCTACTTGGTCAGATCGCCTCAGACGGCGTAGGTTGGATTCATGGAGACGATCACGTATGGATCTGAGGGTCGGGTAGCGCGCATAACGCTGAATCGACCGGACCGCGGCAACGGGATCACGCCGCGAATGCCGGTTGAGCTGGCGGCGTGTGTGGAGCGGGCGAACCTCGACCCCGCCATTCACGTCATTGCTCTTGCCGGCAACGGGAGTGGCTTCTGTGGCGGCTACGACCTGGTCGCCTCGGCCGAGGGCGATATGAGGGAGCTGGGCGCGGTCGAGGGGCCGCCGGGCTCGCCGCTGGACCCGGCGACGATCGGCGCCAATCACGCGCCCGACTCGAACTGGGACCCGGTCACCGACTTCCAGTTCATGTCGCGCAACGTGCGCGGCTTCATGAGCCTCTTTCACTCCGAGAAGCCGGTGCTCTGCAAGGTGCACGGCTACTGCGTCGCCGGCGGCACCGACATGGCGCTCTGCTCCGACCTGTTGATGATTGCCGACGATGCCAAGATCGGCTACCCGCCGGCGCGGGCCTGGGGCTCGCCGACCACGGCGATGTGGGCGGCCCGCCTTGGCCCGATGCGGGCCAAGCGGCTCTTGCTGACCGGCGACTCGCTGACCGGCGCCCAGGCCGAGGAGTGGGGCCTGGCGACAGAGGCGGCGCCGGCCGCGGAGTTGGATGAGCGCTTCGAGGCGCTGCTCGAGCGCGTCGCCCGGATGCCGATCAACCAGCTGGTGATGATGAAGATGCTGGTCAACCAGTCCCTTTACGCCCAGGGTCTGCACCAGACCCAGCTGCTCGGCACCTTCTTCGACGGCGTCGCCCGCCACACCGAGGAGGGCCACGACTTCGTTCGCCGCGCCTCGGAATCGGGTTTCAAAGAGGCCGTGCGCGAGCGCGACGAGCCCTATGGCGACTTCGGCATGGAGGGCTTTGGGGTATGAGCAGGGACCGCTCGATCGCGGTCGTCGGTGGTGGGTTCGGCGGAGTGGGCGCCGCGGTAATGCTGCGTCGCGAAGGCTACGAGAACGTCGCCGTCTTCGAGAAGGGCGAGCGCGTCGGCGGTGTCTGGCACCACAACACCTATCCAGGCGCGGCCTGCGACATCCCGTCCCATCTGTATGAGTACTCCTTCGCGCCCAACCGCTGGTCGCGCCGCTATGCGCCGCAGGCCGAGATCCAGGCTTACGTTGAGGGCGTGGCACGGCGCTTCGGCGTGCTCGACAAGGTGTGTACCGGCACCGAGGTGAGCAGCGCGGGCTGGGATGAGCAGCGCGGCAGGTGGCTGCTCGAGACGAGCGCGGGCCCACACGAGGCCGATCTCCTGATCACAGCTTGCGGCCAGCTCTCGGGGCCGAGCACGCCCCCTATTCCTGGGCTGGAGGAGTTCGAAGGGCCGGCCTTCCACACCGCCGAATGGCGCCATGACGTCGACCTCGCTGGCAAGCGTGTCGCCGTGGTCGGCAGCGGCTGCAGCGCGATCCAGGTCGTGCCCGCGATCCAGCCCGAAGTCGCCCGGCTCGACGTCTACCAGCGCTCGCCCGGTTGGACGCTGCCGAAGATGGACTTCGAGTACTCGGCGCGAGCGCATGCCGCCTTCCGCCGTGTCCCGGCCCTGCGTCGACTCGACCGCGCCTCGATCTTCGCCTTCCAGGAGTTTGCCGCCGCTGCACTGACCCACAAGCGCCGGCTGCTGCCGCTCCTGCGCGCCGTCGGGCGTCATCAGATCGCCTCGGCGATCTCCGATCCTGAGCTGCGCCGCAAGGTCACGCCGACCGACGAGTTCGGTTGCAAGCGGATCATGCTCACCGACGAGTGGTATCCGACGCTGACCGAGCCCAACGTCGAGCTGGTCGCGGAGCGGATCAGCGCGGTCACCTCAGGTGGGATTCGAGACACGTCCGGGGTCGAGCGCCCAGTCGACGCCATCGTCCTCGCCACCGGCTTCGCCTCACACGACTTCGTCGCGCCGATGGAGATAACCGGCCGCGTCGGCCACACCCTGGCCGACGAGTGGAGCGAGGTGGCACGGGCCTATCTCGGGCTTAGCGTGCCGAGTTTCCCCAACATGTTCCTGCTCTACGGCCCGAACACCAACGGCGGCAGCGGCTCCGTCGTCAACACGCTCGAGTGCGGCATCGGCCACGTGCTGGCAGCCTTGGCCGAGATGGAACGTGTGGGCGCCGAGCGGATCGAGGTGCAGCCGCAGGCAGCCGAGGACTTCGACCGCGAGCTGCGCGCCGCGCTCGCCGAGACCGTCTGGCACAGCGGCTGCAGCAACTGGTACGTCGACGAGAACGGCAACGATCCGAGCAACTGGCCGTGGCTGTGGAGTACCTACCGGCGCCGCACCAAGCATCTCGCGCCCGGCGCCTACGCCCTGAGTCGAGCCGCGGCGCCGATCGCCTCGACCGCCCTCGGGTAGGGTCCCGCCGCGATGAGCGAGCCGCCGATCAGCGAGGTCTTTACGCCCGAGAACGTCCGCGCTTTCATCGGCGACAGCTTCCCCGGCGACCTCGGGATCGAGCCGCTGGAGATCGAGGACTCCTTCGCCAGCGGTCGCATCGTCGTCGACCGACGCCATCTGCACCCCGGCGGCTACGTCCACGGTGGCGTTTGGACCGCGCTTGGCGACACCGTCGCCGCCTGGGCCACCTTCCGCAACATCCCCGCCGGTCACAATTTCACGACGATCGAGCTGAAGCTCAACGTCTTCTCCGCCGGCTTGCTGGACGATGAAATCGTCGCCACCGGAAAGCCCCTTCACGCCGGCAAGAGCACCGTCGTGATCGAGGTCAAGATCGAGCGGATCAGGGAGGGCAAAGACCCGGTGCTGGCCGCGAACCTGATCGTCACTCAGTTTGTCTTGCGGCCCCGCCAGGGCTGACAGCGGCAGCGCCTTCGATGTCGACCGGGGTCTCCAGCTGTTCGACCATCGGCAGGCGCCAGAGGACGCTGGCGATGGTCAAGCCGGCCGCGGCGGCGAACAGCGCCAGGAACCATTGGGTCGCGCTGAGCAAGACCATTTCGAAGAAGTCACGCACCGGGGCGGCGGCGAGAATCAGCGCGTAGAGGGCACCTAGGCCGGCAACGAGGGCCAGCATGTAGCTCTGGATCGCAATGTGCTCGCGGCCGGGACCGCGCTCGAGCAGCAGCACGAAGCTGAGCCCAAGCACGATCAAGGTCGTTGTCGCCGCGGTGCGCCCAGCTGCCAGGCTGCCGCCGAAGACCGTGTCGACGAGGAAGAAGGAGAGGATCGAGCCGAGCGCCGTTGCAAGGCCCGCCGGCACTGCGAAGGCGGCCAGGGCGCGCAGCAGCCGACCGCGATAGAGCGGTCCGTCGGAGGGCGCCAGGGCCAGCACGAAGGAGGGAATGCCGATCGTCAGAAAGGCGGCCAGGGTCAGGTGCCGGGGCAGGAAGGGGAAGGCGAAGCCGGGGATCGCGACCAGCAGGATCAGCGCCGCGGCGTAGACCGTCTTGGTCATGTAGAGGCGGCCGAGGCGGTGGACGTTGCGGGCGATCCGCCGGCCCTCGCCGACCGCCTGCGGCAGGCGGGCAAATTCATCTTTGAGCAGGACGACGTCGGCGACGCCCTTGGTCACCTGGGCGCCCGAGCCCATCGCCACCGCCATCCGAGCCCGCTTCAGTGCCGGCACGTCGTTGACGCCGTCGCCGATCATCGCCGCGTAGCGCCCGGATGCCGCCAGGGCGGCGACCAGGTCGCGCTTCTGCTCGGGCTTGATCCGGCAGAAGACGGTGTTGGCCAGGGCGGCTCTGGCCAGCCCTTCGGGATCCTCAGGAAGTTCGGAGCCCTCGATCACGCCGGCGTCCTGCGGGACGCCGACCGCGCTGGCGACGGCGGTCACGGTCGCGCGCGCGTCGCCGGAGATCAGCTTCAGGTCGACCTCTTCCTCGCGCATGAAAGCGACGGTCTCAGCCGCGTCGGGCCGCAGCGTCTCCTCCAAGACGACAAGGGCCACCGGCTCCAGTCGCGGCGCTGGTTCCTCGCCGGGATTGCTCGGCAGCGGCTGGCTGCTTTCCCCGAAGGCGACGACGCGCCGGCCCGCGGCGGTCTCGCGCTCGAGCACCCGGGCGAGGCCGGGGGGAAGCGACAGCGCTCCCGCCTCACCGAGTACGTCCGGCGCGCCCAGCACGTAGCTGGTCGAGCCGATCCGCAGGCCACTCCACTTCCACTGGGAGGAGAACGGCACCTCCCCTGCGACTCTCTCAGCTTTGCCTGGAAAGCCGTCGGCGATCGTCTCCAATGTGCGGTTACGGTCGCCGGCGCTTGCCGCGAAGTTGCCCAGCGCCGTGTGGGTGACCGCTGGGTCAAGGCCGTCTGCAGGCTCGGCGCCGATCAGCCGCAGCTCACCGTCGGTGAGCGTCCCGGTCTTGTCGACGCAGATCGTGTCGACAGAGGCAAGGCTCTCGGTGGCGCTCATCTGCTGCACCAGCGTGTCTTTGCGCGCCAGCCGCACCGCGGCGACCGCGAAGGTGACGCTCATCAGCAGCACCAAGCCCTCGGGGACCAGCGTCACCAAGCCCGCTGTGGCGGTTTGGGCAGCCTCGTCGATCCCGGTGTTGCGCAGCTTCAAGGTGAGGATCAGCAATACGGCCAGCGGCACCATTGCGTAGACGCAGGCGAGAATGACCCGGTTGACCTCCTCCTGCAGCGGCGAGGGCGGGTGGCGGAAGGTACGTGCCTCGCCGGCCAGCCGCCCGGCGTAGCTCTCCTCCCGCACGGCGGTGACCTCGTAATGGCCGGAGCCGCTGATGCAAAAGGAGCCCGAGAGGGCTTGGTCGCCGCTGTCCTTGCGCACGCCATCTGCCTCGCCGGTAAGCATCGACTCGTCGAGCGTCATCCCTCGGCTGCTGATCACCTCCCCGTCGGCGACGAGCTGGTCACCCGGCTCGACCGCGATCACGTCGCCGGGGACGACCTCCTCCGCGCGCAGGCTTACGACGGCGTTATCGCGGAGGACTTTTGCGTGCGGGGCGACCAGGACGGCCAGCTCATCGAGGGTGCGCTTGGCCTTCAGCTCCTGCCGGATGCCGATATATGAGTTGACCACCGCGATCAGGCCGAAGACCGAGTCCGCGTAAAGGCCCAGCCCGAGGTCGAGAACGAAAAAGGCGCCGATGATCGCGTTGAAGAGCGTGAAGACGTTGCCGGCGACGATGCTGGAGACGGAGCGCGAGGAGTCCTCGGCCGGCGAGCCCAGCCCGCGCAGCCGCTTCGCCGCCGTGGCGCTGGAGAGGCCCTGCTCGATCGCCGCGTCGCTCATCGACGCCTATTCAATAGGGTGAGCGCCGGATGGCTTTGAAGCTCGGACTCAATCTCGGCTACTGGGGCATCGGCCCTGCCGGCGAGGACGCCGTCGAGGTGGTGCAGGCCGCCGAGGCGGCCGGCTTCGAGTCTGTCTGGGCCGCGGAGTCCTACGGCTCCGACGTTGTCAGCGTGCTTGCCTGGCTGGCGCCACAGACATCGACGATCAAGCTCGGCGCCGCGATCATGCAGGTCCCCGCCCGCCCGCCCGCCGCCGCGGCGATGGCCGGCGCGACGATCGACAAGCTCTCCGGCGGCCGCTTCCTTTTCGGCTTTGGCCCCTCCGGGCCGCAGGTCTCCGAAGGTTGGTATGGCGTCCCGTACTCCAAGCCCTGGGGCCGCACCCGCGAGTACATCGAAGTCGTGCGCGAGATCGTCGCCCGCGAGGACAAGGTCGATCATCAGGGCGAGCATTACCAATTGCCTCTACCCGGGGGAGAGGGAAAGCCACTGAAGCTCAATTTCCATCCCGAGCGAAATCAGATCCCGGTCTTCGTCGGCGCGATCGGGCGCAAGTCGGTCGAGATGGCCGCCGAGATCGCCGACGGCTGGATTCCGATCTTCTTCAGCGTCGATGCTTTCGAGCAGACCTGGGGCGAGCATCTGGAGGCGGGCTTTGCCAAGGGCGGTCGCCGGCGCTCAGACCTCGAGGTCTCACCTTCCCTGCAGGTGGCGATCGACGGCGACCTCGACGCCGCCAAGTCAGTGGTCAAGGCCGGGCTCGTCCTCTACTTCGGTGGCATGGGCAGCCGCAAGACCAACTTCTACGTCGATCTGGCCCACCGCTTCGGCTTCGGCGATGTCGCCGACGAGGTTCAGAAGCGCTTCCAGGACGGCGACCGCGCCGGCGCCTTTGAGGCCGTGCCCGACGAGGTCGTCGAGGCTACCTCGCTGGTCGGCACTGAGGCCGAGGTTGCCGAGCGGGTCGAGCGCTTCCGCGGCGCCGGCATCGACCGCCTGATCGTCTCGCCGGTCCACGCTGACCGGGAGCAGCAATTGCACACCCTTCAGCGCCTTTCCGCTCTGACCAGCTGACGCGCCTCGAACGCGATCCCATAACCTTCCGCGCCGCATGAAGATTGGAGTGCCGAAAGAGACCGCCGAGGGAGAGCGCCGTGTCGCGCTGGTCCCTGACGTGGTCAAGTCCTTGGCCGCCAAGGAGAAGGTCTCGGTGCAGGTCGGGGCCGGGGCCGGCGAGGCAGCCGGCCATCCCGACTCCCAGTACAGCGAGGCCGGCGCCGAAGTCGTCGAGGACGAGGTTACGTGGGGCGCCGACGTGGTCCTTCGCGTCGCCGCCCCTTCCGCGGCTGAAATCGGTCGCCTCAACTCCAGCCAGTCGCTGATCGGCCACCTCTCGCCATGGACCGCAGCCGAGACCAACAAAGCGCTTGCCGCCGCTGGCGTGACCAGCTTCGCGATGGAGGCGATCCCGCGCACCACGCGCGCTCAAGCGATGGACGCGCTGTCCTCTCAGGCGGCCGCCGCGGGCTACGCGGCCAGCCTGATCGCCGCCCGCGAGTCGGGCCGCTTCTACGGGATGATTACCACCGCCGCCGGCACGGTGCCCCCGGCCAAGGTCCTCGTTCTCGGCGCTGGCGTCGCGGGGCTGCAGGCGGTCGCCACCGCCAAGCGGCTGGGCGCGATCGTCACCGGCTTCGACATCCGCCGTGCCGCCTGGGAGCAGATCGCCTCGCTCGGCGGTCGCCCGCTCGAGCTCGACTTCATTCCCGACGCGGAGGGCGAGGGGGGCTACGCGCGCCCGCTCACCGATGAGGAGAACGCCCAGGTGCGTGACGCCCTCGGCGAGAATGCCGCCAAACAGGACGTGATCGTCACGACCGCCGCGATCCCCGGCCGCCCGGCACCGCTGCTGATCACCGCCGACGCGGTACGCGCCATGGCGCCCGGCTCGGTGATCGTCGACCTTGCCGCCGAGACCGGCGGCAACTGTGAGTTGACCGAGGCCGGGCAGACGGTTGTCGAGAACGGGGTCAAGGTCATCGGCCCGCGCAACCTGGCCAGCGAGATGCCGCGGCCGGCCTCCCAGCTTTACGCCAAGAACCTGGAGAACCTCCTCGGTCTGCTGATCGGCGAGGAGGGCGAGCTGAAACTCGACTTCGAGGACGACATCGTCGCCGCCGCCTGCATCACCCACGGCGGCGAGATCCGCAGCGAGAGGGCGGCCCAGTGAACGCGAAAATCGTCGCGCTGATCGCCGGTCACTCGAGCCCGCGGCGATTTTCGGGTGAACGAATTGGTGGTCGGCGATGAGCCTGATGACCGAGATCACGATCTTCGTGCTCGCCGCCTTCGTCGGCTT
Organism: Solirubrobacterales bacterium; assembly: GCA_021154855.1. Lineage (GTDB taxonomy): Bacteria > Actinomycetota > Thermoleophilia > Solirubrobacterales > 70-9 > VRUE01. The sequence goes on from JAJKHV010000117.1 coordinate 7,824, forward strand.
CGAGGTGATCTCGAAGGTGCCGACCACCCTGCACACGCCGCTGATGTCGCAGACCAACGCGATCCACGGGATCGTGATGCTCGGCGGGTTGATCGTCGTCGGCTACGCCAACGACCCGCTGGAGTACGTCATCGGCACTATCGCGATCGCCTTCGGCGCGATCAACATCGTCGGTGGCTTCATGGTCACCGACCGCATGCTCGGCATGTTCTCCAAAAAGCCGAAACCCAAGGCCGATGCTGACGGGAAGGGCGGCTCGTGATGATCGAGGCCGTGCTCAAGCCGGGCGGAGACGCCGCCACCGCGCTCTACATCGTCGCCTTCTCGCTCTTCATCCTCGGCGTAAAACGCGGCACCCACCCGACCACCGCGAAGCAGGGCAACCTCGTCGCCGCTTTCGGCATGGCGGTCGCCGTGGTCACCACACTGCTGCTTGACGGCGTCGGCAACTGGGGCCTGATCGCCCTCGGGCTCGGGATCGGCACCGCCGTCGGCGTGACCGCCTCGGTGCGGGTGAAGATGACCGAGATGCCGCAGATGGTGGCGCTGTACAACGGCGTCGGCGGTGGCGCCGTCGCGCTGATCGCCTGGTCGGAGATCCGCCACGGGATCTCGCTCGGCGAGACGATCCCGCTCGACACCCTGATCCCGGTCCTCTTCGCCGCCGTCGTCGGCTCAGTCTCCTTCTGGGGATCGAACATCGCCTTCGCCAAGCTCCAGGACCTGATCCCCACTCGCCCGCTGGCGGTTCCCGGGCAACAGGCGATCAACGTCGTGCTGCTGATCGGCATCCTCGTCGCCTGCACCGACATCGCGATCAACAACGACGACCCCTCGCAGGCGATCTTCATCGCTGTCCTGCTCGCCGCCGGGCTGCTCGGCAACCTCGTCGTGCTGCCGATCGGCGGCGCCGACATGCCGGTCGTAATCTCGCTGCTCAACGCCTTCACCGGCCTCTCCGCTGCTGCGGCCGGCTTCGCCCTGGACAACGTTGCGCTGATCGTCGCCGGCACCCTGGTCGGCTCCTCGGGAACGATCCTGACCATGGAGATGGCGACGGCGATGAACCGCTCGGTCGCCAACGTCCTCTTCGCCGGCTTCGGCGGCGCTCCCGCGGGGGGTGCCGGAGGAAGCACCGAGGAACGCCCGCACGTCTCGATCGGCGCTCAGGACGCGGCGATCAAGCTCGCCTACGCCGACTCGGTTGTGATCGTCCCCGGCTACGGCCTCGCTGTCGCCCAGGCACAGCACGCGATCAAGGAGGTCGGAGACGAGCTGGAGAAGCGTGGCGTCACCGTCAACTACGCGATCCATCCCGTCGCTGGCCGCATGCCAGGACACATGAACGTTCTGTTGGCCGAGGCCGACGTGCCCTACGAGCAGCTCAAGGAGATGGAGGAGATCAACCCTGAGATGCCGCGAACCGACGTCGCCGTCGTGGTCGGGGCCAACGACGTCACAAACCCGGCGGCCAAGAACGACCCGAACAGCCCGATCGCCGGGATGCCGATCATCGAGGTCGACCAGGCCCAGCAGGTGATCGTGATCAAGCGCTCGCTCAGCCCCGGCTTCGCGGGCATCGACAACGACCTCTTCTACGAGTCCAACACGTCGATGCTCTTCGACGACGCGAAGAAGGCCGCAGCGGACATCGCGGCCGAGATTCAGAATCTCTAGCGCTGTACGCGCGCCTTTCGGCGCAGCTGACACACACGCGTAGAAGCGGCGCTCCTAGCGTCGTCTCATGCGAGACGAGCGGGCCCAGTCGACGGTGGAGTGGGTGGGGCTGCTGCTGCTTGTCGCCCTATTCTCGGCCGGCCTCCTCGCTGTCGGAATGCGGATTCCTGGCGCCGCGCTGGCGCGAGCAATCGCCGCGAGGATCCTCTGCGCCGCATCCTTCGCGGATAGCTGCGACGGGGACGAACCGGCTTTGATCTCCGCCTACGGCACAGAAATCGGCAAGCTGGTCCGCGAGCACATGCCGTCATTGCTGTTCGAGCGCGGTTCCCGTGCTGTTCCGGTCGACTTTCGTCGTTGCCGAAGCACTCGTTGCGGGGACGCGCCGGAGCATGGCTACGTGCGGCGCACCGATGCGGGCCTGCCGGTCTCAGCCTTCGTTCACGTCGTCGATTGCCGGCTCGACGCGGTGGAGAGCTCCGAGGCAGAGGGTGCGAACTGCTCCGGCAAACGGGCCGGCAATCTCTACATCCAGTACTGGACCTACTACGCGGACTCGGCAACGCTGCGAAGCATGCCGGTGGTCGGCGACGAGGGCTACCACCTGGACGATTGGGAGGGGGTGCAAGTCCGCCTTCGGCCCAACGGCAGCGTGGACGAGCGCGCCTCCTCGCACGACGGCTACAACTACGACGAGGGCACGGCCAACTGGGCCTCCGACATCGGTGCAGGGGCCCTCAGGGGCCTTGCCGAAGCCGCCGGCATCCGGTCCGTCGATGGCTGGGGGCCCGAGACGCACCTCCTCTTCGTCTCCGGCGGCAGCCACGCCGGCAACGCCTTCGACGTTCGCGGCATCGAGCGCCTGACCCTCGGCAGCCGCGTCGATCTGATTCCCCTCGAGCCGATCGCGATCACCAGCGATGCCCACTTCACGATCTACCCGCCCTGGCAAAAGAAAGTCTGGCGCGATCCCGAGGCCGCGGGGACCGACTGAATACAAAACCACGCTCCCAGCATGGATGGGGGAAGGCGGTTCGCTAGCGCACCCTTACTTCGCTGGCATTCGCAGGGCGCCGTCGAGGCGGATCGTCTCCCCGTTGAGCATCGGGTTGGCGACGATCTGGGCGACCAGCTGGGCGTATTCCTCGGGCCGACCGAGGCGCGAGGGGAAGGGGATGCCGGCGCCGAGGGCGGTGCGGGCCTCCTCGGGCAGCGCGGCCAGCAGCGGAGTGTCGAAGAGGCCCGGCGCGATGGTCATCACGCGGATGCCGCGCCCGGCCATGTCGCGCGCCGCGGGCAGTGTCATGCCGACGATGCCGCCCTTCGAGGCCGCGTAGGCAACCTGCCCGATCTGACCGTCGTAGGCGGCGATCGAGGCGGTGTTGATGCAGACGCCACACTCGCCTCCGGCGTCGGGCTCGTTCTCGCTCATTGCCGCGGCCGCCAGGCGCAGCACGTTGAAGCTGCCGATCAGGTTTACCTTGACGACATTGGAGAAGAATTCGAGGTTGTGGGGGCCGCGTTTGTGGGCGATCCGCTCGGCCCAGCCGATCCCGGCGCAGCAGACGGAGATCCGCAGGCCATCGTCATGCGAAGCGGCCTGCGCCACCGCCGCCGACATCGCGTCCTCGTCGGTGACATCGGCTTCAAGGAAGGTCGCGCTCGGGCCCAGCTCCGCCGCCAGCGCCTCGCCCTTCTCGGCATTGAGGTCGACGATCGTCACCGCTGCACCGGCCTCGACCAGAGCGCGTGACGTTGCCTCTCCCAATCCGGAGGCCCCGCCGGCGACCAGCCCACTTGTCCCCTCGATCCGCATCGCCGGGCACCCTACAGCCCACCCGCCCGGTGCAACGTCTTCTCCCCCTCCCCGGGGGACAACGCGTTGCAGCCGGAGGTTGACACCCTGGTAATCGGCTGCAACGTCTTCTCCTTCCCGGGGGACAACGCGTTGCAGCTCGTTGCAGCCGGCAGTTCACACCTCGGTAATCGGACCTCGCTAGGGTTTTCGGCATCGCCACCGAGGTGACGTCGAGCATCAAGAGCGCCATCATGGAACGCCTCGGCGAGGCACGGACACGCACGCTGGAGCTAATCGAGCCGCTCGACGACGACCAGCTCAACCGCGTCTACTCGCCGATCCTCAGCCCGCTGGCTTGGGACCTCGGCCACATCGCCAACTTCGAGGAGCTCTGGCTGGTACAGACGATCGGCGGCCGTGAGCCGCTGCACGGCGAGCTCGGCCGCTTCTACGACGCGATCGAGAACCCGCGCAAGACACGCGGCGAGCTGCCGATCCTGCGCGACGCCGAGCTGCGCTCCTACCTCGCAGACGTGCGCGAGCGGACGCTCAAGGTGCTCGACGAGGTCGACGTCGGCCCGGATGTCGAAGAGCCACTGCTGCGGGAAGGATTCGTCTACGAGATGCTGCTCGCCCACGAGCTTCAGCACAACGAGACGATGCTGCAGCTCCTGCAACTGGTCGCCGGATATGAGAACGAAAACGTCCGTCTCGGTCCCTCGACCGTTCCCGACGCTGGTGGCCCGGAGATGCTCCGAGTCGAAGGGGGAGAGCACGAGATCGGCGCCCACGCACGCGGCTTCGCCTACGACAACGAGCGCCCGCACCACACGGTCGAGCTGGCCCCTTTTGAAATCGATCGAACTCCAGTCAGCAACGGCGCGTATATCGAGTTCATGGAGGAGACCGGCGCCGAGGCCCCGCTGTATTGGGAGCGCGACGACGGGGGGTGGGTGCTGACGACGATGGCGGGTCGCGACCCAGTCATTCCGGCCCATCCCGTCCTCCATGTTTCCTGGCACGAGGCCGACGCCTTCGCCCGCTGGGCCGGCAAGCGGCTGCCGAGCGAGCAGGAGTGGGAGGCGGCGTGCGTCGATCTCGACGGGGTCGGCCAGGTATGGGAGTGGACGTCCTCCGACTTCCTCGCCTATCCCGGCTTCCAGGCGTTCCCCTACAGCGAGTACTCGGAGGTCTTCTTCGGTGATGCCTACAAGGTGCTGCGTGGCGGCTCCTGGGCGACGCAGAGCAGCGTGATGCGACCGAGCTTTCGCAACTGGGACCTGCCTGAGCGGCGCCAGATCTTCTCCGGCATCCGCTGCGCGAGGGACCTCTAAACGTGGAGCGAGTGAGCGAGAGCGCCAGTCATGTTTAGCGCGAAAGAGTGGAACGTGAAGGATGTGGCGATGTGATCGCGATCGAAGTGCACCTCGCCGCCGACGCCGCCGCGACGATGCGACGCGACGTCCGTGCCGGCCTCTCGACCGACCCGAAGGAGCTGGCGCCAAAGTACTTCTACGACGAGCGCGGCTCGCAGCTGTTCGAGCAGATAACCGAGCTGCCCGAGTACTACCCGACGCGAGCCGAGCGCTCGATCCTCGCCGAGCGCTCCGAGGAGATTGTCGCCGCCGCCGGCAAGCCGCAAACGCTGGTCGAGCTCGGCTCCGGCTCGGCCGCCAAGACCCGCCACCTGCTCAGCGCGATGCAAGATGCCGGCTGCCTGCAGACCTATGTCCCAGTCGACATCTCCGAGGAGATCACCCATGAGACCGCCGAGGCGCTGGTGGGCGAGTACCCGGGCCTCGCCGTGCGTGGCCTGGTTTGCGACTTCGAGCACGACCTGGAGCGCATCCCCGAGGGCCACGGCGGCCGCTTGATCGCATTTCTCGGCGGCACGATCGGCAACCTCTACCCGGCAGCGCGCCGTGATTTCCTCACCCGCCTTGCCGGCCTGATGGATCCAGACGACCGCCTGCTGCTCGGCACCGACCTGGTCAAGGCGCACAATCGCCTCGAGGCCGCCTACGACGATGCCAGCGGTGTAACCGCGGAGTTCAACAAGAACGTACTGGCCGTTCTCAATCGCGAGCTGGGCGCCGACTTCGATCTCGATGCCTTCGAGCATGTCGCCCTCTACGACGCCGAGGAGGGACGCATGGACATTCGCCTGCGCTCCCTCGAGGAGCAGACGATCAGGCTCGAGGGTTTGGAGATGGACGTCAGCTTCGCCCATGGCGAGGAGATGCGCACGGAGATCTCCTCCAAGTTCACCTACGAGCAGCTCACCCGGGTCTATGGAGAGGCCGGATTGGCAATCAGCGGTTGGTTCACCGACGCCGACTGCGACTATGCACTCAGCCTCGCCCGACCGTCCTAGTCCCTCCTTGCACGCGAGGTGAGGCCTTGCAGAACGACCTCGATCGGTGAGCGAGAATGCGACTTCGTCCCGTTGGCCTGCTCGCGATTGCGGCGCAGCTCTGACGCGAGTTGACTGACGTCCACGCCAAATCGGCCGACCTCCTTCGCCGCCTTGCTGAGCCTGCGCGAGTCAATCTTCATCTTGATCTTGGGTCGGCGCTGAAGAACCTTCGAGTGACGCGTTTGTCGTGTCCCCAGCGCGAGACCGCCAGCTACGCCGGCAACGGCTGCGCCACTCGCCAGCAGCGGAGTCTTCGCCTTGCTCGCCGCTCGCCCAACGCTGCTGGCCGCGTCCCCGATCGTGTGCCCGGCGTGCTTTGAGGTCTCCTCACTTGCATCGCGTCCGGCATCCACGCGGGCAGCACCATTTTTGGATTTCGACGAGCTTTTTGTCTGTGGCGTCCGCCGAGAGGCGCTGGAGGCGCGCGATTTCGGTGCCCGAGAAGCGCTCGCTCCGTTTGACGATTTCGCCGTGCTCGATTTGCCGGCCTTCGCCGGTTTGGGTTTGCGTTTGGTTCCTTGCCCACGCCCGCTCGAGGGGCGGGTTTTCGTTTCAGCCATGGTTCCCTCCAGACCTACTCCCGTTACCTGCCTGAAAGACGCTGGTACCCGCGATGAAAAGCTCTAATCAGGCGGGCGCGAGGGCGGCGATCAGCTCGGCCAGCTTGTCGGGCGTCGTAATCGGGGTGAGGATCGGCAGTGTGACGCCGCCATCGACAAAGGCGCCGATGCGCTCCTTCATCTCAGCTGGTGAGCCGAAGATGAACATCGCCTCGATCAGCTCCCAGGGCGCCGCGGCGGCCGCGGCCTGACGATCGCCGCCCTCCCAGGCAGCCACCATCGCGTCGATCTCATCGCCGTAGCCAAGCCAGCGGTAGAAGGCGGCGTAGACCGGGACGGTGATGTAGGAGGAGAACATGAAGCGGGCCAGCGGCTCGACCGCCTCGCGCTCTCCCGGCAGGCAGAAGAAGCGGCAGAGCAGCTCGAAGCCCTCGGGTGCGCCGTCGAGCTGTGCAGTCACCGTGGGCAGCCCGCCCAGCGGTAGGAAGTTGGTGAAGGCGCCGTCGGCGCGCTCAACCGCCAGCTCGAGCATCTTGCCGCGCAGCGCCGCCAGGACGATCGGCACCCGCTGCGCCGGAGCGCTCTCCAGCTTGAAGCCGCTCGTCGTGCGCTCCCCGTCGAGTGCCACCCCGAGGAAATCGAGCGTCTCGCGCACCCTACCCAGCGGCCGCTCAAAGGGAATCCCGTTCCAGCCTTCGACGATTCGGTCTGACGAGGATCCGATGCCTAGGACGAAGCGTCCGTTCGAGGCATCGGCGAGCGCCGCTGCCTCCTGGGCCAGCAGCGCCGGACCGCGCTGGAAGACGCCGACGATCCCAGTCCCAAGCCGTGCATTCTCAGTCCAGGCCGCGCTGAGCGCCAGTGGCGTGAAGCCATCAGGCCCGTTCGTCTCGCCGCTCCAGAAGTCCGTGTAGCCAACTGCCTCGGCCTGCTTGACCAGGTCTTCGTGAGCAGCCAGCGAGAGGCCCGGGAGGGGAAGTGTCAGCCCCCAGCGTTCACCCATACGGAGACCCTACAGTTCGCCATTCGATCGGTTGACCACACTCCAGTGTGTCCAATACGTCGAACGGTGCGATCGCTGCGGGTTCGTGCGGGCGATTTGAATAGGCTGCCGTGGGGATGGAGTCCACGCCCGTCACGAAGCCCGACCGCAATCTCGCGCTCGAGCTCGTGCGCGTGACCGAGGCCGCCGCCCTTGCCGCCGCTCGCTGGGTCGGTCGCGGTGACAAGATCGCCGCCGACCAGGCCGCCGTCGACGCGATGCGTTTCGTGCTCGACTCGGTCGCAATGGACGGCATGGTCGTGATTGGCGAGGGGGAGAAGGACGAGGCGCCGATGCTTTACAACGGCGAGCAGATCGGCGACGGCAGCCCGCCCGTCGTCGATATCGCCGTTGACCCGTTGGAGGGCACGCGCCTCTGCGCGCTCGGCATGCCCAGCGCCCTCGCCGTGATAGCGCTCGCCGAGCGGGGCACGATGTTCGATCCAGGCCCATGCGTCTACATGGAGAAGATGGCCGGGGGCGAGGAGATAGCCGACCTGCTTGACATCGATCGCCCGCTGCCCGAGACCCTGAAGCTGATCGCTGAGCGCAAGGGGGGCAGTGTGGGCGACGTCACCGTGGTCATGCTTGACAGACCGCGCCACGAGGATGCGATGCGCGAGGTCCGCGAGGCCGGTGGTCGCATCCGTCTGATCACCGACGGCGACGTCTCCGCGGCCCTGCTCGCCGTCAGTGAGCGCTCACCGGTGGACCTCCTCTGGGGCATCGGCGGGACGCCCGAGGGCGTCCTTTCGGCGGCTGCGCTGAAGTCGATGGGCGGGCAGTTGCTGGGTCGCCTCTGGCCGCGCAACGACGAGGAGCGCAGCGCAGCTCTCGCGGCCGGCTACGACCTCGACCGCATTCTCACCGCTGACGACCTCTGCTCCGGCGAGGACGTCTTCTTTTCTGCCACCGGGGTCACCGACGGCGACGTGCTGCAGGGAGTGCGCTACCGGGGCCCCGGCGCCAGTACCGAGTCACTCGTCATGCGCTCCCGCTCAGGCACGGTTCGCCGCATCCACGCCCGCCATGATCGAGCGAAGTTGCGGACTGTCATCGGCGAGCGCTACGGCTGACGCCCGTGCGAGCGGATCACGCTTCGGTCTGCTCTGCGGCCACCGCGCGTTCGGCGCTCGCAGCCTCCTCGCCGACATAGGGCACCAGCAACTCATAGGTGAGCTGGGGCAGCAGCTCCGCCAGCTCGGCCGTATTGCCACTCACGACTTTGTCGTAGACGCCGGCAAATACCGCGCCCGCTGCAATGCTGGCGATGTTGGGAAGGCCGGGGGCGCTTTCGACCAGGTCCGGGCAGTCGCCGAGCAGCGCGGTGAGGCGGCTGAAGGTCTGCTCGAAGCGGACACTCGCAATCGGGCCGACGGTGCCCATCTCGATAATCATCACCCGAGCTACGTCGGGGTTGGTGGCGAGCCAGGCAAGCGTGGCGGCAAGGCAGCAACGGACCCGCTCCGTCCAGGCGCCCGGTTCTTCGTAGGCTTCACCGACTCGCCTCTCGAGGTTGTCGACCAGCATGTCGTTTGCGGCAATGAAGCAGTCTTCCTTGTCGCTGAAGTGCCGGTAAAACGACTCTCTGCCCACGCCCGCGGCCTTGAGGATGTCGGCCACCGAGCAGGCGAGGTATCCCTTGTCTGCCGCCACCTGCACCACGGCGGCAAGCAGTCGCTCACGCTGAGAACGAGTGACCAGCTCGGCGGGCAGCCCGTGACGCCCGCGCGGCAACTTCCAAAGGTGAAGATCCAGCGCTGAGCCACCGTCCAGTCCCGAAGGCGAAGACGGGGCCTCGATGTCGGACCGGGAGCTCATCGATCTAACTGGGCCTGTTCCAGAGCGCCCTCTTGGCCGAGATACGGGAGAAGCGCGATGTAGACGAGCTCGGGCAGGAGCGACGGAAGTTGCTCGACTTTGCCGGCCGAGAGGTAAGTCGCGACCAGCACCTTGGCGCGTCCGAAGGCGAGTTCCGGGTCGGCCCCATCGTGGGTCGCCTTTGCCGTCTGGCGCTGGGCCTTCAGTGCCTCGATGACGAGATCCCTGTAGCGGCGCACGATCTCGGGGTCGACGTTGGGGGCCTCGACCACCAGCATCTGCGCATGGTCGGGCTTGGCTGCAAGCAGTTGAAGAATCGCTGCCATCACCGTTCGTATCGAGTCCGGATCCCATTGTTCGCCGCCCGGACGCGCCTCCTGGGCGGCAAACCGCAGTTCGGTCAGAAAGGCGTCGGTTGTGGCGTCGAAGCACTCCCTTTTGTTGGCGAAGTGCTTGTAGAAGGTTGCTCGGGAAATGCTCGCGTTACCGACGATGTCCGCGATCGTCGTGCCCGAGAAGGTTTTTTCGGCACAGCTCTTAGCCATCGCCCTGAGGATTCGCTCCTCCTGGGCCCGTGCGCCGATGTCCAACGGCGTCGTCGGCGTGAGGACGTCGGCCTCGCCGGGGGATTCGGGATCCTTTGTCATCTCCGCTCTTTCGGTGCTGTAGAGGATTTCAGCGCCGTCCTGCGGAGCTAGGGCGTCCCGCTCCGCCGGCCTATGCCGTCATCACCCACCAAAAGGGCGGCCGCCGCCTCTTGAGCACATGCTCACCGCGATCAGCTGCCTCGCACTTTCCCGACTCTGGCCTATCCAAGCGCCCCTTGGAACGCTGGAATTCCTTTGCGCCGGGCGGCTGGGCTAACTTATTCTTAGCAGAGAACCGCCTTGTTCTTTGTTAGAATTTGCACGTACCGAAACTCCGTCGAAGTGCCAAACATGGATAACGCCAAGGATCTATTGCAAACTCAGCGCGGCCGTCGCCAGATCTCGGCCGACGCGGTTGCCGTTGACCAGCGGCAGCGGATGCTCGCCGCGCTGCCGGATGCGGTGGCGGAAAACGGCTTCGAGGGGACGACCGTCGAGCACATCGTCAAGCTTGGGCAGGTCCGCCGCAACTCCTTCTACGAGCAGTTTGCCGACAAGCGTGATTGCTTCGCCGCGGCTCACGAGATCGCCCAGGAACGACTGCTCGGCGTGCTCACCTTCCAGTGCTACACCCGCTCAGGCCTCGCCGATCGGGTCGATGCTGCTCTTGGCGCGTGCCTCGACCTGCTCGCCGGTAACCCGAGTCTGGCTCGTCTCCTCGTCATCGAGGCCCCCGCGGCGGGCGAGGAGATTGCCGCCCGCCATCAGGAGTGGCTCGAGCGCTACGCACGCCTCCTGCAGCTCGCCGCCGTTGGCAGCACGGATGTCGCCACGCCGAGGCCGGCGCTCGAGAACGCGGTTGTCGGTGCAGTCGTCTCTCGTGTCAAGCAGCTGATCCTCGCCGACGAAATCGCGGACCTTCCGAGGCTGGGCCCGGAGCTGCTGGAGCTGACCCTCTGCTACTACGGCTCGCCCGAGCCGCCGCTGCGAGTCTCCGCTGCGGCTGAGGGCGCCGAGTCCCCACAACCGCAGTCGCCCGATCGTCGCGGCGCGCTCGAGCGCGCATAGGGCATCTCGCCGGTGTCGTGCAGCTCGTGGCGCAGCGAGTTGATCACGGCACCGGCCATCAAGGCCAGGCTCAGCACGTAGAACCAAAGCAGGGCGATCAGGATGAAGCCAAGCGTGGAGCCGAAGCGGGAGAGGCTGGAGACGTTGGACAGGTAGACCGGGAAAAGCCAGTTAGCGATGCCGGCGCCAACGGTTACGAAGGCCGCTCCGGGCCAGACAGCCCGCCAAGGCATGTGCCCCTTGGGGACCGCCCAAAAGATCACGCAGCAGATCAGGAAGGTGATCAGGATCGCAGCGCCGAGCAACAGGGTCGTGTCGATGACCTTGATGTCGGAAAGCCCGAAGGGGAGCCGGTCGGTGCTGGAGACGAGGGCACTCTCCATTGCCGGCAGGAAGATGCTGGCGGCGATGAAGAGCAGGACGACACCGAGCATCGCGAACGAGAAGCGCTTTTGCTCGACCCAGCCACGGCACTCGACGTGGTAGATGCGGCAGAAGGCGGTGTCCATCGCCCCCCAAAAGGAGGCACCGATCCAAAGCGAGCCGAAGAAGGCGGCGATCCCGATCGTGGTCGAGTTTTCCTCGATCCGGTTGAGCACGTCTGTCAGCGTGCCCTGCTCGACGTTGGGAAAGAGACGCTGTAGGTCGTTGAGCACGCTCGACTCGACCCCGCCGATCTTCAGCACCTGGCCAAAGATGAAAAGCACCAGCAGGGCAAAGGGGAAGACCGCCAGCATCAGGTTGTAGGCGACCATCGCGGAGAGGCCGGTGACGTTCTCGCGGTAGGCGCGCTGCCAGAAGGCACGCAGCCAGGGGTGTGGATGTCGCACCGATTTGGGCATTGACTTCAGAAACTGAAGCGATTATCATGCGAACAGACGTTTGAGCAGTGCCGAGACGCTGTCCTGGGGCAGTGCAGCGCAGACTAGTTGGCTTCGCGGACCAGTTCGCCGGTCCGTTTTTTCGCGACTTTCCGCCCTGGGATGGTATTTCTGTGGGCAGGACTAAACCTTCGAGCGCAAGGAAACGAGAGTAGACGGATGCTGGTAGCTGAGCTTCAGGAGATGGAGGAGGTCAAAGGCCTCATAACTAGAGGGCAGCAGCTTGGGGTGCTGACCTTCGGCGACGTTGCCTCTGCGGTTTCGGAGGTCGATCTCGACGAGTCCGACGTCGAGGATCTCTACGGGCACCTCGAGAAGTCGGGCATCGAGCTCGTCGAGGACATGGACCCGGCCCAGAAAGCGGCCGCCGAAGCACTGCCCATCGACACCGGCAAAAAAGGCCGGCGCCGCCAGAAAGCCGCGCTCGACCTGAAACCGGACATGACCACCGATTCCCTGCAGCTCTTCCTCAAGGACATCGGCAAGGTCCGCCTGCTGACCGCC
>JAJKHV010000118.1 GCA_021154855.1 Solirubrobacterales bacterium
ACTCGCGCGTCAGGACCGGCTCATCGGCTTGGCGGGGCTTCCGGCCGCGACCGTCCCGGGCGGCACGTCCCTGGTTACGACCGAGTTGGCGCCGATCACGCAGCGATCGCCGATCGTGACGCCGGTCGTGACGACGCAGTTGACGCCGAACCAACAGTTGGAGCCGATCCTCACCGGGCCCTTTGATGTGAAGCCCTGCTGCGTTATCGGTGTGTCCGGGTCATCGAAACGGTGCGACGAGTCCCCGACAAAGCAGCCGTTGGCGAACATCGTGTTGTCACCGATCTCGACCGACTCCAGGGCCGCCAGCATCGTGTTGCGGTTGAGGAAGCAGCCGGCGCCGATCTCGATCCGTGCCTCGGGCGCCAGGGTCAGCCAGCAGCCGGGCTCGAGCAGCGTCCCTTCGCCGATCCGCAACCGCCCCTCATCGAGCGCCTCCAGCGCCTCTCCCTCGAGTGGCTCACGGATAAAGAAGCCGCCTCGGGCGGCGTGGCGAGCCAGGCGCCAACGGCGCAGCGGGCGCCGGTTACGTTCATACCAGCGCCGCTTTGTCCACCACACTCGCCAACCCGTCTGCTCAGCTGCCACGCTTCTAGCTTTCCAGAGCAGCCGCCAGTAGGGTCGGCCCCCAACCCGGGAAGGAGGAAGCGCGATGGGAATGTTCGAGATGAGCGAGGATCAGGTCGCCGAGTGGCGGCGGCAGTGCCTGGACCTGGTCGCGTCGCGCGTCAACGGCGAAGAGGTGCTTGCCGCCGCGGGCTTCCGCCAGGGCGGGGCGAGCGCCAACTACGTCGCCTCCAAGGCTCAACTGGGCGGCGCAGTCTACGCCGGCATCAAGATGCTGCGCAAAAAGAAGGCTGGCGGCCTCCCTGACAAGGTGATGCTGGCGGCGACCCCTGAGAAGCTCTATGCATTCAAGCTCAGCGTCGGCCGCAGCTACAAGCTCGGTGACGAGGTCGGCCTCTGGGAGCGAGCGGGTTTGAAGGTCAGCAGTGACGCGAGTGGTGGCATGACCTCGCTGACGATCGAGTCTCCGACTGACGGCGACAAGGCGACCCTGGTCGGTATCAGCGTCAAGGACGACCCGGTCAGCCTGGAGCTGATCGACGTGCTGCGGGGCGCGGCGCCGGCGGAGGCGGAGGCTTGACGTTGGCCGGAGGCGTTCCGCGCGGCGGTATCGACCTTGGCGGGACGAAGATCCAGACCGCGATCGTCGACCCGGGCGGAGAGGTCCTCGGCGAGGCGCGACATCCCACGCCGACATCGGGCGGCCCGGCCGATGTGGCGCAGGCGATGGAGGACGCGCTTCGCGAGGCAGCCTCGTCCGCTGGTGTCAAACCGGAAGACCTGGAGGGGGTTGGGGTCGGCTCGCCAGGCGATGTCGACGGCAAGACGGGCGTCGTCTCGGCCGCGCGCAACCTGCCCGACTGGGAGGGCAGCTTCCCACTCGGCGAGACGCTGGCAAAAGCGCTCGGCGTCGAGGTGCGGTTGGGCAACGACGTGCAGGTGGCCACCGAAGCCGAGTTCCACCTCGGGGCTGGGCGCCCGTTCTCCAGCCTGATCGGGGTCTTCTGGGGGACCGGCGTCGGCGGTGGCATCGTCCTCGACGGCAAGCCGTGGCTGGGCCGCGGGGCCGCCGGTGAGATCGGCCACATGGTCGTCAAGCGCGGTGGGGCCAAGTGTCCCTGCGGGCGCAGGGGCTGCATGGAGGCCTACGCCGGCCGCGCGGCGATGGAGGCCGAGGCCCGGCGCCAACATGAGGAGGGCACCAAGACCGACCTCTTCAAGCTGATGGAGAAGCACGGAAAAGACAGGCTGACGAGCGGGATCTGGGATCGCGCGATCCAGCACGGCGACGAGCTCGCCGGAAGGTTGATCGACCGAGCGATCGAGGCCCTGGGTACCGGTGTCGCCTCGGCCGTCAACCTGCTCGATCCCGAAGCGGTGATCGTCGGCGGCGGTCTGGGGGTGCGTTTCGGAGAGCGTTATATGGAGCCGCTGACCGAGGAGATGGACAAGCACCTCTTCGTCAACGAGCGCCCACCCGCCATACGGGTCGCGTCGCTCGGCGACCTAGGGGGCGCAATCGGCGCCTCGCTGCTCTTCGCCAAGTAGCGCTGCAACGCTAACCCGCCAGCAGCGCTACTGGGCCCTCCCTGCTCCCTCGCCGAGTACCGCTGCAACGCGCTCACCCCCTAGCAGGGGGACAAAGCGTTGCACCGCGTCCTCGGCGCTCCCTGCTCTTCGCGCCGAGTACGGCTGTAACGCGCTCACCTCCCAGCAGGGGGACAAAGCGTTGCACCGCTTCGAAGTTAGAAGTTGCCGGCGGTCTGCCGGCGCTGGCGGGCGATCGCGTCGACGTTAGACCCTGCCGGCGGCCTGGCGCTGCTGGCGGGCGATCGCGTCGACGATCACTGCGAGCAGGAGGACGCCGCCGGTGACCATGAACTTCACCGCCGAGGAGAGCGCGAGCAGGTCCATGCCGTTGGCGATCGAGCCGATCACGAGCGCGCCGAGCAGGGCCGTCCAGACGGCACCGCGGCCGCCGAAGAGGCTGGTGCCGGCGATCACTGGGCCGGCGATCGCGAGCAGCAGCAGTTCACTGCCGCCGGAGCTCTGGTTCACGGCGAGCAGGCGGGAGGCAGCGAGGATTCCGCCGATGGCCGCCATCGTGCTGGCGAGGGCGAAGACAGCGATGCGGATCTTGTCCACACCGATCCCAGCCCGCCGCGCGGCCTCGGCGTTGCCGCCGACGGCATAGACGTGGCGGCCGAAGCGGGTTCGCTTGGCGAGATATTCAAAGCCGACGACGAAGGCGAGAAGGATCAGGAGCGCCAGCGGCACGCCACGATCGGAATTGAGGACGGCAACGGCGACGATCGTAATCAGGGCGACGAGGACGATCCGGATCGCGAGCGGCGCCAGGCTCTCGCCCGTCAGGCCATGGGAAACTCGGCTGCGATAGCCGGCGAGCACTATGCCCGCATAGGTTGCGATCACCACTGCCGCGAAGATCCAGCCGACGACGTCCGAGTAGAAGGTGTTGGCCAGGCCGGTGATCTTCGGGTCGTTGATGTTGATCGAGCCGGTCGAGCCGAGGACCTGCAGCAGGGCTCCTTGCCAGGCCAGCAGGCCGGCCAGGGTGACGACGAAGGAGGGCACGCCGAAGCGAGTGAAGACGGAGCCCTGAAGCAAGCCGATCGCCGTGCCAACAAGCACGGCAGCAACGATTGCCAGATAGGGGCTCCAGCCGTGCTGAACGTTGAGTACCGCCATCACGGCGGCCGCCAGCCCGCTCACCGCGCCAACCGAGAGGTCTATCTCGCCGAGCAGCAGCACGTAGACGATGCCGATCGAGATCAGTCCCACCGCGGTGATCTGCAGCATCAGGTTGGTCAGGTTCTCGGCAGTCAGGAAGCGGTCGTTCTCGAACTGGAAGATCGCCCAGATCACCGCCAGGCCGATCACCACGCGCAGCGAGGCGAGGTCCCCCTGAACGAAGCGCCGCACGGCCTGGGACGCCGTGCCTGCCTCGCGGGTCTCCCCCGCTGTGGCGGGCGTCGTCCCTTCTGCAGCGCTCATCGAGCCTCCTCCTCTCCCCTCTTCTCGCCGTTGCCGCCGGCGCCGGTGATCGCCGCGACCACGTGCTCCTCGGTCGTTTCCTCGGCCTGGAAGTCGCCCGCCGCGCGGCCGAGGCGCAGGACGACGATCCGGTCGGCGATCTCGAAGACGTTGGCGAGGTTGTGGCTGATCACGACCACGCCAAGTCCGCGCTCGCGCAACCGTCCGATCAGCTCCAGCACCTGTTTGGTCTGCGGCACGCCGAGCGCTGCCGTCGGCTCGTCGAGCAGCACGATCTTCGGCTCGCCGAGGAGGGAGCGCGCCACGGCGACCTGCTGACGCTGACCGCCGGAGAGCGTGCCGACCTCGGTGCGCATGCTTGGGATGGTCACGGCGAGACTCGAGAGCAGCTCGCCCGCCCGATGCTCCATCTTCGCCTCATCGAGCTGTCGCGTGGCTCCTGCCGGGCCGCCCGTGATCTCCTCCTGGCCGAGGAAGATGTTGGCGACGACATCGAGGTTGTCGCAGAGCGCCAGGTCCTGGTAGACGGTGGCGATGCCGAGCGCGGTGGCGTCGTTGGGCCGAGAGATGCGCACTGCCTCGCCGGCGAAGCGGATCTCGCCGGTGTCGGGAGAGTGGATCCCGGCGATCGTCTTGACCAAGGTCGACTTGCCGGCGCCGTTGTCGCCGACGAGGCCGACGACCTCACCTTCTCGGACGCCGAAGTCGACCCGGTCCAGAGCCTGGACCGGGCCAAACCTCTTGCTGACCCCGTCGATCTCGAGCAACGGAGCGGCGGCGTTCATTACCTCGCCTTGCCCTCGCCTACGAGATTCCCGCTTCTTCGCAGGGCTTGGCGTAGGGGCCGGTGCAGAGTTCGTCGGCGCTGACGAATTCGTCTTTGATCACCGTCTGGTTGATGTTTTCTTTGGTCACCGCGACCGGTTCGAAGAGGACCGAGGGCACCTGGGTCTTGCCGTTGTCGACTTTGTCGGTAATTTTGGCTTTCACCGGCTTGCCTTCGGCTAGGGCGACCGCGATTTCCGAGCTCGCTTCGGCCTCTGGCTTGATCGCCTTGTAGACGGTCATGTACTGCTGGCCGGCGACGATGCGCTGGAGGCCCGCGACGGTGGCATCCTGACCGGTGGTCGGCTTTTCTTCGGGGTTGATGCCGGCCGATTTCATCGCCGCGATTGCGCCGCCGCCGGTGTCGTCGTTGGCCGCGTAAACCCCGTTGAAGCCGCTCTTGCCGAGCGCCGTGATCGCCTGCTGCATCTCGTTCTGAGCGTTGGTCGCCGACCATTCCGGCGTGTCGTATTCCTTGGCGACATCGACACCAGCCGATTCGAACCCTTTCTGGGCACCTTTCTTGAAGAGGGCGGCGTTGCTGTCCGCCGGGTCGCCGCTGATCATCACGATCGGCCCACTCGTGCTGCCGTTTTCTTTGAGCTTTTTCGAGAGCGATTCCGCCTGCAATTGGCCGACTCGTTCGTTGTCGAAGGAGACGTAGTAATCGACGTCGGCGTTTTCGATCAAGCGGTCGTAGCTCACCACGGGCACGTCCTGCGCTTTGGCCTTTTCGACGATCGCCGCCGCCGAGGCCGCGTCGACCGGGTCGAGGACGAGGACTTCGGCGCCCTGGGTCAGCGCCGCTTCGGCCTGGCTCTGCTGCTTGGAGGGGTCCTCCGTCGCGTTGTTGTAGAGGATTTCGCAGTCTTCGCAGCGTTTTTCGACGTCTTCTTCGAAGTAAGGCCGGTCTGCGGACTCATAGCGCGGCGTCTGGTTCTCGGGAAGCAGGAAGGCGATCTTCGGCCCTCCACCCCCACTGCTGCCGCCACATCCGCTCGCCACCACGGTCGATGCCAGCAGCAGGCTTGTGACTGTCGCGACTCGCCTGAACCTCATGTGGGACATCGTTCTCCTCCTTTTGGACCCGCCTCCCCCTGCCTACCCGGAAGGCAGGGTTTTATGCAGGAAAGAGCGAGTCGAGAGTCGAGTCCACACCGCGGAGCCGAACGCTAAGTGACGCCCGCCTTTTTGCAGGCGGCCGCATAGCGTCCGCCGCAGAGCTGCGCGAGCTTGAGAAATCCGTCGGCGATCACGGTGGCCTTGACGTTGTCTCTCGTCACGGCTATCGGCTTGAGGAGGATCGCGGGCACGTCACGAAACCCGTTGGAAGGTTCGTCGGTAAACCGGTCTGGGGGCACTTCGTCCCCGTTGGCCAGTTCGACGGCAAGCTCCGCGGCGACATCGGCCTCTTGCTCGAATGGCTTATAAACGGTCATGTACTGTTCGCCCGCCACTATGCGCTGGATACCCGCGAGGGTGGCCTCTTCGCCGGTCGTGGGTTTTTCTTCGGGGTCGATATTCGCTGCCTTCAGCGCCGCGATCGCGCCTGCCGCGATTTCGTCGTTGGACGCGTATATGCCGGCAAATCCGTTCCGGCCAAGGGTTGCGATCGCCCGCCGCACCTCCCCCTCGGCCTTGGCCGCCGATGAGCTGTATGGGTGATATTCAGTGGCGATCTTGACTCCGTTGTTGGCAAGCGTCGTTCGGACGCCGTAGTCGCGTGGGCCATTGCCCCTGGCATTGCTGCTCAGCATCACGACCGGTCCGCTTGGACTGCCGTCCTCCTTGAGCTTCCCTGCAAGCGACTTTCCCTGCAGCTCGCCGATTTCTTCGTTATCGAAAGCAACCAAGTAGTCGACCTTGCCGTTTTCGATCAGGCGGTCGTATGACACCACCGGGACCTTTCGAGCGTTCGCCTTTTTGACCAGTCCCGCCGCCAGCGCAGTGTGGACGGGCGCAACGACGAGCACGTCGGCGCCGTGGGCCAGCGCCGCTTGGGCCTGTTCGCGCTGCCTGGGCGCATCCCCTTTTGCGTTGCTGTAGAGAACCTTGCAGCTTCCGCAGAGCCCCTCGACCTTCTTTTCGAAGTCGGGCCGATCATGGGCCTCGTAGCGTTCAGCTTGATCTTCAGGCAGGAGAAAGGCGATCGTTCCTTCACCTCCATTGGCTCCTCCTCCGCAGCCTGCAACCGTCGCCGCCACTGCAAGCAGCATGGCTGGAATGATCAATCGTCGCCAGGGTGTTCCCTGCGGCACGCTCCGGTCCTCTCCATTGCGATACTCGAATTACTTCGATTACTACGTTACCGGTAAGGGCCGGATCTGTGCGGTCGAATCGTGCCGGTGAGGACGGGATCTGTGCGGTCGGATCCTCAGGCAGCCACAGCCGTTGTTTGCCTTCTGCGCGCCCCGCGCTTCGGCTTCGCCGGCTCGACCAGCCCGCTGAGGAAGCGGCCGGTGTAGGAGCCGGCAACCGCCGCGACCTCCTCGGGGGTGCCGGTGGCGACCACCTCTCCCCCCTCTTCGCCGCCCTCGGGACCGAGGTCGATCAGGTGGTCAGCCGTCTTGATCACGTCGAGGTTGTGCTCAATCACGACCACGGTGTTGCCGGCGTCGACCAGGCGGCCGAGCACGTCGAGCAGGCGCTGCACGTCTGCGAAGTGCAGGCCGGTCGTCGGCTCGTCGAGGATGTAGAGCGTATTGCCGGTCGCGACCTTGGAGAACTCGGTCGCCAGCTTGATCCGCTGCGCCTCGCCGC
>JAJKHV010000119.1 GCA_021154855.1 Solirubrobacterales bacterium
CTCGCGGCGCAGTCCGGAGCTGATCAAGAGCCTTTTCGAATTGGAGGTGCCGGAGATCGCCGACAAGCTGGTCGAGATCGTCGGCGTCGCCCGCGAGCCCGGCTATCGTTCGAAGATCGCCGTGATCTCCCACGCCGACGGCGTCGACCCGGTCGGCGCCTGCGTCGGCCCACGCGGCTCTCGCGTGCGGATGGTCGTCTCCGAGTTGCGCGGCGAGAAGATCGACATCATTCCCCACAACGACGAGCCCGCCCGCTTCGTCGCCAAGGCGCTCTCGCCGGCCCGCGTGCGCGAGGTGATCGTCGACGACGACGAGCGCCAGGCGACCGTGATCGTCCCCGATGACCAGCTCTCGCTGGCGATCGGCCGGGACGGCCAGAACGCCCGCCTCGCCGCCCGCCTGACCGGCTGGCGGGTCGACATCAAGTCCGAGACAGAGTTCTCCCAGGAGGACCAGGACGTCGAGTACGAGGGCGAAGAAACGTTTGACGGACGCTGCCTGGCGGTGCTCTCGAACGGGCGCCGCTGCCCGAACGCCGCCATTGCCGACTCGACCTACTGCGGTCTGCCGCAGCACCAGGCGTTGAGTCGTTTCCAGACAAATCAGATGCTGGTGATGGCGCAAGTCACTGAGACCGAGGTCGCGATCCTTGCCGATCCCGATGCCGATCAGGGGCAGGTCGACGAAATCGTCGCTCGGGCCGAATCCGAGTTCGACGAGGCGGCGGCTGCCGCCGAGGCCGAAGCGTCCGAGGAATCCGCTGAGGAGCCCGCGGTTGAGCAGGTTCAGGACGAGACTGCTGATGAGCCCGAGGTGGAGCCAGTCGCCGAGGAAGCTCCTGCGCCTGAGCCCGTTGCCGAGGAGGCAGAGCAAGCCTAGTGGCGAAAAAACGGGTTCACGAGATCGCCAAAGCGCAAGGGCTTGAGAGTAAAGAGCTCCTTGCCGCGCTTAAAAACGCTGGAATTGAGGCTAAAGCTGCCGCGTCCAGCGTTGACGAGGCAGCTGCGTTGAAGGCGATCCAAGCAGCCAAGGGAAACGGCGGCGCTGCCTCCGCGACCGACGCCAAGCCCGCGCCTCCCGCTTCCGCACCGCAGCAGGAAAAAACCGTCGCAGCGCCTAAACCAGCTGCCGCCAAATCCGCTCCGCAGGCATCCCAGGCTTCCAAAGGACCGGTTCGCCCAGCCGGCAAACCCGCGGCGGGCGGCGGGACAGGCGGTGGCGCTGGCAAAAAGCGCCGCGTCGTGATCGATTCTCAGGCTGCGCGTCGTGACCAGATGGGCGGTCCGCCGCCGCAGCGTCCGCCACGCAGGCGCGGTGGACGGCGTCGCCGACCGCTGCTGGAGGAGCCGCCGCCCAAAGCTGCTGAGGTCGAGCCGGAGGCGACCAAGGTCCCCTCTGGGGCGACCGTGCGCGAGGTCGCCGAGCTGCTGGGCCTCGGCAGTGCTGAGGTGATCAAGAAGCTGATGACCATGGGGGAGATGGCGACCCTCACGCAGACCCTGACCGACGAGTCGATCTCGGCGATCGCCGACGAGTACGACCGCAAGCTCGAGATCGTCACCACCGCTGACGAGGAGCCTGAGGAGCCTGAGTTCGAGGACAGCGACGAGGAGCTCGTCGACCGGCCGCCGGTGGTCACGATCATGGGGCACGTCGACCACGGCAAGACTTCGTTGCTGGACGCGATCCGCGAGACCGAGGTCGCCGCGGGCGAGGCCGGCGGCATCACCCAGCACATCGGTGCCTACCAGGTCCACCACGCAGATAAGTCGATCACCTTCCTCGACACCCCCGGCCACGCCGCCTTCACCGCGATGCGCGCCCGCGGCGCCAAGGTCACCGATATCGCTGTCGTCGTCGTCGCGGCCGACGACGGCGTCATGCCGCAGACCAAAGAGGCGATCGACCACGCCCGCGCCGCCGACGTGCCGATCCTGATCGCGGTCAACAAGATCGACAAGGAGGGCGCCCAGCCCGACCGTGTCCGCAACGAGCTCGCCGCCGATGGTCTGACACCCGAGGACTGGGGCGGGGAGACGGTCTACGTCGACGTCTCCGCCAAGACCCACGAAGGCCTCGACAAACTGCTCGAGATGATCCTGCTCGTGACCGAGCTGGAGGAACTTGGCGCCAATCCGGACGCGCCGGCTTCCGGAACCGTGGTCGAGTCCCAGCTCGATCCCGGCCGCGGCCCCGTGGTCACGATCCTCGTCCAGCGCGGCACTCTGAAGGTCGGCGATTCGCTGGTCGCCGGGCCGCAATGGGGCCGGGTGCGGGCGATGCACGACTTCACCGGCAAGCGGGTGCAGAGCGCTGGGCCAGGCATGCCGGTCGAGGTCCTCGGATTCGACGGCGTTGCCGACGCAGGCGAGTTCGTGCATGCAGTGGAGAACGACCGTCGGGCTCGCCAGGAAGCCCAGGAGCGTGCCAACCGGCTCAAGACCGAGGCTCTGGCCCGTCGCCAGGCCCGCAAGGTCAGCCTCGAGGAGGTCTTCTCGAGGGTCCAGGAGGGCGATATCAAGGAGCTCAACATCGTCCTCAAGGCCGATGTTGCCGGTTCGCTGGAGGCGCTCCAGGACGAGATCGCCAAGGTGCCCCAGGAGCAGGTCGGGATCAACATCATCCACTCGCAGACCGGCGGTATCAACGAGTCCGATGTGATGCTGGCCTCGGCCTCCGACGCGATCATCATCGGCTTCAACGTGCGGCCGCTGGCCGATGCGCGCCGCGCCTCTGAGCGCGAGGGCGTCGACGTCCGAACCTACTCGGTGATCTACAAAATCACCGAAGACCTGCGCAATGCGATGGAGGGGATGCTGGAGGCGGTCGAGGTCGAGGAGACGCTCGGCGAGGCCGAGGTCAAACAGACCTTCAAGGCCTCCAAGGTCGGCCGCATCGCCGGCTGCATCGTCACCGAAGGCAAAGTCCTCCGCGACGCCAGCGTCCGCCTGATCCGCGAAGGCACGGTCATCTGGGACGGCAAACTCGGCTCCCTGCGCCGCTTCAAAGACAACGTGCAGGAAGTCGAGGAGGGCCAGGAGTGCGGCATTGTCCTCGACGGCTACGCTGACGTCAAGGAGGGCGACATGCTCGAGTTCTACAAGACAAAGCAGGTCGAGCAGACGCTGGATTAGGATGGCCACGCCTCGCATGCGCCGCATCAACGAGGTGCTCCGCGAGGTGGTGGGCGCGGCAATCTCCGAGCTCAGCGATCCCCGCATCGGCTTCGTTACCGTGACCTCGGTGGAAACCAGCCCAGATCTCCGTGCCGCCAAGGTATATGTCAGCGTGCTCGGGTCTGAGGAGGAGCGAGACGCCACGATGACCGGCTTGAGCTCCTCGCACGGAGTGCTGCAATCGAAGATCGCCGCGGAGACCCGAATGAAGCGCACACCAACCCTTTCCTTCCACTACGACGAGACGGTCGAGCAGGGCATGCGGATCTCCCGCCTGCTCGACGAGGAGGAACCGTGAGCAGCGACGGCGCGGGGGTGGCCACGACGGGAACCGAACAGGTGCTGGGCGAGCTGCGCTCGCGCGAGCGCTTCCTGCTCACCGCCCACGAGGGCCCGGATGGCGACGCGCTCGGCTCGCTGCTCGGCATGCACGAGCTGCTCGGCCAGCTCGGCAAGGACTCGGTCATGTTTATGGCGGCCAAGGAGTTCCCGCTGCCGATCGAGTATCGCTTCCTGCCCTTGGAGGAGGTCTTCCACGAGCCGCCCGCCGACATGGCGGACCGGACCGTGATCTTCCTCGACTGCGGCAACATCGACCGCATGCCGGTCGAGTTCCTCAGCTCGGGGAGCAACTTCCGCATCAACATCGACCACCATCACGACAACACGCTCTTCGGTGACGTCAACCTGGTCGAAACGGGCGCCTCCTCCACGGCCGAGATCGTGCATGGGCTGGCGCTGGCGCTGGGCGCCGAGATCACGCCCAAAATGGCCTCCGCTCTCTATGTCGGCTTGATCACCGACACCGGCAAGTTCATGTACGAGAACACCAACGCGCGCACCCATCGCATCGCCGCCGAGCTGATCGACGCCGGCGTGGCCGTCGACGAGACCTACCGGCGCCTCTACGAGCACGTTCCGATCGAGAAGCTGCAGTTGCTCTCCCGGGCTCTCGACGGCATCCGGCGCTACTGCGGCGAGAGGCTGATCGTCTCCTACGTCACAGACGCCGACTACGAGGCAAGCGGCGCCGGCGCCGAGATGACCGAGGGCATCATCGATCACCTTCGCTCGATCGAGGGCGCCAAGGTGGCGGCGCTGATCCGCGACCAGGGCGACCGCGGGCGGGCCGCCCGCAAGGTCAGCCTGCGCTCCAGCGGCGGGGAGATCGACGTCTCGGCGATCGCACGCTCGCACGGGGGAGGGGGGCACAAACGCGCCGCCGGCTTCTCCACCGATCTCGAGCTCGAGGAGCTGGTCAGCTTCCTCTGCGACGAGGTCACCGCCCAGCTCGGCCCCTGAGATGCGGCGCGGCGACGAGGGCACGGTGCTGCTCTGCGACAAGCCGGCGGGGATAACCTCCCACGACATGGTGCAGCGGTTGCGGCGAGAGCGCGGGTGCAAGGCGGGCCACGCCGGAACGCTCGACCCGTTCGCCACCGGCCTGCTTCTCGTGATGCTGGGCCGGGCAACCCGCCTGCAGCGCTTCCTCACCGGACTGCCGAAGACCTACGTTGCGCAGGCCTGGCTTGGCTGGCGTTCGAGCACCGGCGATCCGGATGGCGAGCTCAGCGAGACCGGCCGCGTGCCGTCCTCACTGCAGCTGCCGATCGGCCGGGTGCGCCAACGGGTGCCGATGACCTCGGCGGTGCGGGTCGGCGGCGAGCGCCTCTACCGCAAGGCCCACCGCGGCGAGGTGGTCGAGACGCCCGAACGCGAGGTTGAGGTCTATCGCGCCGATCTCCTGCGCAGCGACGACGAGAGCGCCGAATACGAGATCGAGTGCTCTACCGGGACCTATATCCGCACCCTGGTCGAGACCCTCGAGGACGCCTACTGCGCGCAGCTGCGCCGCACGGCGATCGGGCCCTTCTCCATCGACGACGTAGGAGAAGAGCTGAGCGTGGAGCGGATCGGCGAGCTGGTGCCAGCGGCAGCGGAGGCGCTGCGCTGATGGCGAAGATCGAGGTCACCTCGCTGCCCGACGCCCGGCCGCGGCCCCGCCACGTCGCGATCGGCACCTTCGACGGCGTCCACCGCGGTCATCAGGCGGTGATCGACGACGCCGACACGGTCCTCACCTTCGACCCCCACCCGCTGGAGATCCTCCACCCGGCCGCCCTGCCGAAGCTGATCATGCCCTTCGGGGTCAAGCGCGACGTGATCGAGGGGCTCGGCGTGCGGGAGCTGGTGGTAATTCCCTTCGATCGCGAGTTTGCCCAGCGCAGCGCCGAGGAATTCGTCGATGCCGTGCTGGTCGAGCGGCTCGGCGCCGAGCGCGTCTCGGTCGGTGAGAACTTCCGCTTCGGTGCCAAGGCAAAGGGCGATCCAGCCATGCTGGCGAGCCGTGGCGAATTCGAGACCCGCGTCGTGCCCCTGGTCGAGGTCGACGGCGAGACCGTCTCCTCGACTCGGATCAGGGCCTTGGTGGCGGCCGGCGACATGGAGGGCGCTCGACGCTGCCTCGGCGCTCCCTTCATGGTCGAGGGCGAGGTGGTCAGTGGGGACCAACGAGGCCGCGAGCTTGGCTTCCCAACTGCCAACATCGTCCCGGACGACCGCCTGGCGATCCCCGGTCACGGCGTTTACGCGGCTTTTGCGGACGGCGTTCCCGCCGCCGTCAACGTCGGCATCCGGCCGACTTTCGAGAGCGGCCGCGGCGTCCTGATCGAGAGCTACCTGATCGACTACGAGGGCGATCTCTACGGCAGCGACCTCCGGGTCGCCTTCGTCGCCCGCCTGCGCGGCGAGAAACGCTTCGCCAGCGTCGAGGAGCTGATCGCCCAGATGCGGATCGATGTCGAGGACGCTCAGCGGGTCTGTGCTAGCTTCCAGCGGCCGTGAGCTCCGCCAGGGGCGCGGCACTTTTTACGAAATGGGCCTGACCAAGGAGAAAAAAGACGAGCTGATCGGCAAATTCGGTCGCGCCGATGGCGATACCGGCTCAGCCGAGGTCCAGGTCGCCCTGCTCACCGAGCGGATCAACGAACTCACCGAGCACCTTCGCACGCATGCGAAGGATCACCACTCCCGTCGCGGCCTGCTGATGCTGGTCGGCAAGCGCCGCCGCATGCTGCGCTACCTCGAGCGCCACGATCTGGAGCGCTACCGCTCGCTGGTCGCCGAACTCGGCCTGCGGCGATGATCGCCGCCGGCGAGCCGGCTCCCGAGTTCACCCTGCGCGACCAGGATGGAAAAGAGGTCTCCCTTGCCCACTTCCGCGGCAAGAAGGTCCTTCTGGTCTTCTACCCGCTCGATTTCAGCCCGGTCTGCAGCGACCAGCTCTCGATCTACCAGGAGGTCAAGCCGGAGATCGAGGCCAAGGGAGTGCAGATGGTCGGCATCAGCGTCGACAGCGGCTTCGCCCACAAGGCCTTCCAGGAGAAGCTCGGCATCGACACCCCGCTGCTGGCTGACTTCGAGCCCAAGGGTGCCGTAGCACGCGCCTACGGGGCCTACATCGAGCGGACCGGCCACGCCAATCGCTCGTTGGTCCTCGTCGACGAGGCCGGGACGGTCGAGTGGGTGCACGAGTCGCCGACGCCACTGGAGATTCCCGGCGCGAATCTGATCTTCGACGCGCTGAGCACTGTCGCCTGAGCTGACCAGCGCCGCGGTGCCGCCGGCCGGGCCGGGCGACCACCGCAGGGGGGAGGGCCCCCAGCTGATCGTCTACGCCGACCTGGGCTGCCCGCACTGCGCCTCGGCCTGGAAGGAGATCTGCGAGCGCGAGGCGGAGGTGGTCTTCCGCCACTTCCCCGTTGCCAGCAAGCACCCGCGCTCGCCGGCGCTGCACGCCGCCGCCGAGGCGGCAGGCATGCAAGCTCGATTCTTCGAGATGGTCGACTCGCTCTACGCCGACCGCGGCCACGTCGACGATCCCCACCTCTGGCGGCGCGTCGAGCAGCTCGGACTGGACCTCGAGCGCTTCGAGCTCGACCGCCGCGCCGGGGAGGTCGACGCCCGGATCCGCCGCGACTTCGAGTCCGGCATCCGCGCCGGTGTGACCGGCACGCCGGCGATCTTTCCGCCGTAGACCCGGTGCAACGCTTTGTCCCCCTGGTGGGTGGAGAAAACGTTGCACCTGCCGGTTTGGCGGCCTGCGCTCGCTGCGCCGGTCCATGTACCCTCTTTTTTGAAAGAGAACGAGAGTTCTGAATGCAGATGGCCACCATCCGGGTGGCCGGAGGTAGGACAACTAAATGAGCATGTTTGACGTAACCCGCGTTTCGGCGGACATCGGCGACAGCCAGATTTCCTTCGAGACCGGAAAACTCGCGAAGCAGGCGGGTGGCGCGGTCGTGGTTCAGGCCGGCGACACGATGGTGCTCTGCACCGCAACCGTCGGCAACCTTCGCGACGTGGACTTCCTTCCCCTCACCGTCGACGTCGAGGAGCGGATGTATGCCGCGGGCAAGATCCCGGGCTCGTTCTTCCGTCGCGAGGGACGCTCGGGCGAGAAGGCAACCCTGACCGCCCGCATGATCGACCGGCCGATCCGCCCGCTCTTCCCCAAGGGCTGGCACTACGAGACGCAGCTGGTCGCGATTCCGATGTCGGTTGACCAGATCAACCCCTACGACATCCTCGCCATGAACGGCGCCTCGGCAGCGCTGGCGATATCCCCGGTGCCGGTCGCCGCCCACGTCGGCGCGGTGCGGATCGGCAAGCTCGACGGCGACTTCGTCGTCAACCCCTCCGAGGAGGATCACGCCGAGCTCGAGCTCGACCTGATCGTCGCCGGCACCGACGAGGCGATCCTGATGGTCGAGGCCGGCGCCGATGGCGTCACCGAGCAGGAGATCCTCGACGCGCTCGACATCGCCCATGGCGAGATCAAGAAGCTCGTCGCCGCGATGGAGGAGCTGCAGCAGAAGGTCGGCAAAG
>JAJKHV010000120.1 GCA_021154855.1 Solirubrobacterales bacterium
GAATTCGAGGCGGAGCTGCTCGAGGTCGTCGCCGAGAAGGGCGTCGAAACCGAGGGGGACTATGACCCCGACAGCGACGACTTGCTCGACGAGGCGATCCGCGTCGTGGTCGAGACGGAAACCGCTTCGGTCTCGATGATCCAGCGCCGCCTGCGCGTCGGCTACACCCGTGCGGGCAGGCTGATCGACATGCTCGAGCGACGTGGGGTGATTTCCGGCTACGAAGGCTCAAAACCTCGCCAGGTTTTGGTTGGCCAGGGTGATTTGGCTCGACTGACCGGCGGCGGAGGACAACCTCAGGAGGCCGCCGAAGCACCCAGCGCCGTGCCGGAGTAGCCGCCGGGCGCCTCTGATCCGCTGGACCCATCGTTCTGGGGGTAGGACAATGGGCCGATGGACAACCCGATCGGCAACGTCTTTCGCGAGGCGCGCAATCGACGCAAAATTGAGCTCGCCGAGGTCGAAGCGGCGACGCGGATCCGGGTCCGTTACCTGCGCGCGATCGAGAACGAGGAGTGGGACGCCTTGCCGGGAGGCGTCTATACGCGGGGCTTCATCCGCACCTATGCCTCGTTCTTGGGCCTTGACGGCGAGCGACTGGCAGAGGACTACCGCAAGAGCGTTGAAGGTCCGCGGCGCAGCCCGATACCCGAGCCTGCCGCTGCATCGAGCGCCCGGCCGCGCGAGCGGCGCCGGCCGGCCGCGCGCGCCGCCTGGATGGCCGTCGCGGCGGTGCTGCTGGTCGCCGTGCTCGCAATCGTCGTCATTCCCGGAGGGGGAGACGGCGACAACGGAGCGGTTCCACGGAGAGGGGCCGTGCGAAACGACCGTCCGCAGCACCCACGCCGCTCTCAGTCAGCTCGCCACAGCGTCTCGATGCGCCTCGCCGCCGGCGCCGAAGTCTGGGTCTGCGTTCTCGACGCCAAGGGGAAAGCGCTGGTGGAT
Organism: Solirubrobacterales bacterium; assembly: GCA_021154855.1. Lineage (GTDB taxonomy): Bacteria > Actinomycetota > Thermoleophilia > Solirubrobacterales > 70-9 > VRUE01. Next base: position 946 of record JAJKHV010000120.1, read on the forward strand.
GGTCAGATCCTCGAGACGGGAGCAGAAGAAGGCCCGTTCCGCTCCGGTAGCTTCACGGTTTCATTCGGCAATGGCGAGGTCTCGATGCTCATCGATGGCAGGGAAGCAGAAATTCCGGCGACGTCCAGCCCGATCGGCTACTCGATCGATTCCTCCGGCAGCCTGACCGAGCTCGGCGAAGGCGAACGGCCAACCTGCGCATGAGCGAGATTCGGGCGGGAATAGTGGTGACGGGAACCGAGGTTCTGACCGGTCGGATCGTCGACCGCAACGGTCCCTGGCTCTCCGAGCAATTGGCCGGCCTGGGGGTCGACGTCGCCCACATCCTCGTCGTCGGCGACCGCCCGGACGACCTCGAGGCAGCGCTTCGCTTCATGGCCGGCGAGGGGATGGACCTGATCGTCACCTCGGGCGGCCTCGGTCCGACCGCCGACGACCTCACGGGAGAGGTCGTCGCAAGGTTCGCTGAACGGAAGCTGATCCTCGACGAGGAGATGGAGGAGAAGATCGCGACGATTCTGCGCAACTTCGCCCGCCGCTTCAACTTCGACGAGGAAGCGGTGCGCGAGGCAAATCGCAAGCAGGCGATGGTGCCGGAGGGTTCGACTCCGCTCGACCCGGTGGGAACCGCGCCCGGGCTTGTCGTCCCGGCGGGCGAGAGCGTGGTCGTGGTCCTACCCGGGCCGCACCGCGAGCTGCAGCCGATGTGGCCGGCGGCATTGGCCTCCGAGCCCGTGCGCGAGCTGCTCGAGCGGGCCTCGCCGCTGCACGGCTACACCCTGCGCATGTTTGGCATTCCCGAGTCCGAGATTGCCAAGAGCCTGCGCGAGATCGAGGCCGAAGGGATCGCCTTGCCCGAGGTCGAGATAACGACCTGCCTGCGTCGGGGTGAGATCGAGATCGATGTGCGCTACCGCGAAGCAGCGACCGCGACCGCCGAGGCCGTCCGAGCGGCACTCGTCGGGCGCCATCCGCGTCATCTCTTCAGCCTCGATGGGGAAACGATCGACTCACAGGTAGCCGGCCTACTGGCCGGGCATCGGTTGGCCTTGGCCGAGTCCTGCAGCGGCGGGTTGCTGGCCGCGCGAATCACCGACCTGCCCGGCGCATCGGCCTATATGGCGGGAGGCGTCGTTTCCTACTCGAACGAAGCAAAGGCTGACCTGCTTGGCGTTGATCCGGAGCTGATCGAGGGCAAGGGGGCCGTCTCGGCCGAGGTTGCCGAGGCGATGGCCATCGGCGCTCTCGAGCGCTTCGGGGCCGACATCGCCGTCTCGATCACTGGCATCGCGGGACCCGACGGCGGCAGCGAGGAGAAGCCGGTCGGCTATGTCTGCTTCCACGCCCGCCTCGCCGGCGGCGCCACGATCGCCCGCGAGCACGTCATCCCCGGCGGCCGCGCCGACATCCGCGAGCGCTCGGCCCTGGTCGGCATGCACCTGCTCCGCATCCTGCTCAGTGGCGCCGAGGCGCCTCTCTAGGCACTCGGCGGGCACGCTTTCGGCACATCCGGGCGTTGTCGCGCGCGTCGGCGCCCCGTAGCGTGGTTGGCGATGGCAAGAGAGAGACCGAAGAGCCCGCGGGCGCGACTGTTCTTGGCCCTCGACCTATCCGAAGCCGTGCGGGATGGAATAGCGGCCTGGGGCGAGGTGGAGCTGAAAGACCCGGCGCTGCGACCCGTGCCGCGGGAATCGCTGCACATCACGCTTGCCTTCCTCGGCTATGTAGCTGAGCGGGAGATCGAGCGCCTGAGAGAGGTCGTCGCCGAGATCGAGGCGCCGGCACCCCTGGTGCGGCTCGGCAATTCAGTCGCCAAGCCCACACCCAAACGGACCCGGCTCTTCGCCCTGCCAGCCGACTCTCCGGGTACCGTCGTCTTGCAGGAGGCCCTGGAGGAGCGGCTGGTTGCCGAGCGCCTCTACAGGTCTGAGAAGCGCCCATTCTGGCCCCACGTGACGGTCGCCAGGGTGAAGTCCGAGGGTCGTGGGTCAAAGCGGCCGCGCCCCGTCGGCCGGCAGCCGGGAAGGCTGCCAACGGCGCTCTTATCGCCCGTCCATGGCGTCCGGGTGACGCTCTACCGTTCCGAACTCCAGCCGCGTGGTGCGCATTACACCCCGCTGGCGCAAGTCGAGCTGTCCGAAGACGGACGGCAGTGAGGTGAGACAACAGATGGCAGACAAAAAGGCGGCTTTGAATGAGGTCTCGGCGAAGGAAGCCAAGGCCAAGGACGCGGCGCTCGAGGCCGCGGTAACCCAGATCGAGCGTGACTTCGGCCAGGGCTCGCTGATGCGGCTTGGCGCCGACAGCGCTCTGCCGGTGGAAGCGATTCCGACCGGCGCCCTCGCGCTGGACCTCGCCCTCGGCATCGGCGGCGTCCCCCGCGGCCGGATCGTCGAGATCTTCGGCCCCGAGTCCTCGGGAAAGACGACGCTGGTCTACCACGTCATCGCCGAGGCCCAGGCGCGAGGCGGGGTCTGCGTCTTCATCGACACCGAGCACGCGATGGATCCGATCTACGCGCGCGCGATCGGCGTCGACACCGATGAGCTGCTGGTCTCCCAGCCCGACTACGGTGAGCAGGCGCTGCAGATCGCCGACCGCCTGATCGCCTCCGCGGCAATTGACGTGATCGCGATCGACTCGGTCGCGGCGCTGACGCCGAAGGCCGAGCTGGACGGCCAGATCGGCGACACGACCGTCGGCCTGCAGGCGCGGCTGATGTCGCAGGCGATGCGCAAGCTTGCCGGCAATCTCAACCGCACCAACACGGTCTGCGTCTTCACTAACCAGATTCGCGAAAAGGTCGGCGTCCAGTTCGGCTCGCCGGAGACCCAGCCGGGAGGCCGGGCGCTCAAGTTCTACGCCTCGCAGAGGCTCGACATCCGCCGCATCGAGACCCTCAAGGACGGCACCGAGGCGGTCGGCAACCGGGTGCGGGTCAAAGTCGTCAAGAACAAGGTCGCGGCGCCGTTTCGCCAAGCGGAGTTCGAGATCGAGTACGGGCAGGGAATCTCGCGCGAAGGCGAGCTGCTCGACTTCGGCATCGAGCACGACATCGTCCGCAAGTCGGGGGCCTTCTTCTCCTATGGCGAGACCCGGCTTGGGCAAGGGCGCAACAACGCCAAGCAGTTCTTGGTCGAGAACCCCGAGATCGCCAATGAGATTGAGACCAAGATCAGGACCGCGCTCGGCATCGGCAGCGAGATCGTCCCCAGTGAAGAGGTGTCTCCAGTCGCCGAGGCAGCGTAAGGTTGCCTGACCAAGCAGGCCAAGGACGCAGGGAGCGTGGTGGGCTTTGCACGCGAGCTACTGAGCACGCAGGCATGCGCCGGGCAGGCGACCTTACGGATAGGATCACGGCCGCATGAGCAACGGCGACCTCTTTTATGTCTGCGGCGGCGCGCTCGCCGTCTGCGCGGTGCTGGTCAGCTTCGCCGGCCTGCGGATCAAGAGCTTTCCAGGCAGAGCCGCGCCGCTCGTCGCACTCGGTTTCATCACCCTGATCGGCGCCACAGCCACCTTCGCGATGCTTCACGCCCAGGATGAGGAAGAGGCAAAGGCGGCGGAGTTCTCGAAGGCGAACGAAGAGATCACCGAAGAGGAGTCTTCGCCGGTCGAAACCGAAAGCAAAGAAGCGCCGGCCGCGAAGCCGAAGCCGGCTGCCAAAGGTCCTGGCGGCACCCTTCAGCTTGCCGCCTCACCGAGCGCCCTCGCCTTTGATGCGACGAGCTTGACCAGCAAGGCTGGAAAGGTGACGATCGACTTCAACAATCCGGCGGCGCTCGAACACAACGTCGCGATCGAGCAGAACGGCAAGCAGATAGCGGTCTCCGAAACGCTCGCCGAAGGCAAGACGTCGGTCAGCGCCGAGCTCGCTACCGGGACCTACACCTTTCTCTGCACGGTACCCGGGCATGCCGAAGCAGGCATGCAAGGCGTGCTCACGGTGCAGTAGCGCTGCGTAGACCGGCGCATCTCGGCGTCCTCGGTCGCTTGCGTGCAAAGCACGCCGCGCTCCCTGCTTCCCCCGACCTGCTTGCCTCTCGCACCGTCAGTACCCTCTGAGGATGGGGAAGCGGTACCACGTCACTACGTTCGGTTGTCAGATGAACGTGCATGACTCCGAGCGGATGCAGGGGATGCTCGAGTCGCTTGGCTATGAGGAGGCGGAGAGCCGGGAAAGTGCCGATCTGATCCTCTTCAACACCTGCTCGATCCGCGAGTCGGCCGACAACCGCTTCACCGCGCACCTCGGCGAGGCGAAGCGGCTCAAGTCCGAAGACCCCGAGCGCATCGTCGGCGTCGGGGGCTGCTGGGCGCAATCAGTCAAGGACGAGGTCTTCCAACGCTTCCCGTTCGTCGACGTTGCCTTCGGCCCAGGACAGATCCACAAGCTGGCAGAGTTCCTCAACTCCGACTCGCTCAGCGCTCAGGGGTACTTCGAGTTCGAGGACTTCTCCGGCCACCTGCCGACCCGCCGGGTCCGTCAGTTCCAGGGGTGGCTGCAGGTTTCCCAGGGCTGCAACTGCAGGTGCGCCTACTGCATCGTGCCCTCGACCCGGGGGCGTGAGGTCAGCCGCGACCCGGCAGAGCTGCTCACCGAGGCAGAAGCGCTCGCGGCCGACGGGGTGCGTGAGATCACGCTGCTCGGCCAGAACGTCAACAGCTACGGGCGCGACCTGCCGAGCGAAGCGCGGATCGGCTTCGCCGAGCTGCTCACCTTGGTGGACGGCGTCGACGGCATCGATCGGATCCGCTACACGAGCCCGCATCCGAAGGACATCCGCGAGGACGTGATCGCGGCGCACGTCGAGCTGCCGAGCGTCTGCGAGCACATCCATCTGCCGCTCCAGTCCGGCTCCAGCCGCATCCTGAAGGCCATGC
>JAJKHV010000121.1 GCA_021154855.1 Solirubrobacterales bacterium
CGCACTGCCGGGTTGAACAGGCTGAACATGGCCGAATAGGCACTCCCGGCGGGGGCGTAGTCGGGGAAGTACAGTTCATCGCTTGACATGTCTGCGCCCCTGGTCCCGTCGGGCCGTGCGCGTTCGAGGTATTCACCGTGAGGATCGGTCACGCTGTACGTGATCCATGAACCAAGTGGATCCCAAGCCGGGTCCCAGTGCCCAAGGTCGCACTGCTCGGTCTCCGGGCAGGTGGCATTCCACGCATCCGGATCGATGATCCGGCGGTTTGCTCCATCCTTGTCAGAGGCGTAGAGCGTGTCGGGTTTTACGGCCACCTCGGAGGAGAGAAAGGCGAGCTCGCTTCCATCCGGAGACCAGGTCGGGTCGGCTCGAGCCCGACAACATGCACGTTCTCCCCGGAGGCTCTCATCGTCAGGACTCTCCACTTCCCATGGACGACGCGATCGAAGGCGATCCACCGACCGTCGGGCGACCACGCCGGATGTCCCTCCCGTGCATAACCATCCGTCAGGCGCTCGAGCCCACTCCCGTCCGGCCTGATCGTCCAGAGATCGCCGGCACGACTGAATGCGATCCTGCCGTTACGCCCCGGGAACGCAGCGGAAGCCATGTCCGCGCAGATGAGACCCACGAGCAGCGCCAAGCAAAGGACGAGTCGCGTTCGCACATCGGGATCATCCACCTTCCGGGTCTCGTCCGTGCCGCCGCCAAGCACTGATCAACACTCGACCTTCGGTTCCGAACCAGCGTGTCCCAAACTCGACCCATTTCGAGTGCGCCGACCTCCCGAATCCCGCCGCCGGGCCGAGCGCCCGATCATCGCCACCGCCATGAAGCGGCTACAGTAGCGCTGCAAGGGCGGTTAGCTCAGTTGGGAGAGCACCAGCTCGACAAGCTGGGGGTCACTGGTTCGAGCCCAGTACCGCCCATCTCACGAAAGCCCCGCTCACGCGGGGTTTTTTCGGGCCTCGTTCTCGAGCGAGCACCATCTTTCTCCCGCGTGTCATTGCCTCGACAGGTCTGCTGCCGTGCGGGTGGTAGACTCGGTTTTGCGCTTCTGTTGAAGAGTCTCCTCGTCTACAGGCGAGCGTGACCGCCGGACGTAAGCAGTCCTCCTACTTACTTGTAGCGGCTCGGTCAGCAGGGCACTCCCGAAGGAGGCCACCATGGCCACCACCGTTCCCGACCTGCCGACCTCAGTTTCCAACGGCGGCTTGACGACGCGGAAGGCGCCCGATCAACGAAAAGAAGCTCTCGGGCGCGCCGTCCAGAGGCAGGTTTCTCTGGGCGCCAGAGTCGAATCGCAGGCTGATTATCAGGCGATCCTCGTCACCGGGCATCGACCGAATCGCCTTCTCCGTCTCGTGACCTTGGGTTTCTGGGGCGGGGAACACCGGACATCGGTCAGCGTGGACGAGTCGGGAAACACGAATCTTCAGAAGCTTTCGCGGTAATGGGTTTCTGAAATGGTCGCAGACCGCCCCAGGGGCGGTATGAGCCGACCCGCAATCGATTGGCGCGGCGCCAACCTTAGCCCGCATCGTTGGAGGCTCTTCGGTGGGTTGGCGTTCTCTCTTCTCTCGCTGGGCGCGTGCCTCCTCCTCGCTCGGCTCCTGAGCGGGGCGAGCTGGCCCCTGGACGGCGCACGCGTCTCCCTGGTCTTCATCGCCGGAGGCTTGTATCTGGCCAGCTTCGGCTTCCGCGCCTTCGGATGGCGGCAGCTGTTCCCCTGTCGCGAGCGGCCAGATGGAGCACGGTGTCTCGCCTCGTGCGGAGCGGCGGCTGCCAGCGGGGTCGTTCTGCCTTTCCGGCTCGACTACGTGGTGAAGATCGCCACTCTGCGCAGGCTTGGCGGAGTGAGGCTCGATCTCAAGACGATCGCCGTTTCGATCGTCGCCCTGGGCATGGTCGATGCGGTGGCGATGCTCCCTTTGGCCGCCTACGCCCTCGCGGTCTCCGGTCCGGTCCTCCGCGCGCCGATGGTCGTGGTCGTCCTCTTCTGCATCGGCTGTCTCGTGATCCTCGCGCTCGGACAGCGGGTTTCACGGCTTCCGCTCATCGGACGCTCCGACCGCCTGCACGCCGTCTACCGGCGTGTTGCCGGAAGCACGCGCTTCTCACGGCCGACGCTCGCGGCACTTCTGCTGCTTCTCGGCTGCTGGACCTCGCGCGCCCTGGGCAGCGCCTTCCTGCTCAGCGGCCTCGGAGTTCGGTTCTCTCCGACCCTCGCCCTGCTCGTCCTCTGTGTGGGCGCTGCGACGGCGATCCTTCCCATCACGGCCGGCGGAGCCCTCGCCGGAATGGGGACCGCGGCCGGCGTGCTGTTCGCGCTCGGTGTCTCGAAGGGTGTCGCGCTCAACTTCTCACTTGCGTCCGGGCTCCTGCTGACCACCGCGGCACTCACCGCGGCGGCTCTTGGTCTGAGCGGATCACTTCTTCGCACGCACCGTGCGCGCCGGGCGCTCGCACCTCGTGATCTGGGAGCGAAAGCCGCTCCAGCATGAGTGAGCGCGTCGTAAGGCCTCCAACATAGAAACCGCTGCCGGGCCCGGATGCTGGGGCCGCGCGGCAGACATCTTCGGGCTCAGTCACTTGCGGTCACGCTTGCCTCTCGGGGATGTCGAGCGAGATCGATGCCGATCCCGAGTCGAGAAGTTTCTCGATGAGTGCCACGAACGCGTGCGGATCCTCGAAGCGTGTCCCTGGGTCAAGGCCAGCGCTCTTGAGGAATTCTCTGTCGCCTTGGACGCGCCCGTCGATCCACCTCGCCCATACCTCCTGACCTTCTCGCCTGCCTCCGATTTCCACTCTGGCCACGGCCGGTCCTCTCCTTTGCGTTCGCCCTGGAAGTCTGCCTTCTGGGCGTAGAATCGGCTGAGGTGACCACAAAGGAGGACATTGCGACCGTGGCTCGCCAGTTGGCGGCGCTAACGCAGACCGTCCAGGAGATGGCGGGTCAGCTCAAAGAGGTTCGCGAACGCGCTGAGAGCGAGCGGGAGCGCACAGACGTCCAGCAGGAGCGCATCGACCTTGCGGCGCGGGAACTGTCTGATGTCAGTGACCGTCTGCAAGCTGCTGCGAACGCGCTCCGCGAGTCGATTTGACCGCGACGGGTCGACAACCCGATTCGGGCCGGGGAGCTCCGCGGCCGCGCCGCGAACGAGGAAGAACGCCCTCGAGAGAAGCTGGCGGCCAGCCCGACTACCGGCTGGACGTCTGGGAGAATGAGGGAGGCGCGCTCATCGGGAGCCGAAGCAGAGGGCGCGGAACCCATCGAAGCGGCGCGCTTCGACTGTAGGGGCAGCCTCGGAGGGTCCTCGCTCGGTCCTCGGGCTCGGTCGACGACGATTCAAGGGATGACCTCGAGCGCTCTCCGAGCTCGTTGAGGAGCGGGGTGTCGAGGGCGGCGCGTGGCGAGCGAGGGACCGTGATCGCCTCCCACGTGAGCTCCCACCTCCCAGAACACCTGGCGCATCAGGCTGGAATCGAGGCCGAAGGCAAGGGGTTGCGTAACCGATCAGAGCGCAAACCCGTTTGCGTTCATAGGCGACGAGCGAGGAGGAAAACCAGATGGCGACAGGCGTGCGGACAGGGAGTGTGACTGGCAGCGCGCCGGCGGAGGAGGCGCGGCGGAAAGCTGACAGTGGGAGCGGCTGGTATGCCGGGCTTGCGCGTGTCGGCTTGCTGGCCAAGGGAGCTTCCTATGCGCTCGTCGGTGTTCTCGCAATCGGCGTCGCCATCGGTACGGGCGGTGCGACCACGAGCCGACAGGGTGCACTCGAGACGCTGGCCCAGGAGACGTGGGGCAAGATCGTGCTCGGCATGCTCGGCGCGGGTTTTCTCGCCTACGCGGTTTGGCGTTTCATCCAGGCATTCGCGGAACGAGAGGACGAGGAGGACGAGAAGGGAACCGCGAAAAAATGGGGCAAGCGCGCCGGTTATGTCGGCCGCGGCCTCATCTACGCAAGTCTCGCGTTCACGACGGTCAAGCTCCTGATCGGGGCCGGAGGAGGGCAGTCGCAGAATGCAAAGGCACAACAGACGACGGCGACCGTTCTCGACTGGCCGGCCGGTCGCTGGCTCGTCGGGATCGGAGGGCTCTGCCTGATCGGCGCAGGCCTCTGGAATGCCTACCGCGGCTTTAAGAAGAAGTTCGAGGACAAATGGCGGACCGGAGAGATGAGTGAGGCCAGCAAGAAGTGGGGTGGCCGCGCCGGTCTCGCGGGACACCTCGCTCGTGCGGTCGTATTCATCCTGATCGGCATCTTCGTCATCAAAGCCGCACTCGACTACGACCCGAACGAGGCGATCGGGCTCGACGGTGCGCTTCAGAAGCTCGCCGACGCTGCGTACGGCCCCTACCTGCTCGGGCTCACGGCGGCGGGCCTTCTTTGTTACGCCCTCTACTGCCTCGTCGACGCTCGCTACCGCGACGTCTCGACGAACGGAGGAAGGAAAGACGAAGCTCATACGCGGTCCCGCCCGATGCAGACCGGCCAGGTAGAGCGTGCTCCTGCAGTCCATCGATGATCGCGCAGCGGTCTGGATCGCGACGCACCGCCTTGCACCGCTTAACGAGCTCTTCGTCTGGCTCGGCTATGTCGAGAAGGTCGGCGCCGTCTGGCTCGTACTCGCGATCCTCCTTGGACTGACCCTTCGTCTCGGAGTGATTCCGACCGTCACGCTCACCCTCCTGACCGGCGCGGCCACCTTCGCAGCGGACAGCGCCTCGTTCGGATTGAAAGATCTCGTGGAACGAGCGAGGCCCTTCGTCGCCCATCCACAAATCGACCCTCTGTATGTCGTCCACTCCAGCTCGTTCCCGGCCGGGCACGCGGCGACGGCCGCTGCCGGAGCCACGCTGCTCTCCTACATCGCGCCACGGGCGATGCCGGGGTTCATCCTCCTGGCAGCCGCGATCGCCTACTCGCGGGTGTTCGTCGGGGTCCATTACCCGGGCGATGTTCTGGCCGGTGCGCTCGTGGGCGCGGCTATCGGGTTCGTTGCCATCGGGGTGTGGTGCTGGCTCCGCGGAACCGACACTCGTCTCGGCGAGGCGCTCGCAGAGATGGGCCGGAGAGACCGAAAGGCGATCGGCTCGAGCCGCTACTCTGGTCGCGAAAGAACGGCTGGAGGTGCCTGAAGATGAAGAGAAGCGACTCGGCGGAACGACAG
>JAJKHV010000122.1 GCA_021154855.1 Solirubrobacterales bacterium
AAGCCGTAGATCTCACCGGCCTCGATCCGCAGGTCGATCGCGTCGACCGCCCGCGGCCCGTTCTTGAACTCGCGGACGAGCCCGTCGACTTCGATCCCCTCGTGACTGTCCGTCGCCATGGCCGCCCAGCAGGCTAGCGATCCATAGGATCGGGTCTGTGAAGCCCGTCACCGTCTCGGTCGTCGTGCCGCGGCCGGCTGAGGAGGTCTACGACTTCCTCGACCTGCTCGCCAACCACGCGTCCTTCCTCGACCATTTCCTCGTCGATTGGAAGTTCTCCGGGCCGGCGCGTGGCGTCGGCGCCAAAGCCGAGGCCCGCGCAAGCGCGCCGATGTCGCAGGACTGGACCGACTTCGAGGTGGTCGAGTCCGAGCGGCCGAAGCGGATCGTCGAGGAGGGGATCGGGTTGAAAGGCAAGCGCCGCACCCGTGGCACCTACACGCTCGAGCAGCTCCCCGACGGAGGGACAGAGGTCTCTTTCGAGCTCGCCTGGCTCGAGGCAGCGCGGGCCGAACGCCTCTGCCCGCCCCTGACGCGGGCGTTCATCAAGCGTCCCAACGGCAAAGCGATGCGCCGCCTCGCCAAGCACCTGGCGTAGGCCAGGGCTGCCGCCCTAGGCCCGGGCGACCGCTGTCACGGCTCGAGCCGGATCATCGCTGCCCCTGAAGAGGTGCGCGGAGGGGATGCCGATCAGGTCGCCCTTGAAGCGCTTCTCGCGACCGTAGACGACCCAGGTCGTGTCGATTTCACCGATGTCGAGGTCGAGTCGCAGCTCATCGGCGTGCTCCTCGACGTGCTCCATGTGGGTCAGGCCGGAGTCGTAGTCACCGCGCAGCAGGCCCTCGCCGACGACCGGCTTTGAGACCACGTCGATGATCTCCTCCCACTGCGAGAGGTCGACATAGCCCTTTGTCGCAGGAACGATTCCGATCGAGCGAGGCCGCTCGACGTCGCGGCGGCTCAAGAGGACCAGGTGCTTGGTCGGGTAGATGAAGGTGTCGACGACGAAGACCTCGCCCCAGTACTTCTCTGTGACCTCGTGGACCTTGGGGTGGGCGCTGCACTGGACGAGGAAGGTATTCGGCCGCTCCCGAACCATCTCCAGGCCGGCGAAGAAGTCGGTGGTCAACTCGATCTCGTAGTCCTCGACCCCCTGGAAGCGCAGGTACTCGGTCACGGCGCGCTCATGGCAGGTTCCGCTTGGCCCAAGCGTGATGACCGTGACTTTGTCCCCCTGGGATGCAACCATGCGCAATCTCAGCGTAGCGAGCGCACAGGAATCCTCAAGCAGTGGAAGGGTGAAGATGAGACGAGTCGTCGAGGTCTTTCTGGGAGCCGGCGCAGCCGCGCTTCTCGCCGTCGTTCTGATTGCCGCCCCGGCAAGCGCCGCCTCACCCCTTGCCGGCGCCTCGGCCTGCGCCAAGGCGAAGAACATCGAGGCGATCGTCGACGACTCGATCTCGATGGAATTCACCGACCAGAACCGCCTGCGCGTGCAGGCCATGGATCTCCTGATCAACTCGCTCGACTCCTCCACGCAACTGGGCGCGGTCGAGTTCGGCTCCGCCGGCTTCGAAGACAACCCTCCCGCCGCCGACAGCGTCTTCCCGCCGCAGCCGGTCGGGGCCAACGCGAGCGCGATGAAGTCGGCGCTCGACCAGAAGATCCATGCCGACAACGGCGCAACCGACTACAACGGCGCCTTTGCCCAGTCCGACGCCGACAACCCGACCGCCGACGCGCGGATCTTTCTCACCGACGGCGGTCACGACGTCGACGTCTATAAAGAAGGCCACCTGGTCCACGGCGTGCCGACCTACGTGATCGGCTTCGGCGGAATCGCCGCCGGCGAGGACCAGGCGCGGCTGCAGAAGATCGCCACCGATACCGGCGGCCGCTACTTCCCGCTCAAAGATTCGTCACAGCTGCAGCCGGTGATGGACACGATCGAGGCGGCGCTGACCTGCCAGACGCCGCCTCAGCAGTTCACCGACCTGCTCAAGCAGGGCCAGAGCAAGGTCCACAGCATCGCGATCGGCGCCGCGACGAAAGCGATCCAGATCGCCCTGACCTGGGGCAGCCCGCTCGACAAATTCAAGGTCTCGGGGCTGAAGCTGACCAACAAAGGCCACCTCCTGGCGATCGCCGCCCGCCGCGGCGCCAAGCCGAGCAAGTTGAAGGTCTCGCGGGCGGTGGGCACGACCTACACCGTCCTCAAGGTCTCGGGCCTGCACAAGGGACAGCTGCGCTTCACGGTGCGGGCGGCAAAAATCGGCTCGGGCGAACCGAAAGTCAGCCTGACCACCCAGGTCAGCCAGAGCTCACGCCGTTAGCTAGGGGAGCGCAGTCGCTGGGCCGGCGAAGTTTGCTGGCCCGCGCCAGCGCGGCTGCGCAGAGCGTGCCGTGCGTTCACCGCGATCGCCCGCGGCATCGTTCTCGCCATCATCCGCCCAGGCTTGATCCGGCGCGTGCCGAGCTCGTCGAAGGCCACCGCCACCTTCGGGTCGCGCGCGGCGGCGGAGAAGAGGACCCGTTCGCTCCAGCTGATCGGCCGTCCGGTCGCGTAGTCATTGACGATGAAGGCATGCCCGCGCAGCTCCTTGCGGTGTCGCCGCCGATAGCGGTCGAGGCCGCCCTGCAACGGCTCGGTCCCACGCAGGGCCGGCGTGACGCTGTCCGCCAGCCATTCGGCCGATTGCAATGCCCAGCCACAGCCGATGCCGAAGAGCGGGTCGACCGCGAGCGCCGCGTCGCCGGTCAGCGCGAGGCCCGGTGCGATCGGAACGCGGACCCGGTTCGGCATCTCGATCTTGCCCATGACGTCGCCGACCAGCCTCGAAACGCCGATCGGCGGCGCCTCGGGAACGGCGGCGACGAACGATTTCAGCGCGGCCCCGGGGTCGCGGCGGAACTCCGGCAGCCGGTCCTTGGTAGGCATCGCCGCGTAAAAGGTGAGACCGCTGTCGGTGGGGAAGGCTGCGGCCCAATTCGGATCGAGCATCCAGATCGTGCTGGTCTGGTCGGGCGCGGGGGGAGGACCGTCGAAGTAGGCGCCGTAGGCGAAACGGCCGTGGGGAAGGACCTTTTCCGCGACGCCGGCAAGCTCGGCGACGTGCGAGTCGCGGCCATCGGCGCCGACGACGAGGCTGGCCTGCAATTCTGTCTCCTTGCCCTCGCGGTCGCGGACGACAAGGCCGCGCACACGGGTTCCCGAGCGCAGCAGGCTCTGTGCTCCCTGGCCCAGCATCAGCTCCACGCCCGGGGTTGCCGCCGCGGTCTCACGCAGCATCGGGTCGAGCAGCTCGCGCCGCAGATTGACCGCCTGTCCGGCCCGCTCGGGCGGAGCTTCGATCCAGCCCCAGGGCGTCCACGCCCGCATCCTCGAGCGCAGTCCGCCGGCCTCGATGATCGGTTCCAGCAGGCCGAGGCGCTCCAGGGCCGGTACTGCCGAGGCCTGGATGAAGTGCGAACAGGTCCGCTTGAAGGCCTGTGGGTCGGGCCTCTTCTCGACCAGCGCAACGCTGAGCCCGGCGCGGCCGAGCAAGATCGCGCTCGCGCAGCCAGCCAGGCTGGCCCCGGCGATCACGACGTCGTAGTCCGGTGGATTGGTGATGCTGCTCTTGCCCGCCGCGCTCTCAGCCATCGTCGGCCTCCCGGAGGTCGTAATGAATTAACATTCGTCCCGAACTATACGCTTCGAACTATGAAATTCAAGCCCATCCGTCTCACTGCCACGTCGCACGCCCTGCTCGCCCTGCTCGACCAGCTTGGCGAGGCGACGCCGTACGAGATCAAGCAGGCGCTGGAGCAGTCGATCGAGAACTTCTGGCCGGTGCCCCACACGACTGCTTACGAGGAGCCCGCTCGGCTGGCGGCCGCGGGCTATCTAGCGGTGCGCCAAGAGGAGGGAGGCAGGCGCCGCAAGGCCTACTCACTCACCGAGGAGGGTCGTGCGGCGCTGGCTGCCTGGGCCGCGGACGGAAGCGCGGCGCCGCCGCAGGTGCGCGACGAACTGATGCTGAAAGTCTTCGCAGGAGCCGACCCGAGGCCGCTGGTGAAAGCGCGCAAAGCCTGGCACGAGGAGAAGCTGGCCGAGCTGCAGGGCTACCTCGACGAGGTTCGCGGCAAGGAGAGCTGGCGGCCCTCCGAGCTGGCCCTCACCGCTGGCGTCGGCTATCACCGCAAGATGCTCGAGCTGCTCGAGCAGCCCGAGCCGGATCCCTGATCCGGCCCTTCTCCCGGCTCGGCGGTTAGAGCCCCGCCGGGTGGCGGACGGCGAAGCTGGTCGGCTCGACCCGAGCCATGTGCCAGCGCGGGCCAGAGACGCCGGGGAGATCGTCGCGGGTGTCGAAGCGCAGGCCGGCGATGACCATGTAGACGTGCTCGGCGTTGGCGTAGACGCTGATCCAACGGCCGTTGCCTCGCTCCCCCCAAGCGGCGAGTTGGCCGGAAACCATCGTCTGGTCAAGCAGCCCGACGGCGTGCAGCACGTAGCCGACGGCGCCCGAGCAGTCATAGCCGCGCGCGTTCCAGGCGAGGTGGCCGCCTCCCCAGACGTACGGTCGGTTGTCGATCCGGTCGGCGGCGGCGATCGCGGCTCCAACTGCCGCCGGGGCGTTGGCCGGCGCAACCGCCCGCCCTTCGATCAGTTCCGCCCCGCAATTGACGCTGGTCCGCGGCACGCCGGGTTCGGCCGGGATGCAGCCGCCTCCCCACGGCACCGCCTGCTGCGCCGCCGTCGCTGCAGTGCAGAAGGCACAGGCCAGGCCGACCGCGAGGAGCGCGAAGGCGCCGGCACGCCACTGTCTGGAGGGAAAGACGATCCGAAAAGGCTACGCCTAGACGGCTTCCGGCCGTACCGCGAGCAAGACCATGTCATCGCGCAGGGGTCCGCCGCTGCGCGATATCGCGTCCTGGCGCAGAGCCTCGGTCATCTCGGCCAGGTCGAGATCGGCGAAGGAGTGCGCCATCGCAGCGAGGGCCTCGCCGCCGACGTGCGTCGAGGCCGGCCCCGCCTCGAACCAGCCGTCGGTGGCAAGGACGAGCGTCTCCTCGGCGAGAAGCTCACCTTCATGCTGCCCAAGCGGCGAGTCGGCCCAGGCGCCGAGGACGGCGCCGCCGCCAAGTTGAGCGGGGCCCTTCGCCTCGACGTGGATCGCCGGCGGATGTCCGGCGGTGGCGAGCTTGAAGCGCCAACGCTCGCCGTCGCGACGCAGCCGCACCAGTACGGCGGTGGCGAAGTCGTTGAGGCTATTGCCCTCGAGCAGCATCTCGTTCAGCTGTGCCAACAGCTCGACCGGCTCGTCGATCTGCCGGGCCAGGCCGCGAATCGAATGGCGCAGCGCCACCGCGACCCCGGCAGCGGCGCTGCCCTTGCCGGCGACGTCGCCGATCACGATCCAGCAGCCGTCATCGGTGGTCAGGATGTCGTAGAGGTCGCCGCCGATCTCCATCCCCTCGCCATAGGGAACGAAGACGACGGAGAGGTCAAGACCGGGCACGTAGGGTGGCTCGGGCGGACGCAGGCCCCGCTGCAGATTCTGCGCGATCCGGTCTCGCTCTTCGAAGAGCCGGGCGTTGTCCAGGGCGAGCGCCGCCCGGTCGGCCAGCTCACCGAGCAGCTGCAGGTCGGCGTCGTCGTAGCGCAGGTCAGTGCTCGCATGCAGGAAGGAGATCGCCCCCAGCGTCGATCCGCGGGCTACCAGCGGCGCCACTGCCGCCGATTGGTAGTGGGTGTCTTCGATCAGCTGGCGGTGCTGCTCATTTTGGACGACGTCCTGCATCACCGCAGGTGACGTCAGGTCCCGCCAGACCATTGGTCGACCGGCGCGCAGCACCTGCGTCACCGGGTGCGCGCCGCCTGGGTCGAGCGGCGCGCGGCGTCGAATCTCCTCCAGGGCCGGTGCCGCCTCGGGGTTCACAGCGGCGACGATGCTTTCGCCGACCCAGCCGTCTGGACGAACGAGATCGATCACGCAGAGCTCGGCGAGGTCCGGCACCGCGGTCTCGACGATGGTGCGGGCGGTGCGGTCGAAATCGAGTGAGACCTCGAGCTCGCGACTCGCGGCGACGAGGAACTCCTGCGCCCGCCGCCGCCGCTTCTGGGCGGTGACGTCGCGGGCGATGACCGAGGCGCCGATGATGCCGCGTTTCGGGTGCTTGATCGGCGAGATCGTCAGCGCGACGTCGATGCGAGCACCGTCTTTGCGGATCCGCTCGGTCTCATAGGTCTCGACCCTTTCGCCGCGCCGCACCCGCGCCAGGATCTCCAGCTCCTCGTTTTTGTGATCGGCCGGGATCAAGAGGGAGATGTGCTCGCCGATCGTCTCCTTGGCGGAATACCCATACATCCGCTCGGCGGCGGGATTCCAGGAGGTGATCAGGCCCTCGAGGTTCTTGCTGAGCACGGCGTCCTGGGTGCTCTCGACGACCTGCGCCAGGCGGTGGCGCTCCTCCTCGGCGCGGTCATACGGCTCGTCGCTCGCTGTCCGGTTCAGATCCACCGGCCCAAGCTACCCCAGGCGCGGCGGACTGCCAGGGCTAGGTGCTGATCGGATCGAGCAGGAAGAGCTCGACCGCGACATCCGGTTCGACGTGGATCTGGTTCATGTAGGCGCGGACCCGCCGGCCGGTTGCCTGCTCCACGACCTCGGTGAACTGCGGCTCCATGGTCGTCTGGAAGGTTCGCCGGAAGGCCTCGACCGCCCCCGTCTGCCCTCGCTTGAGCAGCGTCTGCTCAACGGTCGTGAAGCCGTTCCAGAGGATGCAGACGACCAGGTCGTCGACCGCGGTCGTCTTCACTTTCGCCGGGCCGCGCCCGAAAAAACGCATGTGGAGATGGGCCAAGCCATTCGATATGGCCGACAGCGCCTCCCCGTCGGGGTGCCCCGGATCCAAGCCCACTCCTTCTCCGCCCCTCTTGACCAAGTGACCGAAGAGGGAGAGTTGCGGCGAGCCCCTCCGGCGTTCCAAAACGGTACCACCGTTGGCTCTATTGCCGCCGACTTAGTAGGCTGATCCTCCGACCGATCATGCGGGCCAGCGCGCACGACTGTAAAGGCTGACCGGGCCGCGGGGGACTTGAGCCAGCGCCGCCCGAGCAGAGTCGCGCAAGGAGCGATTGAGGTTGGCAACACGGTCCAACCCAAGCCCCGCGCAGAGACCGTCCTGGCCTTGGCTGGGCGCTGCAGAACTGGAGCAGCATGGTCGGAAAAGAGACACCAAAAGGTGGCCAGGCACTGGTCGAGCTCTCCAACGCCATGGTGGCGCTGCATCGCGAGCATTTCGGCCGTGGGCCCGGGGCGGCAAAGAGCTTTGTCGCCGACGAGATGGTGATCTGCCTGCTCAGCGACATCTACACCGCGGTCGAGCGCACGCTGATTCGGGCCGGGCAGACCGAGCACGTGCGCCAAACTCGGGCGCTGCATCAGGAAGCGCTGAAGGACGAGTACAAGGCGAGCGTCGAACAGATCATGGGCCGACCGGTCGCCGCTTTCCTCAGCGTCGTCCACGTCGACCCCGACGTCGCGATCGACGTCTTCCTGCTCGGCGAGCGGAGCGAGAGCTAAGCGTTGGCGAAGAGGAAGAACTCGAGCGCCAGGTTTGCCTCGACGTCGACCTGACTGAGGAAGACGCGCACGGTTCGTTCGGTGATCCTCTCTACCACGTCGATGAACTCCTCTTTGACCGCTTCCTGGAACTTCTTGCGGGTTTCGCTGACATGGTCGCCGGAGCCGGCGACGATCAGAGTCCGCTCCGCTGTGGTGAAGACCTCCTCGAGGATGCAGACCGCATAGTCGCCATGCAGGTAACTGCGCGCCTTGGTCGGACCGCGTCCGTACAGGCGGGCGTGCAGTTGCACGATCTCACGCGAGAGCTGGGAGATGAGTGCACCGCGCGCAGCGCTATCTGATAAGTCCGGATGATCCAAGCTACGGCTCCTGTAGAAGGTTCTTCTGACGAGGGGTACGCAACGTCCTTGCGCCCGCTTACCGTCGCGGAGCCGTTTGCCCTGGCTTCGTATCTGAAACGGCACCCTGCGCGACGGCCTTCGACCGCCGCACCTGGCTGGAGCTCGGCGCCGCCAGGGCACTCGAGCCGAAAAAGCATACCGTGGCAAGGCCCAGCAACGCGACTGGACGAACAACCACGGCCAGGCGGGAATGGCGCTGCTCGGATGGGGATGTCGAGAATGGATTGGCGGCTCGACTTACTCCTGAGCGGGTCAATCTGAGTCAGGCAAGTCGGCAAGGGATGGAGAGAAATCTCGTGAAGCTGTCGATTTGGCAAGCGCCCGTTCGTCGTATGGGCAGAGAGGCAACCAACCTGCAAAGGAGATCAGCATGGGCAAGATCGTCGTAACCGAGTTCGTTTCCCTCGATGGCGTGATGGAGGACCCCGGCGGGGCCGAGGGCTATAGGCACGGCGGCTGGACTTTCGAGATCGGACGCGGCGAGGAGGGCGACAGGTTCAAGTTCGACGAGCTGGTCGAGGCCGAGGCGCAGCTGCTCGGCCGAGTCACATACGAAGGCTTCGCCGCCGCCTGGCCGACGATCGAAGATGACGCCGGCTTCGCCGAGAAGATGAACTCGATGCCGAAGTACGTCGTCTCCTCGACCCTGCGGGAGGCGAGCTGGAGCAACTCGACGATCCTGGGCGGCGAGCTGCGCGACGAGGTGGCAAAACTGCAGACTGAGATCGACGGCGTCATCCTCGTCGCCGGCAGCGCCCAACTGGTCCAGGGATTGCTCGAACACGACCTGGTCGACGAGCTGCGCCTGATGGTCTTCCCGGTCCTGCTCGGCGCGGGCAAGCGCCTCTTCGGCGACGTCAGCGAGAAGAAGCCACTCAACCTCGTCGACTCGAAAACCGTCGGCGACGGCATTGCCCTGCTCACCTACGAGCGCGCCCCTGCCCGCTGAGCGGTTACGTCCGCAAGGTCAGCCTCTTCGGCCGAGCCGCGGCCAAAGAGGCTGACCAGGGCGGGGATCAGCAGCGTCCGTGCGAGCAGCGTGTCGAGCAGCAGGCCGACGCACATCGCGAAGGCGATCTCACGGAAGCTCGCGATCGGGATCAGGGCGACGGCGGCGAAGGAGAGGGCAAGGATGAAGCCGGCGACGGTGATCGCGCGGCCGGCCCGTGAGCCGGCGATTCTGATTGCCGGCCGCAGGTCTCGGCGGTCGGCCTCGGTCCAGATCCTGCTGATCAGGAAGACGTTGTAGTCGGCGCCCAAGGCGACCAGCAGGATCGCCGTCGCCACCGGCACGAAGAAGGCGAGTTCTCCGTAGCCGAGCAGATCCTGGAAGACGTAGACGGTGAGGCCGAGTGCCGCCGCCACGGTCAGCACGCTGACGCCAACCAGGTAGAGCGGTGCGCGCCGGCTCCTCAGCAGGGCCCAGAGCAAGATCAGCAGGACCGCCAGGGCGGCGGGCGTGACCCGCTCGAGCGCGGTCCAGGTGTCGTCCTCCAATTCGCTGGCGATCACGGTGTCGCCGGTGAGCCCCACCTCGGCTTCGCCCAGGCCGGTTTCGTCGAGCAGCCCAGGCAGCCGATTGGTCAGCCTCGAGAGGATCCGCGTCGCTTCGGCGCCGTCCGGGTCGGCGTCCAGCACCAGGGCGTAGCGGGCGGCGTTGCCGCCCGGAGCGAGGAAGGCGCCGTAGCGGCCCTGCAACGGCTGATCGGCCGGGCCGACGACGCCCGCGACGCCCGGCTCTTCGCCGACCCGTTTCTGCAGTGCCGCAAGCTCGGCTCCCCGGTTTGTGATGCCGCCCTCTTCGAGCACGAGCATCGTCGGCCCGAGCACTCCCGGGCCGAGGCTTTGCGCGGCCAGGTCGTAGCCGCGCTTCGGCGATGTCGTCTCCGGCAGGCCACGGATCAGCGGATTGCCGAGCGCCAGGTTGCGGATGCCGCTGGCCGCGGTGACGAGGACGAGCAAGCTGAGCAGAGCCACCGGGATCGGGTGGTGCGCCGCGAAGCCGATCGCCTGGCCGCGGGCGCCGGCCTCGGCATCGTCCTCCGGTGTATCCCCCGCCTTGTCAGGCGTTTGCGGCCAGAGCAGCAGGCGTCCAAAGACCGCCAACGCCGCCGGCACGAAGGTCACCGCGATGGCGGCGCCGATCACGACGGCGACCGCCATGCCGGGTCCGAAAGCGGAGAGAAAGCGCACGCCGGAGATCAGCAGGGTCAGGGCTGCCCCGGCGATCATCAATGCGGCGGTGAGGACGACGGGCAGCAGCTCTGCGGTCACCGCGGTGACGGCATCGCGCGAGCCTGCCCCCGCCAGCATGCGGCGGCGATAGCCGGAGACGAAGAAGACGAGGTAGTCGGTGAGCGTGCCGAAGAGAAGGGCAACGACGACCGGGTCGACCTCGCGTGGGATCGCCAGCCCGAAGCGCTCGGCGATCCAGCCGAGCACGCGGTCGGCGAGCAGGTAGGCGAGGGCGACGCTGGCCAGACCAAGCAGGGGGATGCCGAGCGAGCGGAAGTAGATGGCGAGGATGCCGACGACGAGCAGGACGGTCGCCAGCTCGACCCAGAGGATGTCGCGCATGGCGATCTCCGTTTCCGAGCTCGTCGCCGGTAGCGCACCGGTGACCTCGGCCTGGGGGGCCCCGGTCGCGTCCTGCAGTCCAATCGCAAACCGGTGGGCGGTGTCCTGGGCTTCCGCTTCGCTCAGCGTCGGGTCCATATAGAGGTAGACGACCAGCGTCGTTCCCAGTCGGCGAGACCTGAGCAGGCCGGGCGAGTCGGAAACCGGCAGGGCGCGAAAGCTTCCCCGCCCTTCCGGCTGCCTGTCGATCGAGGCGATGTAGCGGGTGGCTGCCGCTCCCTGGGAAGGCGAGAAACCCCCTGGCTCACCGGCGACGACGATGGTGTGGCTGAGCAGCGGCAGTCCGAAAGCATCGATCGCTTTCTTTTCGACTTCCACCGCTTCGGAAGAGCTCGGCAGGAGACTGCCGAGCTCGGCGCTGTCGGAGTCGAAGACCGAGGGCAGATGGACGCTGGCGAGGACCGCCAGGACGATCCAGGCAGGCAGGATGACAAAACGCAGGCCGACGATGACGCGTGCGATCCGGGTCATGGCTTGCCGCTCATCTACCCGCCGGTCGCGTTTTTCGCTCTCGCAGAACTGGGTAGTCGGCAGGGACGGAACCCAACCAAGGAGACGATCCAGATGGGAACACAGGAGACCGGCCAGGTCACCGGCACCAAGGACAAGGATTACAACGTGATCTGGTTCACCGAGCAGTGCCTGAGCAATGTGCTTCGGCTCGACACCTACATCGAAGACGCCGATCGCGAGGATGACAGCGAGCTCGCCGACTTCTTTCGCCGCGCCCAGGAGACCAGTCGCAAGGGAGCCGAGCAGGGCAAGGAGATGCTCGCCAAACGGCTAGCCGCTTGAACGGTCGGGCGGCCGGCTAGGGGTGACTCGGGCTGGCCGCCCGCTGCCAGCTGCGCGCCAGCTTGTCTCCAGCCTCGCGCTCCTCGGCCTGGATCCGCTCCGCCGCCAGCTCCGTCTCCTCATCGCCGGCCCGCCGGGCGACCCGCTCGAGCAGCTGGTAGGCGGCGATCTCGAGATGCTCGAAAGCGAAGGCAAATCCGGTCAGCTTCGCCGTCGTGTCCGGCTGCGCCGCGAAGAAGGCGCCGACGCCGACGCCGCCGATGCGCAGCGCCGCATCCTTGGCCTTGGACGGCTTGGCGCCTCGGGCCTGCAACCGCTCCCTGATCAACTGCTCGTGTCCTTTCGTCTGCTCGAGGTGGGTGCGGAAGATCTGCTTCAGCTCCTCGTCCTTGACCAGCTTCGGTGCGACTTTGAGCAACTGCAACGCCTGCTGCTCGATCGCGTGCGCGTCGGCGAGGTAGCGGTTGAGCTGTGCCTCTGACGCCTTGCCCTCGCTGTCGCGCAGCGAAGCGTCGACAGCCAGCCCAAAGGAGGCTTCGAGGCGGTCCGCCATGCGCTGCTCCTCAGCTGCGATCTCACTCGCCATCGTCGCGGTCGCTGCATCGCCGGCCGCTTCCGCGGTCTGCTTCAGCAGCTCATAGGCGGCAAGCTCCATGTGCTCGTAGGAGAAGGCGTGGGTGGTCAGCTTGCCCGGCGTGTCGGGCTGAACGTAGGCGAAGAGGACCATCCCCAGCCCGCCGGCTCTGCCGGCCAGATCCTTGCTGGTCGACGGATCGGCGCCGTGGGCCTCGAGCCTCTGGCGCACACGGTGCTCGTGGCCTTCGGTCTCGATCAGGTGCTCGGCGAAGATTGCCGCCAACCGCTCATCGCCCGCCAAGGCCGGTGCCTTGCGCATCTGGGTCAGCGCCTGCTCCTCGATCGAGTGCACATCGGCCAGTTGCTTGACCAGCTTCTGCTCTGCTTTGGCGTCGAGCGAGGCGTCTGTAGGCATACCTTCGGGTGCCCATCCGGGTTGCCGTCTAAACGCGATTCCTGGCCGCCGTTCCCGTTTCCCGGGCTGCCACGCCTCGATAGGCTCGTGGCAGGTGCCACGGACGATGCCGAACAGCGCTCGCATCGCCTTGGTTTGCGCGACGGCGCTGACCGTGTTCTCGGTCTGGCTGCTGGTGCCGGCGCGGACCAACGTCGGCATCGGCTTCTTCTACGTCGTGCCGATCGGACTTGCCGCCTGGTGGGGCGGCAGGCGAGCCGGCGCACTCGCGCTGCTCAGCTGCGTCGGCCTCTACGTCATCGGCTCCGTGATTCATCCGATTCCGCACTTCGGCGCGACGCTGGCCGTGCGGCTGGTCGCCTTCGCCGCGGTGGCGATCCTCGCATCCCTGCTGAGAGAGAAAATGACCGGCCTCGAGCACTCGCTGGAGGAACTCGAGGCGATCCGGGCGGCGCTTACGCCGTCCGCCCTGCCTCAGCTGCCAGGCGTCGAGGCCGCGGCTGCCTTCGTCCCCTCCGAGTACGGGGTCTCGGGCGACTTCTACCTGCTCACCAACGGCCCCGACAGCTCCGCCGTTGCGATCGTCGGCGACGTCGTCGGGCATGGCCCCGAGGCGGCCCGCCTGGCGACCTTCATCCGCGCCCGCTTCGCGGCCTTCGCCGCCAGCACCAGCGATCCGGCTGAGCTGCTGATGCTGGCCAACCGCGCGCTCTTCGAGCGGCCGCGCCATACGCGCAAGCTGGTCAGCGCGGTCTGCCTACGATTCCGCGCCGAGGAGGCTCAGCTGTCCTGGGCGGTGGCAGGACATCCACTGCCGTTGCGATTGCCCGGACTGGATGAGTTCCCTGCGGAACACTCGACCTTCCTGCTCGGAGCCGATGCCGACCTGGCGCTCAGCAATCTCGAGACCTCGCTGCAGGCGGGCGACGGAGTGGTCGTCTACACAGACGGCGCCACCGACGTACGCAACGATGGAGCGATGCTCGGCATCGACGGGCTGTCGCGACTGCTCGGGCCGCTTGCCAAGCTGCCAGCGCCGGCGATCGTCAGCCAGGCTGAGAAAGCGATTCTCGATTGGGCCGAGGGGCCAGTCCGCGACGATCTCTGCGTGCTCGTTCTGAAGCCGCAGTGAGCGGCAAGCGCTCAGGCTTGCGGGGTTTCGAATCCGTCCCTTGCGGGAAGTCGATCGATTCGAAGGCCTTGAAAACAAGCGGCGCCGCGATCTGATCGCGGACCTGGCAACGGGGACAGTTCTCGAGGGTAGCCGCGTGCATTGCGTTATAGCGGCTCCCACACCTTTCACAGCTAAACATCTCTCAGCGCTCCTCGCTTAGACAACCCGAATGGAAAGTCTTTACCCAAAGTGACGCAACGTCTAAACATGGCCGGGCAAGAAACTCAATGTGCCGACGCAGAGCTCAGGGTTGCGCGCTGAGGTGGTCGTGAAGGAGGGCGGGTTTCGACACGATGCCCTGATCTACGCGGACGCCGAGGATTTCTTGGCTGCGACCGTGCCGTTCCTGCGCGAGGCGCTCGAGACCGGCGAAGCGGCGCTGGTGGCAGTCAGTCAGACGAACAGGGCGTTGCTCGAAGGTGCGTTGGGCAGCGACGCCGCCGAGATTCGCTTCGCCGAGATGGAACGGCTGGGACGCAATCCGGCGCGGATCATCCCGTTCTGGCGCGAGTTCCTCGATCAGAACGCCGACCGACCGGTTCGCGGTATCGGCGAACCGGTTTGGCCCGGGCGCGAACCCGCCGAGATCGACGAGTGCGAGCGCCACGAGTCGCTGCTCAACGTCGCCTTCGCGCCCACGCCGGACTTCTCGCTGCTCTGTCCCTATGACGCCCGCGCCTTCGGCGAAGAACTCCTCGAAAAGGTCGCTCACTCCCATGACGTGGTGGCGCGGGGAGGGGTCAGCAGTCCCAGCGACGAATACCTCGTCAGCAGGGATTGCTTCGCAGGCTTGCTGAGCGCCCGCCCTTCCGGCGCCGAGACCTTTGAGTTTGATCGGGACAAACTCAGCGAGGTCAGGCGCCGGGTCGAGCGCGCTGCCACACAGGCTGGGCTCACCGCGTCGGAGACCGCCGACCTCGTCATCGCCGCCAGTGAGCTCGCGGCGAACAGCGTCGCCTATGGCGGCGGGACCGGCACCCTGCGTATATGGCAGGACGGTGATCGCCTGCTGGTCGAGCTGGAGGACGGTGGCACGATCGAGGAGCCATTGGTCGGCCGACGCCGCCCGCAACCGACCCAGGAGGGTGGCCGCGGTCTCTGGCTCGCCAACCAGCTATGTGACCTGGTCCAGGTCCGCTCCGCTCCCGGCCGCACGACGGTCCGCCTGCACGCCACCCGGCGGTAGCGCGAGCGCTGTTAGAGCTCCGGCGCCGGCGGTTCCGGCGCGGGCGGGTCGAGCGGCGGCTGCGGCTCGGGCGGTCCGGGATCGGGCCGCGG
>JAJKHV010000123.1 GCA_021154855.1 Solirubrobacterales bacterium
CCATCGCAGCTTCTTCGAGCCGACGTCGGTGCGCGACACCCTCTACTCGCTGCCGCCGGCCAATCTTCCCGACGTGATCGCGACCCGGCGCGACGTTGCCGCCTTCAAGACCAGCGCCCGTTCACTCGACCAGGGGATCGGTGCGGTGCTGCACGCCCTCCACGACTTCGGCTTGGTCGACAACACGTTGGTCATCTGCACCACTGATCACGGCATCGCTTTCCCCGGCGCCAAGGCAACACTCTTCGATCGCGGGATTGGCGTCCTGATGATCGTCCGCGGCCCCGGCGGCTTCGCCGGCGGCAAGGTGATCGACGCTCCGGTCAGCCACCTCGACGTTTACCCGACGCTCTGTGAGCTCTCTGGGGCCGACGCTCCGCCGTGGCTGCAGGGCTCCTCACTGATGCCGCTCGTGCGCGGCGAGACCGATCGCCTGCACGAGGCGATATTCGCCGAGACCACTTACCACGCCGCCTACCAACCGCTCCGCGCGATCCGTACCGAGCGCTGGAAGTACATTCGGCGCTTCGACGATTACGACCGCCCGGTGCTTGCCAACTGTGACGACAGCGACAGCAAGCAGCTCCTGATCGAGGCCGGCTGGGGCGATCAGGTGGTCCCGGAGGAGCGGCTGTATGACTTGGTTCTCGACCCCGCCGAGGGGAACAACCTCGCCGGCGAGGCGGCCAATCAGGAGATATTGGCGGAGCTGCGCAAGCGCCTTGAGGCGTGGATGGTGGAGACCGAGGACCCGTTGCGCGACGGCCCGATTCCGCCGCCGCCGGGGGCAGCGGTCAACGAGCAGTGGCAGGCTTCGCCAGACGACCCCGTTCAAGTCATCGAGGCAGATCCCACGGTTGTGCCATCCACGTGATGCAGGTCCAGCCGGACGTCGCGGCGTCGGCGGGGTGCCAGCGCTCGCCGTGCTCGAAGACGCTGAGACCGCAGTTGCGGGTACGGAGGTTCCACAGTCCCGGCGCCATTCTCGGCTCGAATTCTTCACCGAGCAGCGAGTCGAAGAAGAAGAACCTGGAGAAGATGCCATGGGTGACGACTAGGGCCTTTTCCTCTGCGGGCTGAGACTCCAGCTCACGCTTTAGGCGCCTCACTCGCCTGCGCACGTCGTTGAAGGATTCCGCTCCCTCGTCTGCGCGGTCGGGGTCGTCTGGATATGCCGACATCCTCGCCGACCAGCGGCGCAGCTTCTGCTCCTCGGGGCTCAGCTCACCGTAGCCGGTTGTCTCTCGCAGCTCGTGTACGTAGGGCAGGACTGTGACTGGCAGCTGCAGCACTTCGCTGAGCGGCTCTGCGGTTTCGGCGGCGCGGCGCATCGGGCTGCTCAGCAGGCGGGTGACGCCGGCTCCCTTCAGGGCATCGGCCGCGGCGCGCGCCTGTTCTCGCCCGACTTCGCTGAGCCGATCTCCGGACTCCGTAGGCAAGGCGATTGCCTTGGGATCAGCGTTGGAGAGCGACTCGCCATGGCGAAGTAGAAGAACCCGTGTCATTCGAGCCTGAGTGTCACACGGTTTGACGGTTTCAACCGTCGGGTACAGCGGGTGCCATGGAGCTATCGATATTGCTGATAATCGTCGGGATCGTCCTAGCGATCCTCGTCAACTACATCCTAGGAATCATCGTCATCCTCATCGGTCTGGCGATGCTGCTGCTTCCAAGGTTGGGTACAAGGCGGGCATAGCCCGGACCGGGCGCCGGTACCTCTCAGCTGGCGCCCGGTCCGGGTAAGGCCTGTCAGCCTTGTGCGATGGCTCCCTGGAAGCTTCCCCTGATTGTCGCGGCGATTGCGGTCCCGATCGTTGCCGGCTTCTTCGTCGGCGGTGGCGGGGTCGGCCTCGGCTTGGGTGCGCTTGCTGTGCTGGCGCTGGTCGTCGTCGCGGTCAGCCAAAAGCCCCGCGGCCCGATCGTCTCGGCGCAGGCCCGAGACGCGCGGCGGCACGTCCTGATCGTCGCGGCGACGGCGGTTGAAGACCCCGGCGACGTCAGCCGGGTTGTCGCTGCGGCCGAATTCAATGGGGCCCAGGAAGCGCCCGACGTGCTCGTCCTGATTCCCGCCCGGATCGGTTTCCTCGACCGCTGGGCCTCTGACGTCGAGTCGGCGCGCCACACCGCCCAGGAGCGCCTGGTCGTAACGGTTGCTGCGCTGGCCAAGGCAGGCGTCGCCGCCGAGGCCCGGGTCGGCGACGAGGACATCGTCCAGGCCACCGAAGACCAGCTGCAGAGCTTTCCCGCAACCGAGGTGGTGCTCGTCGGAGGAGGCGATGAGGACGGAGTCGACGCAGCGGCGGCCGAGCTGCGATCGCGGCTCGAGGCCAGCTTCCACGAGGTGCGGCTCGGCGCAAGGGACAAAGGTGTCGAGGCCGGTCGAGCCGGGGACTAGCTGTCCCATCGCCACCAACGCGTTGATCGCCGGAGCGACTGGGTTCGTCGGGGCCCGACTGACGGCAGCGCTGCGTGAGAGTGGAGCTTCTGTCCGTTGCCTGGTCCGCGATCCAGCCAGGGCGGGCGATCTGGAGGCGACCGGCGCCGGCCTCCACGTCGGCGACGTCACCGACGCGGCGACGCTGAGGGGCGCCGGTGAGGGCGTCGACGTTGCCTACTTCCTCGTCCACGCGATGGCGAGCGGGGGTGGATTCGCCGAGCGCGAGCGCGAGGGAGCGCGCAACTTCGCCCAGATGGCCAAGCGCGAGGGCGTCGAGCGGGTGATCTACCTCGGCGGGCTTGGCGACGACAGCGTCTCCGAGCATCTGCGCAGCCGCCACGAGGTGGCGAAGGTGCTGGAATCGGAGGGCCCGCCGCTCACCTACTTTCGGGCGGCGATGGTGGTCGGCGTCGGCAGCGAGTCGTTCCGCACCCTGCGTTACCTGGTCGGCCGTCTGCCGGTGATGGTCACACCGAGCTGGCTGCGGACCCTGACCCAGCCGATCGGCGTCGACGCAACGATCGAGTATCTGCGGCTGGCTCCGGAGGTTGGGGAGTCGATCGGCCGCGAGGTCCAGATCGGCGGTCCGCAGGTGCTCTCCTACGACGCCATGCTCGACCGGATGGCGGTGGCGATGGGCAAGCGCAAGCCGATCCGCGTCCCGGTCCCCTTCATTACTCCCTGGCTTTCGGCGCTCTGGCTCGGCCTGGTCACGCCGGTGGATACCAAGGTGGCGCGGCCCCTGGTCGAGGGTCTGACCACGCCGACGATCGTCACCGATCCCTCCGGCGCCGAGCCGTTCCGTGTCACCCCAGAGTCGTTCGACGAGAGCCTGCAGCGGGCGCTCGAGGAGGAAGCGCGGAAGCGCTGAGCCGTCGCCGCTTTGCTGGTCAGCAGATGTGGGCGCGCGCGGCGCTGCGCACTACCTGGAAGGCGCTGCCGGGGATTCGCTTCAGCTGGTCAAGGTTTTCATCGTTCCAGCGACGGTCGCTGCTGCCGCTGAAGTACCAGTTGGAGCCGTTGTCGGCGACGATCATCCCGTAGCGCTCGAGCGCTTCGGCGATTACCCGGGCGCCATCGCTGAGGCCGCCGAGCCGGTAGTCCGACTTCAGGCGCAGCCGCGTTCCCATCGCCGGCGCGTCGGGATCGGAAGTGTCGCCGGCGCAGTGCGAGGCGGGGTGGACCCAGGCGTCGCGGGTGCTGTCGAAGGTGACCCGGATCGCATGTTCCAGGTGCCCGGCGGCGACCTCGTCGTAGCGCACGAGCCCGGGGAAGATCGGCAGGCCGGCGGCGTCCGCCGAAGTCCATGAGTCGGGGCGAAGGGCGGTCGAGCGCAGGTCCCAGCGGCTCCCCGAGTCGGCGTTCCAGTGGGCCCCGCCGTTGTGGATCGGGAAGGCCCGGTAGAGCTCATAGAGGGTGCAGTGGGCGCGGTCGACGGTGAGCACGTGGCGGTCGCCGTCGCTGCTCTTGCCACCCTCCACGGGAGCGTTGGCGGGGACGGGGAAGGGACCGCGGTCGCTCTCGTCGCCGTAGGCGGTGTAGTGGATCGGCAGCTTGGGTTGGCCGAGACCGACGACGGCGTAGGGGAAGCCGTAGGCGCGCGGCGAGCCGAAGTCGGGATGAAGGAGGTTGCCGCCGTGGGAGTCGATGTAGGCGATCGTCGCGGCGGAGTTCGCGGCGACGGGAGCTTTGGAGATGTCCTGGTTCCAAGCGGCCTCATTGGGCAGGGATGGAGCGTGAGCCGGGAGACCGGCGGGCGGGTCCGGAAAGACCGGGCAGCCGCCGAGCTCGGGATAGGGGCCGACTGCGCCTGCCGAGGCGATGCCGCCGGCTGCCACGACGGCGAGAGCGATCGCCGCGATCGCGCCGGCGAGCCAGCGCATCCGACATTGACCCAGGCCTGGTGTGGTCAATGTCGGTTGCGCTGGCATCGGCGTGGTCGCCGGCCGGGCCCCGGGCCGGAAGTGGCGAGGCCTGGCCTGCGCATTCCCGAACCGTAGCGCCGCTGGCCTCGACCGCCATGAAGATGGACGACCGTCCAACTCCGGCTGGCGATCCAGCACGTGCCATGGGAGGCGCTGCACCGGATCCTCGATGCCGCAGGCAGGCTCACGTGCAGACGGTCAAACCACTGGCCGGCTAGGCGCTGCCCGACCACGACAGGATGAGCGGTGGGCGCGCTCGGCCAAGCCGGATCGAGCGCACAACGCGAGCCTCCAAACCTTCGCCACCCTGGCGGAAGCGCCTCGGCCCGCAGCCTGATCCCTCAACAGTCGCCCCGGCCGCTAGATTGATGCCACGCGGTGGACGTAGCTCAGTTGGTAGAGCTCCTGGTTGTGGTCCAGGTGGCCGCGGGTTCGAGTCCCGTCGTCCACCCTTCTTATCAAGTGACCTCGCCGATCCAGCTGTTCGTGTCACATACCTGACAATGAATCATTAGCGCGCATCTGCGCCGGAAGCAGCTCGAGCGGCCGCCCCGGTTCAAGGGCGGCCGCTTGTGTGTTAGCACGTCATCTGAGGATGACTGCGCCAGCAGCCGGGTCTGGCGAACGCCCGAGCAGGCCGGCGACCGAGAGCAGTTCGCCACACTGCGTCGATAGGCTCTCGCCCTAAGCGACGAGCAGAAGGACTTCGTCGACGCGATCCCTGACTTCTGCGATCGCGAGTGTGGAACGCCAGCGTGAACGGCTGACCGATGGCTATCGCGAGCACCACAACTTCGACCTCTACAAGCAATGGCGGAGTTGGTCAGCGTGGCCGTGCACTGCAATGGGTGGCAAGGAGGAGCGAGCATGGAAGCTGAGGCGATCGACTCGGTCGACTTCCGGGAGGCGCAGCACAAGAACTGGGACTCTGCTGCGGTGGGATGGAAGGCCTGGAGCGAGTTCAATGACAGTGCAGACAGGCACATCAGCGAGCGGCTGGTGGAGCTCGCTGACGTGCAGTCGGGAAGCCGGGTCTTGGACGTCGCGGCCGGCTATGGCGAGCCGGCGCTCACCGCCGCGCGCAAGGCCGGCCCGGAGGGCAGCGTCGTGGCCACGGACATCTCCGCCGAGATGCTCGCGTTCGGGCGTGAACGCGCGGCGGCTGCCGGCTTGGGCAACGTCGAGTTCAGGGAGGCAGATGCCTCGAGCCTCGACTTTCCGCCCGCCAGTTTCGACGCCGCCGTATCGCGCTGGGGAATCATCTTCGAGCCTGACGCGGAAGCCGCCGCGGGGCGCATCCGAGGCTTCCTCAGACCGGGCGCTCGGATGGCGATCAGCTCGTGGGGGGAGCCCGGTCAGGTCCCCTTCCTCTCTATTCCGATCAGGACGACGATGGAGCGACTGGACGTGCCCCGGCCCCCGGCCGGAACCCCAGGGCCCCTCTCGCGGCCCACCCCCGCTGCCATCGGCGGATTGCTCGAAGGAGGTGGGTTCTCGAAGGTCGCCGTGGAGGAGGACGAGGTCACCTTCGAGTTCGAGTCCCCGGAGCACTTCACCGCCTACGTCCGGGCGATCGCCGCCCCGATCCGGGCGATGATCGAGCAGCACGCAGGCGAGGCTCAGGAGGAGGCCTGGGAAGCGATCACGCAGGCTGCAGCGGATGCTGCGGGTGGCTCGAAGCCGCTGAGCTTCTCGAACGTGGTGCTGCTCGCTTCGGCAACTGCCTAACGACGATCTTGGCGGACGCGACTTCTGTCCTGGGGGGCGGTTCGAAGTCCTGCCCGAGTGACGCTAACGATGTCGTCGGCGCGAGATCTTTGTTTCCATCGCATATCTCGTCCAATACGGGGTAGCTCCCCTAGGCAGCAGCTGCACTGGCTGAAGGATGGTGAGTGTGGCCAGGAGGAGATCTATGGCAATGATTGGATCGATTCCCTGAACGGGTAGTAGCTGAGGAACTCGAATCGTTCCCCGCCCGTCCAGGAGGAGCGAAGAAAGGAAACAAATGGCTAAGGACGTCAAAGATGCCCGGGACGTGATTGGAGCCGCGCTCGGAACGATTGCCCGGGAGGCCAGCCACAGCGTTTCCGGCAACGGACATAGCAAGGTGCCCTTCAGCAGCGGAGGCGACAACGGCCTCTCCGGCGCGCGCGGGCTCGCCGCTGGCGCCGTCCTGGCAAGCGCGGTCCCTCTCGCCGGCAAGGCTGCCAAAAAGCTCGTGATGAAACGCGTCGGCGGGTCGACCGGCGAGAACGGCTCGGGCCTTGTCGAGAAGTTGACCGAAGGCGCCAAGGACACCGTCGGCAAGGGCGTCAAGGACGCTGCCGGCGAGACGGCTGAGAAGGCCGGCGGCGCCTCCGGGCTCGCCAAGGAGATTGGCAAGAAGATGCTTCCCGGCGGCGGCGGTGACAGCAAAGGCAAGGGCACACCGGGCGTCGGCAAGGGCCGGCGGATGCCGGTCCAGCAGGCCGTGGACATCGCGGTGCCGATCTCGGTCGCCTACAACCAGTGGACCCAGTTCGAGGAATGGCCTCAGTTCATGCATCGGCTCGACCAGGCCACGCAGGAGGACGACTGCACCGTCTCCTTCAAGACGAAGGTCTGGGGCATGTCGAAGGAGTTCGTCGGCCAGATCGTCGAGCAGCGACCGGACGAGCGAATCCAGTGGAGCGTCAAGGAGGGCGTCACCCACACCGGCGTCGTCAGCTTCCACGAGCTCGCCCCTCGCCTCACCCGCGTCCAAGTCTCGCTCGACGTCGAGCCAGGCTCGTTGATCGAGAAAGCGGCTCGCGGGATGCGTCACGTGAAGCGCGCCGTGCGCGCCGATCTGTCCCGCTTCAAGGCCTACATCGAGATGCAGGAGACCGAGACCGGTGCCTGGCGTGGGGTGATCCACGACGGCGAGCTCGTCGAGGGCCATGACGAGAAATACGACAAAGATCGGGAATACGCGGAGTTCGACGACATCCACGAGAAGGAGCATTCGCACTCGCCGCAGCCGCAAGAGGAGAAAAAACAGGCTTCGTCCTCTCGCCGGTCCGGCTCCAGCTCCTCGGGGAGCCAGCGCCGCCGAATGGCCAGCAGTCGAAGCAAAGCGTCCTCCGCCAAAAAACGCTCGCGCTCGGGTTCGACCCGCAAACGCAGCACCTCCCGCTCATGAGGCGAGGGGAATGAGATGAGCGGCTTCCTGACCCGTGTCGTTGCCGATCGCGTTGGCGGCAAGCGCCCCGCACCACCTCGTGCGATCGGCGCGGCGGTCGCGGTCGGCACGGCCGCCGGCGCCCTTACCTACCGGGTCCTGCGCCACCAGAGCTCAGGGTCTTAGAGGGGCGAGGGAAATGGCGCACGACCTCAACCGGATCGCTACGGCGGCTCTCGAATCCTTCCTGCAGGAGAACGGCGAGCAGCCGGCGCGGCAGACCGAGAGCCGAAGCCACCACCTCGGCGGCGTCGGCGCAGTCGCCGCGGGCGTTGGGCTCGCGGTCGCGGCGCGTGCCGCCTACGCCCGCGCCCGGCGCATCGACCTGGAGCAGGTGGCCGGGGCCCTCGAGGACAAGCTGCGGGGATGAGTTGGCTCCAACGGCAAAACTCGGATCACCGGTTTACCCCCATTTGGCGCGGGTACCGCACCGAATAGAGATTCTGAACCAAGGTGCGCCTGCCCAGGATCGCCTTTGCTCGGCCTTGAAGAGAGAGCTGAGTGCGGGCAGCCACGCCACGAGCTGAGGAGAAGACGCCCAATGGCGGAGAAAAAAGATCGGTCGAGGTCAAGCAGCTCTTCTAAACGCAAAACGCGCTCCCGATCCTCTCATGGCAACGGAAAGTCGTCTTCGCGGCGTACCCGTTCAAAGCGCGAGTTCGCCGACTACTCGATCGTCGATCCACACGAGCTTCCCGACGGTCCGGACGTCCTGCTCGACGTCCCTGTCGTCAAGGTCGATGAGATCGACATCGAGGTCGACGACCTGCGGGCGCAGGTGGCAGTCATCGCAGAGGTGCGAGATCTCGTCGAGATCAGCGTCGGCGCCGACGTCAGCCTCGGCAAAGTGGAGCTGAAGATCGAGGGGGTCGAGGCACAGGCACTTCTGAAGGCCAGGCTCGACAACGTCAGCTTGATCCTCGAGCGCGTGCTGATCTCGCTCGATCGCAACCCGGAGCTGCTCGAAGGGGTCGGCCACGCTGCCGAAGAGCTGGGCGAAGGGGCTGGGCACCTCGTCGGTGAGACCGGCGAGGCGGTGGAGGACGTGGGCGAAGGCGCCGAGGGTGCCGTGCAGGACGTCGGCCAAGGCGCCGGGCAAGCGGTCGGTCAGATTGGCGAAGGGGCCGGCCAGGCCGTCGGACAGGTCGGCGAAGGCGCGAATCAAGCCCTTCAGGGCGTGGGCCAGGGAGCCCAGCAGGGCGTCGCTGCGCTCGGACAGGGGGGAGCCCAGGGCGTTGCGGGAGCCGGCCAGGGCGCCGCCCAGGGGGTCGCCGGGGTTGGCCAGGGCGCCCGTCAGGCAGGCGAGGGCCTCGCCCAGGGGCAAGCCGGCGGCGGCGGTCAGGCACAGGGCCAGAAAGGCGGCAAATGATGGCTTCCCAGCAGACCAAATCTTCGCGAAACTCGAAAACCACGGGGAGGACGAGCAAAGACGTCAAGGCTCCTCAGCGCGGCCAGCGCAAAGGCCAGCGTGCCTCGGAAAAGTCAGACAAGTACCGCTTCGCACAGAACGTCGCCGAGGCGGGAACCGCCGCCGAGCGCGAGTACGAGGCGTATGCGCTCTCTGACATGGAGGACCCACGCGGCGATCCCGACGTCCTTCTCGACGTTCCCGTGGTCAAGGTCGACTCGATCCATCTCGAGCTCGACAACCTCGACGCCCGGGTTGCGCTGAAAGCGAAGGTCCTGGACCTGGTCAAACTCAACGCCGGGGTCGACGTACACCTCGGCAAGCTGAGAATCGACATCAAGGGGGTCGAGGCGCAGGCGCTGCTGAAAGTCCGGCTCGACCATGTCGCGGCGATCGTCGACCGCGTCCTCACAACCATCGACCGCAATCCTGAGCTCGTGAAAAGCCTCGGGCGGACGATTGAAGACGTCGGCCGGGGCTCCGGACAGGCTCTTGGCAAAACCGGCGAGGCGGTTGAGGACGTCGGGGAAGGTGCGGGCGGAGCCGTCCAGGACGTGGGGTCGGGAGCCGGCCAGGCCGTCGGCGAGATCGGTGAAGGAGCCAATCAGGCTGTCGGTCAGATCGGCGAAGGAGCCGGTCAGGCCGTCGGAGATGTCGGTCAGGGCGCCGGCCAGGCAGTCGGTCAGCTCGGAGAAGGGGCTGGCCAGGCCGTCGGCGACATCGGTCAGGGTGCCGGCCAGGCCGTTGGCGATGTCGGCGAAGGGGCCGGACAGGCGGTTGGAAATGTCGGCCAGACAGTCGAGGGGCTCGGTCAGGTGGCCGGTCAAGCGGGCCAGGCAGCAGGTCAGGCCGGCCAGGGCGTCGGCGAGGCGGTGGGTGGTGCCGCCGAGGGCGCGGGCGGCGCCCTCGGAGAGGTCGACCAAGCGGCAGCGAGCCTACTCGGCGGAAACGGGGGCGGTGGCGGAGTCGATACGAGTGCGACCGGCATTGCCAAGCTCGCCGCGAAAATGGTCGCGCACGAGCTCAAGTCGGCCGCTTCCGATGAGGCGAAGGAGCTCGGCCTCGCTGCGGCCCGGAAGGCGAAAGAGGTCGGCGAGCGACGCAAGGAGCGCAAAGCCGAGGAGCTGAACGCGACCGAGGCTGCGATGAGGACCGCCGAGGAGCTGGAAGTGAACCTCGAAGACATAGAGGGCACCGGACCGGAAGGCCGCGTCACGATCCGCGACGTCAGGCAGGCCCAGGAGGCCTAGCTATGGCGAGAAAGGGCAATCCCGATCGTGTCAAGGACGCCGATGTCGAGATCGGCGCGAGCGTCAAGGCCAAGCGACTGCGCTTTCGAGAGAAGCCGAAGACGCGGGTCGAGCTTCACGGGGAGTTGCGCGAGCCCGAGGGCCACGGGGAGTTGGAAACGGCCTCGGGTAGCGAGCGCCAGAACCTTCCAGACGAGGTCGAGCCGGGGGTCACCTACCGGGATGTTCGCGTTCGCTGGCGGGCTGCCGCGCGACTTGGGGGGCCGGGTTCCTCGGAGGACGCCGAGGGGCCTGAGCAAAACCGGAAAAGCAGTAGCTGAAGGAGGGTCAAGGATGAAAAGCAAGACGAGAGACAAGAGCGGCGGCACCCTGGACAAGGCTCGCGGCCGAGCCCGTGAGGCTGCTGGGGCACTGAAGGGCAGCCCCGAGGCAAAGACCAAGGGACGGGCCCGCCAAACGAAGGGCGAGGCTCGCAAGAAGAAAGGTCACCTGCGCGACTTGTTCAAGCGTTGATCCGAGGAAGGCCCCTTCCGGGGTCTGGAGTCCGTCGCTCGAACATTCGGTTCAGTCCCCCTCGCGTGAGGAAGGGGCTGGCTGGCTTCGCTCCGATTCAAACGGAGAGGATCCTGTCCCGTCGAGTCCCTGTTGCCGTCGAGTTGTTAGCGGCTCGCCGCGCTTCACCCGTGCCCCCCTTGGTCTGGGTGCTCGGGACCCCCCAGACCCCCGGCCTTCAAGGAGGCCCCGGATGAACAGCGGCGAGGAACTACGGGGCGAGGGCTCTACTGGCCCAAGCCTTCGACCATTTTGCCGAGCTGGCTCAGGGTTTCTCCCTCATTCCCATCACGGGGCAGGTCGATTGTGATCGTGTCCTCGGTGATGTTGATCGAGATGCCACCCTGCTCTTCTTCGACGTCCTGACCCTCGTCGTCTTCTTGCTGCTCGACGTCTTCCTGTTCTTCTTTGCGTGCCATGGGGTCCTCTCCTTTTGGATAGGTGTCTTTGTCCGGTATTACCCATGTACCGAGCACCGAATCGGACCCTCTTTGAAACTGCGACAGTGGCCCCCGGCCGTTCCCACTTGCTTGCTTCGGACCTGCCGGTTTGGCTGCGCGCAGGAAGGCCGCCCGCCGGGACCTGTAGAAAGCCGGTGGACAGTAGGCCCGGGTTGACCTCACGCCCAATACAGGAGGAGATGAAGATGGCGATTACGACGAAGGACGAGTTGGCAAAGCTGGTGGCCGAGCGAACCGGTCTTCAGGCCGGCCAGGCAAAGCTCGCGGTGGAGGCGACGGTCGAGGAGATCACCGCCCAGCTCGCAGCCGGCAACGACGTCAAATTCACCGGCTTTGGCAAATTCTCGACCGTCGACAAGCCGGCTCGAGTGGGCCGCAATCCTCAGACTGGCGAGTCGATGCAGATCGCGGCGAAAACGGCGGCAAAGTTCAGCGCCGGAGCTGAACTGAAGAAAGCCGTCAACGGCTGAGCGCCGTTTCAAGCTGCCGGGGGGTGCCCCGCCGGAGGTCCACGAGGCTGGGTGAGGGTCTACGAGTCGGTCGCGGCTCCGCTGCCCGACCTGCTGGGGGAGCTCTTGGCGGCGCCGGCGGCCAGGGCAACCTGCATTTGGCCATCTCCGCCTCAGAGGGCGGCCTCGGGGAAGATGGTTTTGCGATGCCCGAGCAGCTGCACGCCATTTCCCACGAGCGGATCAGCCGACGCCTCGGTAGCTTGCGGCCCAAGACACTCGAGGAGCTGCTCAAACGTTGCCGAGTTCTTCTGCGCTGAGGCGTGGGGAAACTCTTATTGCGCGGGGCTCGTCTACGGGAAGAATGGGCGTTGAGGCCATTTGTGCCCCGCCGCCAAGGGGAGCCTCTGCAGCTCATGGCTCTTCCGACCGGGGTAGGAGATCAGTCGAGTGAGGTCCACGCCGGGTCGGTATGTCGGTAGATTCGTCGGGAACTTGTCGGCCCGCAAAACGAAATAATAGTGCCGACCAATGGAGCGCACTGTTGCTGTGGTAATTGACGATTTCACTCTTGGCCTGCTCGAGGACGCGTCGGCCGGCGGTCGGACGAGCCAAGGCGTCCTGCTGATGCGAGCCATTCGCTATTACCTCGCTGAGCGCGATTCAGGCCGTCCTGGCTGGCCCTGCTCTGGCCTTGACCAGGAGCAGGAGGCGGGGGAGGCGACGTCGATAGAGCTCGATGTCGACCGGGCGGCCTGGGCGGCCTTTTCGCTGGAGGCAGAACGGCAGCGAGTCTCAACGGATCGGCTCCTGCAGCACGGCGCCCTCTATTACCTCGCCGACCGAGACAGCGGTCGCCTCACCGAGAAGATCCTCGACAACCTGGAAGAAGAGGAGCTCTAGGAGGCTCCGGAGCTCGCCACCACCGGCGCCGCGCCAAGCTCCACGAGGGCCGACTGAAGACTCAGCCGGCCGCGGTGATGAAGCGCGTGAATTGCGTTTTCCTTCTTGCCCAGCAGCTTGGCTATCTCGGCCGGCGAAAGCCCGACTATGTGCCTGAGGATCAGGACTTCCCGCTGCTCCTCCGTGAGTCGGTCGAGCGCCTCGCAGAGGTCGCGGCTGCGCTCCCGGCTGGCCAGCCTGCAACCGGCATCAGCCACCTGAATGTCTTCGAAGAGCGTCAGCCGTCGGGCGCGCAGATGATCCAAGGCCATGTTGCGAGCGACTTTTCGAATCCAAGCTGAGAAAGGCACCTCACGCGGCTCGTACTTTCCAATCACCCGCATCAGCTTGATGAAGACATTCTGGGTGATGTCCTCCGCCTCGTGATGGTCTCGGACGAGGCTCTTGACGAAACGGAGGACTTCGTCGGCGTGGCGGAGATATAGGAAGTTCAGGGCCTGCATGTTGCCGGCCTGAGCGCGCGCGATCGCCAGCTTGACCGATTGGCTATCGCCATTTCCGATCGCAGCAGCCAGTGGATCGGCCACGGTTGATCCGAACTCGGATCGAGTGCTCACCGACTCGCGTATTCCATCCATCCCCATTCCCCCGTCGACTTCAGACTGGAAATCCGCCCGAGGCCCCCCAAGGGCGAATCTGGGCGCCCAACCCCCGGGCGCCTGGTCGTTACAACAACGCAAATGTGGGGGTTTGTCAATCGAAAAGATTTCACTGAGTGCCTTCTCGTCGCTCAGGTCCAGGGATTTCATCAGTCTCCAAAGACCGCAATTTTGGGACCAAAAAAGGACGAGATACTTGTCCGGTGCGTGTTTTGCCGATCTGGAGGCGCGGGTTCCTGCCGTCGGAGCTGGGCAGCGGGAGGCTGCCGTAAGAAAACCCAGTTACGTTGCGTTACCGCGGCGATGCCCCTCGTGCGCTGCAGAGAAAGGCCCTTCGGCCTGCTTCGGATGGACCGGTTGGCGACCGTCTGCGGGTTCTTGGGGATCGCAACCACGATCGCCGCGCTGCTTGTCTTTGGAGCCGCTTCCGCGCGGGCCGATTCCTCGATCGAAGGCGTCTGGTCATTCAACGGCGGCAAGGTGGCGATTCAGTCCGAAGGGGATGCCCTCGTCGGCATCGTCGTTGCGCCGACGAAGTTCACTCAATGCACCCACCCCACGGCGGAGCGGATGTGGACGGAAATGCGCCGCCAGTCGGACGGGTCCTATTGGGGGCTGCATCAGTGGTTCTTTGCGACGGGGGACTGCATTGCCAATCCCGCGCTTGGCCCGACCGCTTGGCGAGTCATGCAGGCCCGCAACGGCGAGCGCTTCCTACGCGCCTGCTTCAGCGAACCGGGGAGTGCGTCGCAACCAACGATTGCTCCGGACGGCGGGATGGCGGGCGCCACCTTCGGCTGTGTGGACTCGGCCCTGGTCGCCTCCCTGCCCGCGGTCTCCTCCGCGCAGTTCAGCCGCTACGTGGTCCTGCCTTCAAATCGGAAATGCATCAGCCGCTCGAGGTTGCGGATTCGCGTGCATGCTCCGAACAACGATCCCCTCAAAAAGATCGTCGTCGGGCTGAGCAGCGGGAAAATCCACCGTCGGGCGAAACTGAAACGGCACGGCAAAACCGTTACCGCGATCCTCAATCTCGACCGGCTGCCGGCTGGGCCATTCACGGTCAAGGTCCGTCTGACGACGGTCCTCGGCGAGCATCTCTCCGGGGGCCGCACCTATCTCCGCTGCGCGCCGAAACGACCTGGTCGCGGGATTCCGTCTCACCGTGGGCACTCGCACTAGAGATGGGCGATGAGCGAGGGCTACGTCGCCTACGGGCTTTCACTGCATTCCTCGTTTCCGCTCCCCGGCATGGCGCCGGCCGAGCTCGAGCGACCTGCTTCGCTGGTCTTGGCTCTCGAAGCGCCCGCCGATCTGGAGGCTGCCTGGAGCGGCCCAATCGGGCCCTCGCCGTGGCGTGGGCGGCTCGGTGACGGCCAGATGCTGACGATCGAGCGGGGCATCGACGGCGACCTCAGCTTCGCCTACGGCGATCGAGCTCGCTTTCACCTCAGTCCCACCGGCGACCGGCTTGGCTGTGCGCCCCGGAACGCTGCCCAGCTCGACTGGCAGCGGGTTCTGCTGAGCCGCGTTCTGCCCAACGTCAGCATCGCCCACGGAAACGAGGCACTGCATGGCTGCGCGGTGGAGACCCCGCTTGGAGTCGTCGCGGTCGCCGCTCCGAGCGGAACCGGGAAGTCCACGCTCGCCCGGGAGCTGACCCGCAGGGGTTGGCCACTGTTCGCCGACGACACCTTGATTCTCTCGCGGGGAGAGCGCGGGGTCGAAGCGCAGGCCGGGACCCCTCACATGAACATCGCGACCGGCGACGGCGATTGCGACGATCTCGGCGAGACG
Source organism: Solirubrobacterales bacterium (assembly GCA_021154855.1). Classification (GTDB taxonomy): domain Bacteria; phylum Actinomycetota; class Thermoleophilia; order Solirubrobacterales; family 70-9; genus VRUE01. Next base: position 15,041 of record JAJKHV010000123.1, read on the forward strand.
CTTGCCGAGCTCGGCGACGAGTCTTGGCTCGCGGCTCACCGGGCCTGCAGCGGCAGCCGAGAGGTGGCGGCGGTCGTCATCCTCGAACGCGGGCCTGACCTCGTCCTCGAAGCAAAGGCGCTAAGCGGCACGGTCCTCGCGCTTGCCCCCTACATGCTCGGCTTGCCGGATGACGAGGGGCGCGATGCAAGTCGCTTCGCCCTTTACTCCGACCTGGTCGAATCGGCACGCCTGATCCAGCTCAGCGGCGGCCCTTCGGATCGGCCAGCGGCCTTGGCGGATGCCCTCGAAGGCGTCTTGGGCCTGCGCTCCACCCTCGCCGCGGAGCGAATCGGATGACGCTGCACTCCCTGCAGGAAACCGCCTCAGTCGCAGAGCCCCCGGCGCTCGCGCCGGTCGGCCGAGGGGTCTCGAGCCCCGTACCGGCCGACGACGCCATTCCACTGACGCTGAGGGGAGTGCACAAGCGCTGGCACAAGAGCCAGGCACCGGTGCTAGAGGGGCTTGACCTGACCTTGGACCTGGGGACGACCACCTGGGTGGGCGGTCGCAACGGGGCCGGCAAGACCACGCTGCTGCGGATAGCCGCGGGACTGATCGATCCAGACCGCGGCCGGGCTCAGGTCTGGGGATTCACCGCGGCCGAGAATCGTGCTCGCTACCAGCAGCTGCTCTCGTTCCTGCCGGCTGGCGATCGGGGGCTCTACGCGCGCCTGACCGTGCGTCGCCAACTTCGCTTCTGGGCTCACATCGCAATGCTCGAGCCGGCACAGGTCAAGACCAGGGTCGAGGAGACGATCGGCGCCTTTGACCTGGAGGAGCTCGCCGATCGGCGGGTCGACCGGATCTCGATGGGTCAGCGCCAGCGGGTGCGGATCGCGATGACTTTCCTTGCCAGGCCTGAGGTGGTGCTGCTCGACGAGCCGCTCACCAGCCTCGATGCCGAGGGGGCGGAGATCCTCGAGCGGGCGATTGCCGAGCTGATGGCCCGGCAGGGGACGTTGCTGTGGTGCTCGCCCAGCGGCGAAAGCCTCGATCGGCATTTCGACGCCCGCTGGGTCCTTTCCGACGGAAGGCTGGTGGAGGCATGATCGATCTGAGACGCAGCGGCCTTGCCTTTGGCGCCGTGATGCGGCGTGACCTGCACGTCTTCCTTTCCTACCGAACGAGGATCGTCAGCCAGGTGCTGACCTCGGTCTTCAGCCTCACGCTGTTCTACTACGTGTCGCGCCTCGTCCACGTCAGCGGCTTTCCCTCGCCGGCCAGCTATTTCGGCTTCGTCGTCGTCGGCATTGCCCTGGTCAGCGTCCTCTATTCCTGCTTCTCGATCTCGGAAATGGTCAGGCAGGAGCTGGTGGCGGGGACCTTCGAACGGCTGCTGCTCTCCCCGTTCGGCGCGATCCGCAGCGTCCTCGCGATGACGCTCTTCCCGCTGCTCTACGCGTTCCTCCTCGCCGCGATCACGCTCGGCCTCGGCTGCGCCGTGTTCGGTCTGCAACTGCACTGGTCGACGGTGCCCCTCAGCGTGCCGGCGATGGCCCTGGCGCTGTTCTCGTTCCTGCCCTTCGGCTTGCTGTTCGCGGCCCTCACCGTCGCAACCAAGCAGGGCAGCGTGGGGACGAGCTGGGTGATCGCGCTGATCTCGATCGTCGGTGGCCTCTACTTCCCGATCTCGTTGCTGCCGGAATGGGCGCAGACGGCGTCCGAACTGCAGCCCTTTACGCCGGCGACCGAATTGCTCCGCCACCTTCTCGTCGACAGTCCACTGCATACGTCGACGGTCACGGCGATCGCGAAGTTGATCGGCTTCGCCGCCGTATTGCTGCCGGCATCCCTATTCGCCCTCCACCACGCCATCCGTGTAGGCCAGCGGCGGGGAACGATCATCGAGTACTGAGAAAGCGTCAGGAAGGTCCGATGAGCTCAAGCGCAATCCCAAGCCAGATCAACTTGCTGAAAGCCAAGGTCAAGGTGCCCCAGCACGTCGTCTACCGAACCTTCCCGGCGGAGACGGTCGTGCTCAACCTGCAGACCGGCAAGTACCACGGCCTCAACCCGACCGCGGGGCGTATGCTCGAAACGCTCGAGCGGGCCGGATCCGTCTCCGAGGCGGCGACGGTTGCAGCCGGCGAATACGAGCAGCCGCAGGCGACGACGGAGCGGGACATGTGCAGCCTCTGCAGCTCCCTGCTCGAGCGAGATCTGATCGAGATCGAGGCAGGTGATGGCGGCGGTTGAGCTGGCGACCTCAGCCCCCACTTCTTCCGCCGCGCGCCGGTTGAGCCTGGCAGGGCGGACGCGGCTCGCCACCGAGATAGTCCTCGCCTATCTGCGTGCGCAGCGCGAGTTGCGTCGCGCCCCGATCACCGCTGTGGTCGAACGGCTGCGCTCGTCCGCGGCGGCCGCGCCGTCCCGTCGCGTCGATGCGCTCGAGGAGGCGCTCCGCCTCGGCCGCGCCGTCTCACGGACTCTGGCGCTGCTGCCAGGGGACACCCGCTGCCTGCGTCGCTCGTTGGTCCTGCTGCAACTGCTGAACCGACGCGGCATCTCGGCCCGCCTGGTGATCGCCGCTCGCACCGATCCCGCCTTCCTCGCGCACGCTTGGGTCGAGCACGACGGCGTCCCCGTCCTCGTCCCGGCGAGTGACTCGTTCGGTCGGCTCGTCGAGCTGTAGGCGGGGCCGTGCCGACCGTCTTCGGACTCGACGTGCAATCCGACCGGCCGTTGTCTTTTCTGGAACCGGCGGAGGCGGGGCCGACCGGCCGTGGCCTCGAGCTGGCCCTGCTGGAGGCCCCGGAGGCGATCGGCTGGCCGGCGGGGGCAGAGTTGATCTCCGATCAGCGTAAACCGGGCGGATCGGTGAACTTCCAAATCGAGTCTGACGTCGAGTCGGGCTTCCGCATCTGGGGGCCCGAGTACGGAACAAGTGTCATCTCCGCAGATGGGAAGAAGTTGCTTGGCGCTGTCGGTGGTGGTCGAGATGAGGCGTGGCAGCGGCTTCTGGTCGCCCAGGCCCTGCCGTTCGCCGCCGTCCTCCAGGGCCTCGAGGTTCTGCACGCAAGCGCGGTGGCCACCGAAGGGGGGGCGGTTGCACTCAGCGGTCACTCGGGATCCGGAAAGACCTCCTTGGCACTCGAGCTGTGCCGTCGGGGGGCCGGCTTTCTCGCCGACGACGTGCTCGCGATCGAGCGAGTGGACGGGCAGCTGGTTGCGCATCCCGGCGCCCCCATGGCCGGGATAGACCATGGCGAGGCGGAGCGCCTCAGCGCGGCCGGGGGTACCGCGAGGCCGGAGGTCCTCGCAACCGACCACAGGGAGCAGGTCGCGCGCGTGCTCACCGTGCCGACGCCGCTGCCCTTGCGGACGCTGTTTTTCCTCGAACGTCATCCAGACGGCCCTGCCCAGCCTCGCTTCGAGGTTGCCGGCGATGCCCAAGCGCTGCTCTCCGCCACTTTCAACCTCGTCCTCACCGGAGCGGGTCGGCTCGAGCGATTGCTCGATGCCTGCGCCCTTCTCGCCGGCTGCCGGGTCGAGCGAATTGTCTGCGGCCCGCCTGTCGGCGTTGTTGAGCTTGCCGATGCGGTCGAGAAGCGGATCGCCGAGCGATGAGCCGCTGGCTGGCTGGAAGCTTCGATCCGCGCGGTCGCCTCGAGCCGGCGCGGCTGGCCGGTGCGCTGGCGCCGCACGAGGCGAGAACGGTGCAGAGCGGTCCCTTGAGCGTCGCCTTCAGTGGACCGCCACTTACAGCGACCGGACCCCTCTGCCTTCTTGACGGTGTCCTCGACAACGTCGAAGAGCTCGGAGCCGAGCTCGGCCTCGCCGGTTCGCTCGCGGAGGAGGATCTGCTGGCGGCCGGCTACCGACGCTGGGGGAGAGAGCTTCCCTGTCGCCTGCGCGGAGATTTCGTCGTGCTGGTCTGGGATCCGCAGCGCGGCGAGGGCCTGCTCGCCCGCGATCAGCTCGGCGTGCAGCCGTTCTACCTGTGCGATGGCGGCGAAGGGTTGAAATTCGCCAGTGAGCTGCGCCATCTGCTCGCCCTGCTGCCGCGCCGGCCCCAACCCGACCCCGCCAGCGTGGCGCATTGGATCGGGGTCAGCAGCCGGCCTGGCATGCAGACGCTCTGGGCCGGGGTTCGCCGCCTCCAGCCGGGCGGAATGCTGCTTTTCGATCGCCACGGGGTAAGCGAGGCGACTTTCTGGGCGCCCCGCTTCGAGGAGCCCCTCGACGTGCCGGCGGTCGAGCTCGCAGCAGAAGTACGCGAGGGGCTCGGCCGGGCGGTGACTCGCAGGATCGCCGCCGACGGCGCAACCGGGGTCCTGATGAGCGGCGGGCTGGACTCCTCTGCGGTTGCCGCTCTGGGCGCCGGCGCCAGCACGGGACAGATCCAGGCCTGCTCGGCGACCTTTCCCGATCATCCCGATGCCGACGAGTCCGAGCTGATCGGGGAGCTGCGGCGGGATCTGGGCTTGTCCGGTGTGACCGCCGAGGTCCGCACCGGGGGATTGCTGGGCAGCGCTCTGGAGCATCTCGGGGCCTGGGGGATGCCGTTGCTCGGCTGGGGAGACTTCTGGACCCTGCCGCTGATGCGAATGGCGGCCGCCGAAGGCGTCAGCACGATGCTCGACGGAGACGGTGGCGACGAGCTGTTCGGCCCGCGTACCTACCTGCTGGCGGATCGCCTGCGCGCGGGGCGCCCACTCGAGGCCCTGCGACTGGCGGTTGAGCTGCCGGGGGGCGGGCCGCACGTGCCTCGGCGCGAGGTCGCCCGGGTCTTTCGCTCCGAGGCCTTGGTGGGAGCGATTCCGTACCGGCTCCACGATCTCCGCCGCAAGACGGCGGTGGAGCGGACCGCACCGGCGTGGTTGAGACGGCGCACCCTCGACGACCTGGTCGCCTCCGATGATCCCTTCGCCTGGAAGCGGCTCGACGGGCCGCGCTGGTGGGCGAACGCCGCACACGGGGTTGCGAAGGGGATCGAGGAGGCGGGCGTTTTCGAGCACCAGCGCCGCCGGGCAGCGCTCGCCGGCTTGCGGGCCAGACACCCCATCCTCGACCTGGATCTGGTCGAGCTTGCCCTGCGCCAACCCCCGCGGGCGACCCTTGATCGACGTTTCAACCGTCCTGTTCTGCGCCAGAGCATGGCTGGGCTGCTGCCGGATGCCGTCCGGTTGCGGCCGGGGAAGGCGCGTTTCGAGCGCTTGATCGCCGATTGCCTCGACGGCGCCGATGGGGCGGCGGTGCGCGAGATCCTCACCGCCCCGGATCTAGAGCTCGGCGCATACGTCGAGCCGCTCGCGATGCGCCGCGCCCTCTTCGACTCCGACGAGCTGCGCCGCAACAGCCCCTTTCGCTGGATGTGGCAGGTCTGGCGCCTTCTCACCGCGGAGCTGTGGCTGCGCTCGCTTGCGTCCCCGATCGACTTTGGGGAGGGGTTGCCCGCCGCAAGCCGTTCGCGAGTCGAGACCACGGTCGCCGCTGTGTCTACAACTTTTTCCCCCCTTGAACAAAATGGGGGTTCCTCTAGGCTCGTCACAGGTAACCGCTAGCTCAACCGCACCGACGATTATGGAGGTGGGGCAGGGGTTAGTTGGGTAAAAGATAAGGAGCGGCCACTATATGAACAACAGAGACAGCCTTGGGGCCTATGAGGCCCCCCGGATCGTTGACTACGGCGATCTGCAGAAGCTGACCGCTGCCTGTCTTGGCGGCAGCGGTGGCGACTCCGGTTATCCGGGAACCGTTGGGGGATACACAGTTGGCCCCAGCAACCCGGCAGCCGGGTGTACGTCCAACCCCTGAGCACCGACTAGTCACATCGGTCGGTTCCCAGCGCTTCATGACCGGCGGCGGTACGCCGCCGGTCATTTATGTGTGTGTGCATTACACCCATTTTGGGTGCGTACTCTTGTAGGCGCAGGTATTTTTCGCCGGTCGACAGAAAAGTTCGGGCCACCCGTAAGTCTGGGGCGGGGTCGAGCGTTAGGCGGCTGTGTCGAGAGCGCTTCAGGCAGAGCCCGATGGTTCAACCGATCGAGCCGTGGAACGGCCGAGGGTCGCCTTGGTCGGCAGGACGAGCTTGGACGAGCTTGGCCCGCTGCTCGAGGGTTTTCGAATCCAGGTCTTTGACGCGGTTGAGGACCTGCCCCTGGCCGGCGAGACCCCATCTCTGATCGCGCTCTGGGTGGGGAGGGGCAACCTCAAAGTTGCGGTTGAGGACCTCCTTTGGCTGCGCAGCGCGATGGTCAAGACCCCGGTGGTGTTCGTGTGCAGCAAGCTGCGCCCCGGGGACTTGCGCGTCGCATTGTCGAGCGGCGCGTCCGGCGTCGTGCTGGAGGAGGAGCTTGCCACTGCCCTTCAGCCCTCCCTGCAGGCAGTTGGGGCCGGGCAGGTATGTGTACCGCGGTCGCATTCTGAGCAGATCGAACCGGCCTCGCTTACGCCGCGCGAGAAGCAGATCCTTGGCCTGGTCGTGATGGGCTATATGAACAGTCAGATCGCCGAGAAGCTGTTCGTCGCCGAGAGCACAGTCAAGAGTCACCTCTCCTCTGCCTTCGCCAAACTTGGGGTGCGCTCGCGGACCGAAGCGGCCGAGCTGATCATGGATACCGAGCGCGGCCTCGGAACGGGAATCCTCTCTCTGGGGAGTGAGCCGCTCGAGGCGATTCCGAACGGCAACGTGGTCGTGGCCAGCGGTGGGTGAAACGGCTCTGATCACGATGAGAGGGCGGGCGGCGAGGTGAGCGGCGAGACCGATGCGCCAGTGGTTGCGCCGGCCAGATCGGCGCTGGTTGCTCCGGGTTCCTTGGACCTCGGCGGCGCGGCGGCCGACCCTCGCCTCGGGAACGGGCAGAGCCGCCCGCGTGCCGCCGAATCTCACGGCCGGGGAACGAGGGTCAACCTGCGGCGCGATCAGCTGTTTCGGCGGCTCCTCTTCGTCGCCGACCTGGCCGCATTCATGGTCGCTGTCCTGGTCCTCTCGCAGATCTTCTCGCGATCGCCGCGCCTCACCTGGGTGGGCGTTTGGGGCCTGGTCGGGCTGATCCTCGGCGCCAAGGTGCTCGGCCTATATGACCGCGACGAGGCGATTCTTCACAAGACGACGCTGGATGAGGCGCCGAAGCTCTTCCACGTCGCGACGCTCGGCGCGCTCTGCGCATGGTTGGCAGGAGGATTCGTCGTCACCGGCGGAACCCTCGACCGCAAGGAGGCGCTGCTGCTCTGGGGGATGCTGATCATCTTCTTGATCATCGCCCGCACCAGCGCCCGTGCGATCGCCCTGCGCAGCGCACCCGCCGAGCGCTGCCTGCTGATCGGCGATCGCTGCACGGCGAAGACGATCGAATCCAAGCTCGCCAGTCCGCATGGGATCAAGGCGGACCTGGTCGCTCATATCGATCCCGCCGATGCGGTCAGCTGGTCCGCCGACGCTTACTCGGCCCCGCGCCTTTCCGAGATTCGAGACCTTGCCCAGTCGCTTGACGTGCAGCGCGCGATCGTCACGCCCGACAGCGTCGAAGCGGACCAGATGCTGGACCTGATCTGCACGCTCGAGGCGGTGGGCGTGAAGGTCAGCGTGCTGCCCCGCATGCTGGAGGTGGTGGGCTCTTCGGTGGAGTTCGACGACCTCCACGGAGTCACGGTGATGGGGGTGAAGCGATTTGCCCTGACGCGCTCCTCGATGACGGTGAAGCGAGCTTTCGACCTGATCGGCGCATCGCTCGGCCTGCTCGCTGTGGCGCCGCTGATGATCGCCATCGCGGTAGCGATCAAGCTCGACAGCCGTGGCCCGGTCTTCTTCAGGCAGCGAAGGGTGGGACGGCACGGTGAGCACTTCGGCCTGCTCAAGTTCCGCACGATGGTGCCGGGGGCCGACGCGCTCAAGGATTCGCTGCGTGACCGCAACGAGGCCCAGGACGGCTTGTTCAAGATCGCCGATGACCCGCGCGTGACCCGGGTTGGCCGAGTCCTTCGCAAGACGGCGCTCGACGAGCTTCCGCAGCTCTTCAACATCATCACCGGGGAGATGAGCCTGGTCGGCCCGCGGCCGCTGGTCCTCGACGAGGACCGCAACGTCAAGGGCTGGCACCGGCGCCGGCTGGAGCTGATGCCAGGCCTGACCGGCCCCTGGCAGATCCTCGGCCCGGCGCGCGTGCCGCTGCGCGAGATGAGCGCGATCGACTACCTCTACGTGGCGAACTGGTCGCTGTGGGGAGACATCAAGATCCTGCTGCGCACCGTCCCGCACGTCGTCGGGCGGCGGGGGATCTGAGATGCGCCGCGTGGGAGCTCCCGGTCAGCCGAAGGCCGGCATCGGCCTTGGCGGCCATCCGGCAGGCGGCGACGACGACGATGGCCGCGAAGAGCCAGGACAGCGCGATCAGTGAGATGAGCAGTGCGGTCAGGTCAAGCATGACGTTCGGGGTCGACCTATTGAGACCTGCCCGTGGCTGAGCGTCTTGAAACCGACGTCGCCGTGATCGGCGCCGGGCCGGCGGGCATCGCGATCGGCCTGGAGCTGGCCCGCGCGGGGCATCGCGTCATCTTGCTCGAGAGCGGTGGCACCCACTTCGATGCCGAGGTCCAGCGCCTCGGCGATACGGCGGGGAAGGACCCGCATCATGTCGAGCCGGCCCTGGCGACCCGTCGCCAAGTCGGCGGCGCCTCCAACATCTGGGGAGGGCGTTGCGTGCCGTTCGACCCGATCGACTTCGAGCCCCGGCCGATTGTCGGCGATGCTCGCTGGCCGCTGGATTACGAGGAGATCGCCCCCTACCTGCAGCGGGCCTGTGAGTGGTGTCGTTGCGGGGACGCCGCTTTCGATGCCGGTCAGCTTCCCGAGCTGATCGGACGGTCGATCGTGCCCGGCTTCACCGATGGCGAGGTGCGGGCCAGCGCGCTCGAGCGCTGGTCGCTGCCGACGAACTTCGGACGGGTCTATCGCCGGGCGCTCGAACGCTCGCCGTCGCTGCGGCTGCGGACGGGGCTCACCTGCACGGAGATCGTTCCCAAGGCCGGCAGCTGCGAGGGCGGCCGCAGGGTGGAACACCTGGAAGCGAGGTCGAAGGACGGACGGCGGAGCCAGATCAAAGCCGCCAGGTACGTGGTTGCCGCCGGGGGCCTCGAGTCGACGCGACTGCTGTTCTCCTCCACCCGGCACGACCCAGACGGGATCGGCAACCACTCAGGGCACCTCGGCCGTTGGTACATGGCCCACGTCGAGGCGCGGGTCGGCCGGGTGCGATTCTCGACGCCGCCGCAGCAGACGATCTACGACCACGAGCGCGATCGCGACGGGGTCTACGTGCGCCGTCGCTTTACCTTCAGCGCCGAAGCGCAACGCGAGCTTGGCCTGCCCAACGCGGCGATCTGGCTGGTCAACCCGGAGATCGCGGACGCCTCGCACGGCAACGGCATCCTTTCCTTTGTCTACCTGATGCTGATCTCGCCCCTTGGCCGTTATTTCGTCGCCGAGGGGATTCGCCAGGCGCACACGAAATCGAGTCGCCCGACGACGGTCCGTGCCCACCTGCGCAACGTCGCTCGGGACATCGGTCCGGCGAGTGCATTCGCCGCCGCCTTCGGCTATCGCCGCTTCCTCAAGCGCGGCCGCAAGGTCCCCGGCTTCTTCGTCCCCAGCGCCGCCAACGCCTACCCGCTGCTCTACCACGGCGAGCACCTCCCGCACTGGCAGAGCTACGTCGAGCCGAGCCGCGAGCGAGACGCGATGGGGATGCCTCGGTTGCGCACGCATCTGCATTTCAGCGACGAGGACGTAGGCAGTGTGAGGCGAGCCCACGAGCTGCTCGACCGCTCCTTGCGCGAGCAGGGCCTGGGCGAGGTCGAGATGCTCCACGACGACGTCGAGGGGGCGGTCCGCGAGCAGCTCTTCGGTGGCTATCACCAGGCGGGCACGACGCGTATGTCGGCCCAGGCCGGGGACGGCGTGGTCGACGCCAACCTCGCCGTCCATGGCTTCGAAGACCTCTTCGTCGCCAGCAGCTCGACCTTCCCGACCTCGAGCCAGGCCAACTCGACCTTCATGCTGATCGCTTTCTCGATTCGCCTCGCCGATCGGCTTGCCGGCGAGCTGAGTCGAAGGCGGCAGGCGCCCGTGGGGATCGCGGCATGATCCGGGTCGGCGCGGTTGGGCTAGGCAAGATGGGGCTTTCGCACCAGGCTCTGCTGGGCGCCCATCCCCGCGTCGAGCTGGCCGCCATATGCGACTCCTCGAGCTATGTGCTCGGCGTGCTCGGCAAGCACACCGGGCTGAAGACGTACGGCGACTACGAGACGATGTTGGCCGAGGCGAACCTCGACGCGGTCTTGATCGCCACCCCGTCGAAGTTTCACGCCGCGATGGTCCAGGCGGCCCTGGAGCGGGATCTGCACGTGTTCTGCGAGAAGCCGCTGACCCTGGACCCCGAGGACGCCGGGCGACTCACCGAGCTGGCCGGCGAGCGCGGCCTGGTCACCCAGGTCGGCTACCACAACCGTTTCGTCGCCGCTTTCGGCGAGGTGAAGGCGCTCTTGGAGGCCGGTGCGATCGGCGAGGTGACGCACGCCTTCGGCGAGGCATACGGCCCGGTGGTGCTGAAGGCGAAGGGCAAGACATGGCGCAGCCAGAGCGGCGAGGGCGGCGGCTGTCTCTACGACTACGCGGCGCACGTGATCAATCTCCTCAACTGGTATCTGGGCGAGCCAGTCGGGGTCGGCGGCACGGTGCTGCCGAAGGTGTTCTCGCGGGAGACCGACGATGGCGCCTTCAGCACCCTTTACTTCCCGGCGGGAAGGACCGGTCAGATCTCGGTC
>JAJKHV010000124.1 GCA_021154855.1 Solirubrobacterales bacterium
CCCGCGCGGCGAGATCGAGGACCGCGGCCGCGAAGCCTTGGTCGGCGCCGGCCTCTGGAATGAGGTCAAGGACCGGCTGAAGGCGCCTGGCGCCGGCCTCTCGGGCGGCCAGCAACAGCGCCTCTGCATCGCCCGCGCGCTCGCGGTCGAGCCCGAGGTGCTGCTGATGGACGAGCCCTGCTCAGCCCTGGACCCGGTGGCGACGCTGAAGATCGAGGAGCTGATCGGCGAGCTCAGGCAGCGGGTGACGATCGTCATCGTCACCCACAACATGCAGCAGGCCGCGCGGGTCGCCGACACCACCGTCTTCATGCTGGGCGGCGAGCTGGTCGAGGTCGGCGCCACCGACAAGGTCTTCACCAACCCCGACGACGATCGCACCGAGCAGTACGTGACTGGGAAGTTCGGTTGATGGCGACCGAAACCCGCACCCAGTACCAGGAGGAACTCGACCGGCTCGAGGCGAGCGCCCTGGACGGGCTTGATCTCGTCAGCACCGCCCTGGAGAGGACCCTCGAGGCAGTCGAGCACCAGGACGTCGAGCTGGCGCAGCTGGTCGTCGTCGACGACGACCGCATCGACGGCCGTTACCTGGAGGTGCACCAGAGCCTGATCACGCTGCTGGCGACGCAGTCCCCGGTGGCGACGGACCTGCGCCTGATCTCGGCGCTGCTGCACGTGCTCAAGAGTGTCGAGCGGATGGGCGATCAGTGCGTGAACATCTGCAAGATGATCCCGCTCTCCGGCAACGAACCGCCGGCCGACCGGGAGATGGTCAAGCTGATCCTCTCGATGGGCGGGCAGACGAAGCTGCTGATCAGCCAGGCCAAGCGCGCCTTCGCCGACCGCGACATCGAACTCGCTCATGACCTGGTCCGCCAGGACGACGTCGTCGACAACCTCAACCGCGACTGCTTCCGCCTTGCCCTGGAGATCGGCGACGATGCTGACCGGCGGGAATGGGCGATGACGATGCTGCTGGGAGCGCGGGCGATCGAGCGGATCGGCGACAACGCGGTCGATATCGGCGAGCAGGTCGCGTTCGTGGTTACCGGGCTCTTCCGGGAGTTCGAGGACGCATCGCATCCCAGCAGCTGAGCTTAGCTTGAGATCCGCGACGTTTGGGAACATGCCGAGAGAGGTCCGGGATGCTCTGCGCTGCCATAGATATCGGCTCCAACACGACGCGCGTGCTCGTGGCCGAGCCCGTGGACGGTCAGCTCAAGAAGGTGATGGAGCAGCGGGCGTATACGCGGATCAACAAGGCGCTTGACTCCGATGGCGCGATCGTCGGCGAGAAGATCGACCAAGTATGTGAGGTCGTCGCGACCCAGGTCCGCTTGGCGAAAGAGACCGGGGCAGAGGAGATTCGCGCCGTTGCCACCGCCGCCGTGCGCGAGGCCTCGAATGGCGAGGCGGTGGCGGAAGCGATCGGCGAGGCGGCCGGGGTGCCGGTCGAGATCCTCAGCGACGAGGAGGAGGGCAGGCTCTCCTTCATCGGTGCGACCAAGACGCTTGGGCATCCGGTCGATGGCAAGGTCGGCGTCGTCGACGTCGGCGGCGGCTCGACCGAGGTGATCCTCGGCACGGTCCCGGGCGGTGCATCCAAAGTCGTCTCCTGGCGGGTCGGCTCCGGCGTCCTCGCCGACGAGCTGATTTCGTCCGACCCGCCCTCGGCGGCCGAGATCCGCAAGGTCCGCGACCGTATCGACGACATCTTCGCCGGGGTCGTGATCGAGCATCCCGCTCAAGCGGTCGCCGTCGGCGGCAGCGCCACCTCGCTGCGGCGCCTGGTCGGCGCCGTGCTCGAGTACGAGACCTTGGAGCGCGGCGTTCGCGTCCTCTGCGGCGATCCGGCGGCCGAGGTCGCCCGTCGCTACGAGCTCGACCCCGAACGGGTCCGCATCCTCGCCACCGGCGTACTGCTATTGGAGAAGGTCTCTGAGCTGCTTGGCCAGCCGTTGCAGATCGGCAAGGGCGGTCTGCGCGAGGGCGTCGTCCTCGACATGCTCAATGGCAGCCTCAACGGCTCCGGCGTTCGCCTCGCTGTCTAGCCATCGGGACGGCGCCGATGCGGCAGTACGATGGGCCGATCGACGATCCCGCCCTCTATTTCAATCGCGAGCTCTCCTGGCTCGACTTCAACCAGCGGGTGCTGGAACTGGCGGAGGACACCGATGTGCCGTTGTTGGAGCGGCTCCGCTTCTGCGCGATCTATGCCTCGAACCTCGATGAGTTCTTCATGGTCCGGGTCGCCGGGTTGTTCGACCAGCTCGACGCAGGGATCGACGCGCGTGGTCCCGACGGGCTTCGTCCCGGCGAGCAGATCGACGCGATCCAGGCCCGAGTGCTGGAGCTCGACCATCGTCTGCACAGCTGCTTCAACGGCACTTTGCGCCCGGCGCTGGACGAGCAGAAGATCCGCATCGTCTCGCTCGATACCGCCAGTGAGCAGGAGCGGCGCGAAATCGACATTCGCTTCCAGGAGCAGGTCTTTCCGGCGCTGACGCCGCTGGTGATCGGCCTCGGCCGGCCGTTCCCCTACATCTCGAACCTCTCGCTCAGCCTCGGCGTGCTGCTGCGCGATCCCGAGAGCGGTATCGAGATCATCGCCAGGGTCAAGGTGCCGAAGGAGCTGCTCGGCCGTTTTCTGCCGGTTGGGGAGGGAGGCAGAGCATTCGTGCCGCTGGAGGAGGCGATCGCGGCCAACCTCGACGTGCTCTTCCCGGGCACCGAAGTGGTCGAGCACGGCTATTTCCGGGTCACACGCGATGCCGACTTCACCGTCTCCGACGAGGCCGACGACCTGCTGCAGGCGGTCCAGGACGAGATCCGCCGCCGCCGCTTCGGCGAGGTGGTGCGGCTCGAGATCGCCGCCGGGATGAACTCGAAGCTGCGCCAGCAATTGATCGATGCGCTGCGCCTCGAGGATCGCGAGGTCTACGACGTCGACGGCCTGATCGACCTGGCTGACCTCACCGACGTCGCCGACGTGCCCGGTCATGGCGAGCTGCGCTACCCGCCCTGGACCCCGGTGACGCAGCCCCGCCTGCAGGGGGAGGACGACGACCAGGTCGATATGTTCGCCGCGATTCGCCAGGAGGACGTCCTCGTCCACCATCCCTATGACTCCTTCGCCACCTCGGTCGAGCGTTTCGTAGAGCAGGCGGTGGCCGATCCCGACGTGCTGGCGATCAAGCAGACGGTGTACCGGACCAGCGATGATTCGCCACTCGTGCCGGGCCTGATCCGGGCCTCCGAACGTGGCAAGCAGGCGGTCTGCATGGTCGAGCTGAAGGCCCGCTTCGACGAGCAGGCGAACATCCATTGGGCGAAGTCACTGGAGGAGTCGGGGGTACACGTCGTCTACGGCATCCCCGGCCTGAAGACACACGTGAAGGCAATCGTCGTCGCCCGTCGCGAGGGTGACCGGGTGCGCGAGTACGTCCACATCGGCACTGGCAACTACCACCCAAAGACCGCTCGCCTCTACACCGACTTCGGCCTCTTCACCGCCGACGAGGAGATTGGCGCGGACGTCGCCGAGATGTTCAACTTCCTCACCGGCTACGGACGGCCGGCCGAGTACCGCAAGGTCCTCGTCTCGCCGACGACGATGCGCGACCGCATCATCGAGGAGATCGAGACGACGGTCGCAGCGCACCAGGCCGGCGACGAGGCACGGATCGCGCTGAAGATGAACTCGCTGGTCGACGCGAGCTGCATCCAGGCGCTCTACGCGGCCTCTCAGGCGGGTGTGTCGATCGATCTCAACGTGCGCGGCATCTGCTGCTTGCGGCCGGGCGTGCCGGGGATATCCGAGAACATTCGCGTGATCTCGATCGTCGGCCGCTTCCTCGAGCACTCCCGTATCTACACCTTCCAGCGCGGCGAGAGCATGCGCGTGCTGATCGGCTCCGCCGACCTGATGCCGCGCAACCTCGACAGCCGCGTCGAGCTGGTGACCCCGGTCGAGGACCCAAGCCTGAAAGCCGAGCTGCTCGACGTGCTGGAGCGCTGCTTCGCCGAGAATGCCAACGCCTGGCGGCTCGGCGCCGATGGCGCTTGGACGCGTCTGCAGCCCGAAAACGGACAGCGACGCAGTGTTCAGGAGGAGTTGCGAGAGCGCCACGCCGTTCGGGCGGCGGAGCAGCTCGCCGCCAGCACCGGCTGAACAGAGCCGCGCCGCTCCTATCAATAGGATTGTGCAGGTCGTGCGCCTCTCCCTCCTGCCTCGCGATCGGACCTTCTTCGACCTCTTCATCGAGGCCGGGCAGAACACCCTTCAGGCTTCCCGGCTGCTCGACCAGATGATGGGGTCCTGGCCCGACGCCGACGACCTCGCCAAGGAAATCTTCAAGGCCGAGTCCGAAGGCGACCGGATCACCCACGCGATCGTCAAACGGCTCAATTCGACCTTCGTCACGCCGATCGACCGGGAGGACATCTATGGGCTGGCGACCCAGATGGACGACATCGTCGACTACACCGAGGAGGCCGCGGACCTGCTCGGGCTCTACAAGATCGAGGCGCCGATGTCGCAGGCGCAGGCGCTGACCAAAGTCCTGGTGGCGGCCTGCGAGCAGCTCGCCGAGGGGCTCGAGCACCTGCCCGAGTTCAAGGAACTCGACAAATACTGGATCGAGATCCACCGCTTGGAGAACGACGGCGACCGGATCTCCCGTGACGCCGTCGCCTCACTCTTCTCCAACGGCATCGATCCGATGGTCGTGATCCGCTGGAAGGACATGTTCGCCGTGCTAGAGAACGCGATCGACGCGACGGAGACTGCGGCGCAGATAATCGAGGGCATCGTCATCAAGAATTCGTGACGGGCCTCAGGCGTCCCCATACGGCGTCCTCGGTCGCTCGCGTGCGGAGCACGCCACGCTTCAGGCGTCCTCGTCTGAGAACGCCTGAGGCCCGTCATGCCCCCTTGCCTGGAGTGGGTAGTCGACCGTGAGCTCGGATGTAATCCTGGTCATCGTCGTCGGTACGGCTCTCGCCTTCGACTTCACCAACGGGTTTCACGACACGGCCAATGTGGTTGCGACCTCGATCTCGACCGGCGCGGCGCGACCGTCGGTGGCGATCGGAATCGCCTCGCTGCTCAATTTCCTCGGCGCCTTCATCTCGATCTCGGTCGCCGCGACCGTCGCCAACGACGTCGTCAACTCCGCCGTGATCACGCCGACGATCGTCTTCGCCGGGCTGATTGGGGCGATCGCCTGGAACCTGATCACCTGGTCCTTCGGCCTGCCGTCCAGCTCTTCGCACGCGCTGATCGGCGGTGTGGTCGGCTCCGCGGTCGCGGCGGCGGGCTTCGATGCCGTCTTGGCCGACGGTCTCGTCGGCAAGGTCCTGATCCCAGCCGTTATCGCGCCTATCCTCGCCTTCGTCGTCGCCGGGATCGCGATCGGCCTGGTCTATCGCGTCGTCGGTCGGCAGCGACCGGGGATCGTGACCCGCGGCTTCCGCTACGGGCAGATCATCTCCGGTGGGCTGCTGGCGCTCGCCCACGGCACGAATGACGCCCAGAAGACGATGGGGGTGATCACCCTGGCTTTGGTCGCCAACGGCACGCTCGCCGCAAATGCCGACCCGCCGCTCTGGGTGATCGTCACCTCAGCCACCGCGATCGCCCTCGGCACCTATAGCGGTGGCTGGCGGATCATCCGCACAACCGGCACCCGGATCATCAAGATGGACGCGGCACAGGGGTTCTCCGCCCAGGGCGCCGGAGCGACGGTGATTCTCGCCTCGACCCACTTCGGCTTTCCGCTTTCGACGACCCACGTGATCAACGGCGGCGTGATGGGAGCGGGTGCCGGCAAGCGGGTCTCGGCGGTGCGCTGGGGGGTGGCCGGCAACATCGTCACGGCTTGGCTGCTAACGCTGCCGGCCGCGGCGGCGATCGGCGCGCTCGCCTATGGCCTGACCGCGATTTTCGGCAGCGGCGCCCTCGGCCCGGTGCTGGTCACCTTGATGTCGCTCTCGCTGATCGTCGCCGTCTTCGCCCGCCGCTCCCGTGAGGGAGCCCCGGTGCCGGCGGGCTGAGCCATGGCGGTGGTGGTCGAGACCAAGCAGCTGCTGGAGACGGTGGTCGTGTCACTGGTTGCCGGAATCGGCGTCACCGTTGTCTTCTCGGTCGCGATCTGGGGGGTCGCGCGTTTTGGGGATCTGAATCGCGACGACCGGCCTCTGGCGGCGGGTGCGGCGGCGATGCTGGCCGGCCTGGCTGCGCTGTTCACCCTGGTGGCGGTTGCGTTCGGCATCGCGGTCATGTCCAGCAAGTAAATGGACCCGGTGCGTAGAATTTTCCCGATGCGCACCTTGCGCGATGTTGCGATCATCATGCTCCTGGCCCTGTTCGTTGCCTTCGTCCCCTCGGGAGGCAACTTCGCCGAAGCCGTTCTGACCGCGATCACGATGGGCTTCCTGGCGGCGATTGCCTGGATGGTCTTCGCGCTCAGTCGGCAGAACCAGCTGACTCTGGCGACGCTGAGCGACTCTCGACGGGCGATTCTCTACGCGGCCCTGGGCATGCTGGCGCTGCTGATCGCCGGTAGCGACGAGCTCTTCTCCAGCGGCGGTGGCACCTTGGTATGGATCCTCCTTCTCGGCGCCTCGATCGCGGCGATCTGGCGAATCTGGATCGACGCGAACTCTTACTGACGCCCGCCTGCTTCGACTCGTGACTGATTCGCGCGCCTGAGCGCACCACGCGCGCGTCTGCGGCTGCGACGGTCGCCGAGTGCCGCCACCGACCCTCAGCAGCGCAGGCCACAGGGAGGAAGGCACCGCTTCGGTTGAGTTGGTCGCGGTGGTGCCCTTCCTGCTGCTGGCGGTTCTGGTGGCGGCACAGATCGGTATCGCCGGCCAGGCGCTGTGGTCGGCGGGTGTGGCCGCTCGTGCGGGAGCGCGTGCGGCACTCGTCGGAAGAGACGCTGCCGCCGCCGCGAGGCAGGCGCTGCCCGTGTCGCTGCGCGCCGGCGCTCGTGTCGGCGATGCCGGCGCAATCTCCGTGCGGGTGGTGATTCCGCGCCTGCTGCCGGGGATGCCGCAATTGATGATCGGGGCGAAGACGGAGCTGGGCGATGGCTAGAGAGGACGGACAAGCGACCGTAGAGCTCGTTGCCGCGATACCCCTGCTGCTGCTCACGGGTGCCTTGGCGCTGCAGCTCCTCGCATCCGGCTATGCCTTGACCATCGCCGATGGGGCCGCCGAGGCGGGAGCGTTGGCGCTCGCCGCGGGGAAGCCGGCCAGAAGCGCGGTCGGCGACGCCCTGCCCGGCTGGGCCGACGATAGGAGCGAAGTCTCGGTGCGCGGGGGAGAGGTCACCGTGCGGCTTGCTCCGCCTTCGCCTTTCCCGTCGCTGGCCGATCGCCTTGCCGTCACGAGCTCAGCCTTCGTGAGGAAGGCACCGCGATGAGCGAACCGGTCATCGCCGTCACCGCCGTCGGCGCGGCGAGTGGCTCGAGGGCAGCCGCTGCGGCACTCGCCTGCGCCGGCTCGGAGCCGGATCGGCCGGGACTGCTGATCGACGTTGGCGGCCGAGCGCCGCGCCCGACCCTGGTTGCCTCGACGGGCGCGCGCGAGCTGGAGGAGCGCCTCGCCGTCCACCTGCCGCAGTTGCGCGCCGCCTCGCGCGGGCAGACCTGTCATCTCGCTGTCGCCGACGACCCAGAGGGGCTCGAGAGCGTTTGTGCGGCGCTGCCCTTGGTTCGCGACTCGGTCGCCGTCGTTCACCTGCCCCCTGCTCGCCTCCAGGCGGCGCTTGCCGACGTCGGCCTGCGGCTCACGGGCGCGATGCTCCGTGCCGACCTCGGTGACGATCGGGCCCTCACCGCTCTCGCGGTTCGCGATCTGGCCGGACGCAACCTGCGCACAAAGGTCCTAAAGCAAGCGCTCGGATGGGTTCCCGCCCGCCGCGCGATGTTCGGCGTCTTGCCCCCGGCAGCGCCCGGCGGCCTCCCTCCCCGCCTGATCAAGTCACTTTTGGAAAACGAAATCGAACTGGAGCACCGGTGCTACGATGGCTCCGATGACGAGGAAACTGACCCAACGCGAACTTCGCAACAACAGCGGCGAGATCATGCGGGCCCTGGACGACGGCGAGGACTTCATCGTCACCCGCAACGGGAGACCGGTCGGTGAGCTGCGTCCGTACAGGCCGCGTCAGTTCATTCCCCGGGATGTCTTTCTTGCCGCCTTCGAGGGAGCCCCGCACATCGAGTACGAGAAGTTCCGGGAAGACATCGACGCTTACGCCGATCAGGATCCTACGCCCCGTGGCTGAGGCCCCGCGAGGGCGTGGGCTGATCGACACATCGGTGGTGATCGGTATTGACGAGGTCGATTTCTCCCGGCTCCCAGCCGAGATCTCGATCTCCTCTTTGACGCTGGCAGAGCTGACAGCCGGTCCGCACGCGGTTGCCGATGAGATGGAACGTGCGCAACGCCAGCACCGTCTCCAGCGCTTCGAGACGGGCGTCGAAGCGGTGCCGTTCGACTCTGCCTGCGCGCGCGCCTACGGCCCGGTCTACGTGGCGGTCGTCTCGAGTGGCCGCGAGGCGCGCGGGTCAAGGGCAGTCGATCTGATGATCGCCGCCACCGCCTTGGCATACGACTTTTCTCTCTACACCCTGAACGCCAAGGATCTTCGTGGCCTCGAGGATCTGATCGAGATAGTCGACGCCAGGGCCTGAGCCTCGGTCGCCACCGGCGAGCCGCCCGTCGTCGCATTTCGCCAGAATCGCCGCATGCTGACCGTCGCAGTCACCGGCCCCACGGGTGAGATCGGCAGAGCCTTCATCTCCGCCTTGGAGCGGCTACCTGACATCGATCGTGTGATCGGAATGGCCCGGCGACCTTTCGACCTGGCCGGGCACGGCTGGGAGAAGACCGAGTACCGGCGCGGCGACGTGCTCGATCGCGACGCAGTGGACGAGCTGGTCGATGGCGCCGACGTGGTCGTCCACCTCGCCTTCGCGATCGTCGCCGGGGGCAGCGAGAGTCGCGAGGTCAACCTGACCGGCTCGCGCAACGTCTTCGAGGCCACCGCCGCTGCCGGGGCGAAGCGATTGGTCTACACCTCATCGGTTGCCGCCTACGGCTTTCACCGCGGCATGCCGGCCATGCTCGAGGAGGACGAGCCGGTGCGAGGCACTTCGCGCCACCCTTACTCCGCCCACAAGGCGGAGGTCGAGGCCGAGCTGACCGCCGCGCTCGACGGTTCGGACACCGACGCCTACGTCTTCCGCCCTTGCATCGTCGCGGGGCCCGAAGCGACGCTGCTGCTCGACCTGATTCCGCTGCTGGCGATCGGTCAGCGGATTCCCGGCCCTTTGCGCTGGGCGCTCGGCAAGGTGCCCGAGCTACGACCGGTGCTGCCCGACCCTGGCGTGCCGTTCCAGCTCGTCCACCACGATGACGTCGCCGCTGCCCTCTGCGCCGCGGTGCTGGGCCACGGCGACCCGGGCGTCTACAACCTCGCCGGGCCGGGCCAGCTGACGATCAGCGATCTGGCCCACGCGCTCGGCTGGCATGCCGTCCCGGCGCCGCACCTCGCGGTCGGTGTCGCGGCCGAGGCGGTCGCCCTGATGCCGTTCCTTCCCGACGAGGCAGCCTGGATCGAGGCGGTCCGCCGCCCGGTGCTGATGGACACGGCTCGCGCCCGTCGCCGGCTGCACTGGATGCCCCACTACGACGCCCGCGCGACACTGAGGCAGACGATCGAGGCGGTTCGCTCGCGCTAGAGCGCTGCTCTGGCGCCGCGCCGCTAGTAGCCGTAGGGGTTTTCGGGCGTGGGCTGTGGCGCCCGTTCGGTCTTGGGCTGCGGAGGCGTCGCCGCGTGCCAGGTGCCGACGTCTTTGATTCCCTCGCCGTTGGCTTCGCCGGCTTTGGCGTCGGCGCCGAAGCGGTAAAGCGGGCGGCCTCTGTAGGTGACCTGGGTTCCGCCTTCGGGTCTCTCGATGGTTCCCAGCTTCACCGGGCCGGTCGGCTTGACTCCCGCCGGCACGGTCAGCGGGTGCCATACGGAGAGGCAGGCGTCGGTGCAGATGAACTTGCCGTGCTTCTCGACGCTGAGGCTGTAGAGCGTGCGGCCGGTTGTGGAGGTCAGCACGGTCTTGTCGAGCGTTTCGTTCTCCGCCTCTTTTGCGACGCGCTTGCTGGCACCGCTTTGGGCGATCGCACTTGCCGCGATTGCGGCGACCACGACGGCGAGGGCGAAGAGCGTAAGTCCGGCGATTCGGATCCAGGTACTTTGCGGGCGAAACGCGGGTGACTGCGGCATCGTGGTCTCCTCAGCTCGGTTGGTAGCTCGCCCGGGTCTACGGCTGTTGCCGCGAAAAGGTTCGGCCCACAGGCGGCACTAAGTCACTCGATTTGGCGCGCCACACGCGCGTCCGTGACCGTCAAGTTAGCCGCATGGGAGCGGACAGAGAGCAGGGACAGGCACTGCCGTTGGCCGCGGGAAGTGCCTTTGCGTTGATCGCAGCGGCGCTGGCGCTGGTAGCCATCGCCGGCGCGGTGACGGGCAAGGGGCGCGCCCAGCGCGCTGCGGACCTCGCCGCCATCTCGGCGGTGCGCTCGATGCGCGATGACCTTCCACGCCTACTCTCGCCGGCGAAGTTGCCCGATGGCACGGCCAATCCGCGTCACCTGGAGAAGGCGGCATACCTGATGCGCGCACGAGCGGCAGCGCTCGACGCCAGTCGCGCAAACGGTGTCGACGCGGACCACTTGCGGCTCGACTTTCCAGACGCGGATTCCTTCGCGCCGGTCAGGGCAAGGGCGGTCGTACTCGCCGACCTCGCCGTGGGCGACGGGCGCACTCGCACGAGGGCATCGGCGGTTGCCGAAGCCGGAGCGCCTGCACTTGTCTCGCGTGAGGTCTCGACGACTGCGAGCGGCGGCGGCTACAGCGGCACCCTCGTCTACCGGCAGGGCGAGGGAATGCGCCCTGACGTTGCCGGGGCCTTCGACCGGATGGCTGCCGCGGCGCGCGCGGCCGGCCTCTCCCTCATCGTCAATTCAGGCTTCCGTTCGGACGCCGAACAGGCGGCTCTGTTCGCCGCACACCCTGACCCGAAGTGGGTGGCGCCGCCAGGGCACTCACTGCACCGGTGCGCCACCGAGCTCGACCTCGGGCCCGAAACCGCATACGGATGGCTGGCAGCCAATGCGAGTCGTTTCGGCTTTGTCCAGCGCTACAGCTGGGAGAGCTGGCATTTCGGCTACGACGCTGGCCCGCCCCCCTGTTCAGGGCCGGGCGACTCAGTCGGCGCCGACCGGGGGGATGGTGTCGTTTCAAGGTCCGCCGGCCTGCCGGGATTCGTGCCGCCCCGCTTTCGGGCCCCCCTGCTGCGCGCGGCCGCGCGCTGGAACGTCTCCGCTGCTCTGCTCGCCGCTCAGCTGATGGCGGAGTCGAACTTCAACCCCTTCGCGTCATCACCGGCGGGGGCTCGAGGTATAGCCCAATTTATTCCCTCCACGGCGGCCGCCTACGGGCTCGTCGATCCCTTTGACCCCGTCGCGGCAATGGACGCCCAGGCCCATCTGATGTCAGACCTGATCAGCCAGCTAGGTTCCCCCCAGTTGGCCCTCGCCGCCTACAACGCCGGCCCCGCTGTCGTCGAGGCTTGCCACTGCGTGCCCGCCATTCCCGAAACCCAGGCATACGTCAGTCGTATCCTGGCCTTGCTTGGTGGCGCCAGTTCGCTGGCCATGCCTGGCTTCGAAGTGAGACTTCTCGCGTGACGGTGAGCGAGGAGAAAGCCAAATGGCACAGCGAACATTGTCGCCCATGGGTGTACTAATACACCCTAAGGTGTATGCTGCCTCGATGGCAAGGACGAACATCGAGATCGACGACGTTCTGATCGATCGCGCGATGCGCCTTTACCGGCTGCGCAGCAAGCGTGAGGCCGTCGACTTGGCGCTGCGCAGGCTCGTCGGGGAGCCGATGGGGCGCGAGGAGGCGCTGGCAACGGAGGGGACCGGCTGGGCCGGTGACCTCGGCGAGATTCGTTCCCCGGACCAAATCCCAGCGCAGTGATGCTCGTCGACAGCTCAGCCTGGGTGGAGTTCCTGCGCGCCACGGGCAGCACGGCTCATCTGCGGGTGCGCTCGGCGCTCCAGGATGGACTCGATCTGGCAACCACGGACGTGATCGTGATGGAGATCCTCGCTGGCGCTCGAGACGAGGCCGACGGCGAACGGCTGCGACGCCTGCTCTACGGCCTCGACTTTCTCGCCGTGGAAGGTCCGGCGGACTATGAGAGCGCCGCTGAGCTGTACCGGCTCTGCCGCCGGGGCGGCGAGACGCCGCGCAGGCTCAACGACTGCCTGATCGCCGCGGTAGCGATCCGCGGCGGCGCGGAGCTGCTCTGCGAGGACGCCGATTTCGCCGTCATTGCCCGCCATTCGCCGCTGCGGCTTGCGGTGGCTGAATAACCCGCGGCCGAGTCAGGTCTCCTGCGGCTAGACTGCGCGCCGATGGCAAGCGTCGACGTACAGGGTGTAGAGGGCATGCAGGCGCTGCTCGGGCAGGAGATCGGTCCGAGCGAGTGGCGAACCGTCAGTCAGACAGACATCGATACGTTTGCTGCCCTCTCGGGCGACGACCAGTGGATCCATGTCGATACCGAGCGGGCCAAGACGGAGAGTCCGTTCGGGACGACCATCGCCCACGGCAACCTGACCCTCTCGCTGGTCGATGGCTTTCGCAAAGAGCTGATCTCCTCGACCGGCTTCGCCCTCGGCGTCAACTACGGCTGGGACAAGATCCGCTTCCCGGCGCCGGTACCGGTCGATGCCCGCGTTCGCTGCCGGGCCGAGGTCGTCTCGGTCGAAGAGAAGGGCGGCGGTTGGTGGCAGGTCGTGACTCGCTTCACCCTCGAGGTCGAGGGCAACGACAAGCCCTGCTTCGTCGGGGACAGCGTCACCCGCGTGATGGCGCCCGCCGGCTGACGGGCGCCGCTTCCCTCGGCTACTTGACCGTCAGGGTGCCTTCCATGCCAGCTTCGCGGTGGCCGGGGACTGAGCAGAAGTAGGTGTAGGTGCCCGGTTTGAGGTCGACCGTGGCCGAGTCTTCGCTGCTGGCGATCAGTTCCGTGCCGCCGACCTCTTTGCCCTGGGCGTCTTCGATCTTGACGTCATGGGTGAGCGCCTGCGGATTCTTGAAGTCGATCGTCACTTTGCCGGCTTTGGCCGTGGCCGTATCGGTCGTGAAGGCGAGTTCTCCGCCTGGGTCGGCTTCGAATTCGAGGGTTGAGGTTGAGCCCGCGCTCGTGCTGCCACCACCGGCATTTGCTTTGCCGCCGGTTTCCGCAGGAGTGGAGGATTCACTACCGTTCGTCGCCGTCGTGCTCGAGCTGTCATCGCTACTGCCTCCGCAGGCGACGAGGGCGACCGATGCGAGAGCAAGTGCGAGTAGCGCGGCAAGCTTCTTCATGGCTGGGGATCCTTTCTAGGGGAAAGTGCTCAAGGGCACTGTAATAGCTGCATACGATCGGGTAGAGAGGCCGGTTCAGCGGCCCCTGAACTCGGGAGTGCCACCCCCAAAGAAGGTCTCGACGCCGTTGCGCAGGTCCTCGGTCGCCATGCTGTCGGCGATGCCGTGGCGCTCCAGCTGCAGGTGCTCGGTGAGGGTGTGCTCGATGCTGCCGCCGACGAGCGTCTTCGCCATTCGCACGTAGTGGGGCGCCATCGCCGCCAGCTTCTCGGCCTTGGCGCGAGCGCGGTCGATGAGCTCGTCGGCCGGGACCACCTCGGCCACCAGCTTCTCCGCCAGCGCGGCCTCGGCCTTCATGTCGGGATCGTCGAGGAGGATCTCCAGCGCCCGGCTCGGCCCGACGACGCGTGGCAGAAAATAGGTCATGCCACCGTCCGGGGAGGCGCCGATCCGCCCGTAGGCGCAGGCGAAGAAGGCCTTCTCGGAGGCGATCCGGGTGTCGCAGGCAAGCGCCAGCGAGAAGCCCGCTCCAGCCGCCGGCCCGTTGACCGCCGCAACGACCGGATACGGGATTCGGCGCAGGTCGACGATCGCCGCGTGCAGCGCCTCGGCGCCGCGGCGTACTTCCGACGGCAGGTCGATGTCCTCGCTCTCAACCCCGGTTTTGAACCAGTTGACGTCACCGCCGGCGCAGAAGGCCTTGCCGGCACCGGTCACGATCAGCGCCCGCAGTGTCGCCCGGTCGGCGAGCCAGGCGAAGGCGACGGTCAGCTCGCCGATCATCTCAGGGCTCATCGCGTTGAAGGCGTCGGGTCGGTCGAGCGTGAGGGTGCCTATGTTGGCCCCGTCGTCGATTTCGATCTTCAGGGTGTTCAGCTCGGGCGGGCTGCTGGTCAGGGGCTCGGTCTGCGTGGTCATCGCGCTCTCTCCGTGATCTTGCGTGAAGTTGGCCGGGTGGCCAGGAGCCTACCCTTTGGTCTGTGTCAAACAGAGACGACAGCGAAGGGCTCTCGCGCGCGGAACGGATCGCGCAGCAGCGCCGTGAGCTGCCCGACTCGCCGGGCGTCTACCTATTCCACGCCGCCGATGGCGAGATCCTCTACGTCGGCAAGGCACGCTCGATCCGCAAGCGCATCGGCTCGCACTTCTCGGGCGGTGACTCGCGCCTTACTTCTCGGGTCGAGCGGATCGAGTCCCTCGTCACCGCGACCGAGGCCGAGGCTCTGCTCGCGGAGCAGAGCTTCATCAAGCGCCACCGACCGCGCTTCAACATCCGCCTGCGCGACGACAAGTCCTACCCCTACGTCTGCGTCAGCCTCGACGAGGAGTACCCACGGGTCTACTTCACCCGCGAGAAGCACCGGCCGGGTCGCGCCTATTTCGGCCCGTTCTCCAGTGCCAAGCGAGTGCGCGAGACCCTCGACCTGCTCGGCAAGCTCTTCCAGTTCCGCACCTGCGAGGGCGCCGAGCCTGGCCGCCGCTCCGGCAGCCCCTGCCTCGACTACTTCATCAAGCGCTGCGGGGCGCCCTGCGTCGGCTACGTCAGCCAGGAGGAATACCGCCACAACATCGACGCGATAGTGGACTTCCTCTCCGGACGCTACCGCCAGGTGGAGGCAGACGAGCAGGCCAAGCTGGCGGCGGCAGCGGCCGAGCGGGGGTTCGAGGGCGCAGCCCTGCACCGTGACCGGCGGAAGGCGATCAAGTCGCTGTTTGAGCGC
>JAJKHV010000125.1 GCA_021154855.1 Solirubrobacterales bacterium
CTTTCGTGGCCAGCGGAATGAACGCCGGCGTAGACACGCCTCCATGGGCCGTGTGCAGCACCCCTGTACGGGCCGCACCGTCCCGTGCCTCAATCTCGAATTTCAGCCGCTCCAGCTCAACCCGCATCGCGCGTATCCGACTTTGACCACCCTAGGGGGTGGTCAATCCCGGCTGCCTGATTAGGGAGCGACCGGTCATCGCCTTTGGCTGTGGGATACCGAGAAGCTCCAGGGCGGTCGGCGCCACGTCGGCGAGGATGCCGTGGTCAGCCAGCCCGATGCCGTCCGCGGTAACGATTAGCGGCACCGGGTTGAGCGAATGAGCCGTGTTCGGGGAGCCATCGGGCTCGAGCATGTGGTCGCAATTGCCGTGGTCGGCGGTGACGATGCAGGCGCCGCCGCCCGTCGTAACCGCCTCGATCACCTCGCCCAGGCAGCCGTCGACCTCCTCCACTGCCGCCACCGCTGCGGGGATCACGCCGGTATGGCCGACCATGTCGGGGTTGGCGAAGTTGATGATGCCGAAGCGGTAATCCCCCGCTCGCCAGCGACTGGCAAAAGTCTCGGCGGCGGCGCGGGCGCTCATCTCCGGCTTGTGGTCGTAGGTCGGCACGTCGCGCGGTGACTCGACCAGGTGACGCTCCTCCCCCTCCCACTCCTGCTCGCGACCGCCGTTGAAGAAGTAGGTCACGTGGGCGTACTTCTCCGTCTCGGCGACATGCAGCTGCCGCCCGCCCGCCTCTGAGATCGTCTCCGCCAGGGTCGTCTGCGGCCGCGCCTCGGCAAAGGCGACGGGATAGGGCCAGCCCTTACGGTAAACGGTCATCGTGGTCAGCTCGAGCAGCGGACCGCCGGCGCGCGAGAACTCCTCGAAGCCGGGCTCGGCCAGAGCGCGAGTCATCTCCCGCGCCCGGTCGGGACGGAAGTTGACGAAGATCCCGACGTCGCCCGCCGCGACGCCGTCGTAGTCGCCGATAACCGTCGGCTTGACGAACTCGTCGGTCTCGCCGCGCTCATAGGAGAGCTCGATCGCCTCGTCGCCGCTGGCCGCGCGCAGGCCTGCCGCGTGGATGATCGCATCGTAGGCGAGCTTGATCCGCTCCCAGCGCGTGTCACGGTCCATTGCGTAGTAGCGGCCGCTGACAGTGCCGACGCGACCGGCCTGGCGCAGCCAGCGCTCGAGCTCGTGCAGGTAGCCCTTGCCGCCATGTGGCAGCGTGTCGCGTCCGTCGGTGAAGGCGTGGAAGACGACGTCGGGAACGCCCTCCTGGGAGGCCAGCTCGATCGCCGCCTCGATGTGCTCCCAGCCGGAGTGCACGCCACCGTCGGAGACGAGACCGAGCAGGTGCAGGCGTCCACGGGGGCTGTTGCGGGCCCGCTCGCAGGCGGCGAGCAGGGCCTCGTTTTCGAAGAAGCTGCCGTCGGCGATCGCGTCGTCGATGCGGGCGAGGTCCTGCTTGACGATTGCGCCGGCGCCGAGGTTGAGGTGGCCGACCTCCGAATTCCCCATCTGGCCGTCGGGAAGGCCGACGTCGCGACCCTGGGCGGAGAGTCGAGTGTGGGGAAAGCGCTCCCAGAGCCGGTCGAAAACCGGCGTCCGGGCAAGCGAGATTGCGTTGCCGGGACCCGGCTCGGCCAGTCCCCAGCCGTCGAGAATGACCAGCGCCAGCGAGGGGACCGGAGGTGCCGTCAACCGGCCGCTTTCACGATCGCTGCGAAGTCAGCGGCGTCGAGGCTTGCCCCGCCGACCAGCGCTCCGTCGATGTCGGGTTGCGCCATCAGCTCAGCGGCGTTGGCGGGCTTGACCGAGCCGCCGTAGAGGATCCGTACGTCCTCAGCAGGAGCGCCTCTCTCGCGCAGCATGTCGCGGATGAAGGCGATCGTCTCCTGGGCCTGCTCTGGCGTGGCGGTGCGGCCCGTGCCGATCGCCCAGATCGGCTCGTAGGCGATCACCACCTCGCTCAACCTGGCGCCATCGACGTCCACCAGGTCAGCCTGCAACTGGCGCTCCAGAATGCCCTCCGTTTGTTCGGCGTCGCGCGCCTCCTCGCTCTCGCCGATGCAGAGGATCGGCTCCAGCCCCGCCGCAAGGGCGGCCGGCACCTTGCGAGCCAGCGCCTCGTCCGTCTCGCCGAAGAACTGGCGGCGCTCGGAATGCCCGAGGACGACGGCCTCGACGTCGAGCTCAACCAGCATCGGCGCCGAGACCTCGCCGGTGAAGGCGCCCGAGTCCTCCTCGTGCATGTTCTGAGCAGCGACCTTCACCGCGGTGCCGTAGCGCCGCTCGACCACTGCGGTCAGGGCGGTAAACGGAGGGCAGATCACCACGTCGCTCTGCGTCGCGGCGATCTGCGGCAGCAGCGCGTCGACGAACTGGCCGGCCTCGGCGACGCTCTTGTGCATCTTCCAGTTGGCGGCGATGTAGGGCGTGCGCTCAGGCATCTATCAGCGCCTCCACTCCGGGCAGCTTCTTTCCCTCCAAGAGCTCCAACGATGCTCCTCCTCCGGTCGAGAGCCAGTCCACTTTGTCAGCGAGGCCGAACTGCTGCAGTGCGGCGACTGAGTCGCCGCCGCCGATCACGGTCGTTCCCGGCGCCGCGGCGACAGCCGCGGCGACAGCGCGGGTGCCGGCGGCGAACGGCGCCAGCTCGAAGGCGCCCATCGGGCCGTTCCAGAGCACTGTGCCGGCTGAGGCGATCACGTCGGCGTAGGCGCGCGCTGTGCGCGGCCCGACGTCGAGGCCCATCCAGCCGTCCGGCACCTCGACCCCGTCGCTCTGGCGCGGCTCGGCGTCGGCGGCAAAGCGCTCGCCGAGGACCAGGTCGACGGGAAGTCGCAGCTCGCAATCGGTGGAGCCAGACCGCTCGAGCGCCTCGGCGGCAAGCTTCACCCCCTCCTCCTCGACCAGCGAGTCGCCGGTCGCTGTGCCCTGGGCGCGGAAGAAGCTGAAGCACATCGCGCCGCCGATCAGGATCTCGTCGGCGACCTCGAGGAAGCGGTCGATCACGCCGACCTTGTCGGTCACCTTGGCGCCGCCGAGGACGACGACGAGGGGGCGCTGAGGGGACTCAACCACTCGGGTCAGCTCGGTGACCTCGCGCTCGAGCAGCAGGCCCGCATAGCCCGGCAGCAATGCAGCCACGCCTGCGGTGCTGGCATGGGCGCGGTGGGCGGCGCCGAAGGCGTCGTTGACGTAGAGGTCGGCCAGCTTGGCGAGGGCCTCGGCAAGCGCCGGGTCGTTCGCGGTCTCGCCCGGCTCGTAGCGGACGTTCTCCAGCAGCAGCACTTCGCCCGCGCCAAGCCCGTCGGCCATCGCCTCGACCTCCTCGCCGACGACGGCGGGCGCCTGCTTGACCTCCGCTCCGATCAGCTCGGCAAGCCGTTCGCCGACCGGCCGGATCGAGAGCCCTGGGTCGACCTTTCCTTTGGGACGGCCGAGATGTGAGACGAGGACGAGCGCGGCGCCGCGCTCGCGCAGCAGTTCGATCGTCGGCAGCGCCGCCCGGATCCGCGTGTCGTCGGCAACATTCCCGTCTTCCAGTGGAACATTGAAATCCACGCGCACCAGGGCCCGCTTGCCCTCAACTGCGGCGTCGCGAACGCTTGCCTTGGAAAAGCTCACAGCTCCCACCCCAGCGGGGTCAGAGGACCTTCCCAGCCAGCTCTACGCAGCGGTTCGAGTAGCCCCACTCGTTGTCGTACCAGGAGACCGCCTTGATCATCTTGCCGTCGCCGATCGCCATCGTCTGACCGGCGTCGAAGATCGAGGAATGGGAATCGCCGACGATGTCGGTGGAAACGATCTCGTCCTCGGTGTAGCTGAGGATGCCCTTCAGCGGGCCTTCCGCCGCCTCCTTGACCGCGGCGTTGACCGTGGCGACGTCGGTCGGGCTGGAGGGCGCGAAGACGAGGTCGACGACCGAGCCGGTCACCACCGGCGCCCGCATCGAAAGACCGTTCAGCTTGCCGTTCAGCATCGGCAGCACGAGGCCGACGGCCTTGGCGGCCCCGGTCGTCGTCGGGATCAAGTTGATCGCTGCCGCCCGTGCCCGGCGGAGGTCCTTGTGCGGCATGTCCTGCAGGCGCTGGTCGGCTGTGTAGGCATGGATCGTCGTCATCAACCCGTGCTCGATGCCGAACTTTTCGTTCAGCACCTTGGCCAGCGGAGCCAAACAGTTGGTCGTGCAGGAGGCGTTGGAGATGATGTCGTGCTTGTCGCGGTCGTAGTCGCTGTCGAAATTGACACCGAGCGCGACGGTCACGTCGGGCTCCTTGGCGGGCGCCGAGATGATCACCTTCTTGGCTCCAGCAGAAAGGTGTTTGGCGGCGTCGTCTCGAGCGGTGAAGAAGCCGGTCGACTCGATCACGACATCGACGCCGAGGTCGCCCCAGGGCAGCGCCGCGGGGTCGCGCTCGGAGAGCACCTCGAGGGGCGTACCGTCGACGGAGATCGTGCTTCCGTCGAGGCTGACCTCGCCCGGGAAGCGGCCGAGGATGGAGTCGTACTTGAGCAGGTGGGCAAGCGTCGCCGGATCGGTCAGGTCGTTGACCGCGACGAACTCGAGGTCGGCTCCGGCTGCCTGCGCCGCGCGGAAGACGTTGCGTCCGATTCGCCCGAAACCGTTGATACCGACCTTCACAGCCATTGAGTCAACCCTCCTGAAATGTGTTTTGGGGAGAAATGCCGATGCTATGGACAGTGCCGCGGAGCGGCCACCGTCCGCCTAATCAGTCCCGATCGTGATCTCGATCTCGTACCCGTCGGGATCCTTGACGAAGGCTGAGTAGGTGCCGGAGCCGTAAGAGCGGCGCTCACCTGGCTCGGAGACCTTGGTGCCGCCGGCTTTCATGCCGCCTTCCCAGGCGGCCTTGACGGCGACGATGCCGAGCCCGGAGAAGCTGAGCAGGCCGAAGCCCGCCTTGGGCTCATGGTGGGAGGCGATGAAGAAGACCGGTTTGGCGATGCCCCAGCCGATCGTCTCGTCTTCCTCGAAATGGCGCCGCCAGCCAAGGGGCGCGAGCAACGAGTCGTAGAACGACCCGCTCCGCTCAAGGTCTGAGACCTCCAGTAGAACGTGGTGCAGCATCGGCTTGGGAGGCTATACGGGCGGGCGGACCAGCCGCCGCGCGGGGTCCAGCGAAAGAAGCGGATCGCGCGGGCGGGCGGATCAGCCGCCGCGCGGGGTCCAGCGAAAGAAGCGGATCGCGAGCAGCAGGCCGGCCACCCCCCAGAGCGCGACGACGGCGAGATTGCCCCACTGCAGGCCGCCTCCAGCGCTGCCTGGGTCGTAGACGTCGAAAAAGGCCTCGAAGAAATGGCGGATCGGGAAGATGTCGGCGAAGTGGATGACGCCGTCGGGCAGCTGGTCGTCGGGGATGAACACCCCGGAGAGGAAGTAGAGCGGCAGGAGCAGCGCGTTGACGATTGGCGCCGCCGCATCCTGGGACGGGATCGCCGCGGTCAAGGCGATACCGAGACAGCAGAAGGCCGCGGCGCCAACGAGCAGCGTGAAAACGATCTCCGGCATCTGGCTCCACGGAATCGCCACTCCGTAGAGGACGCGGCCGATCACGGCGAGCAGCCCCAACATCAGCAGCGCCACGACGGCCGAGTTGCCGACCCGGCCGGCGATGAAGACCCAGGCCGGCATCGGGGTTCCGCGGCCGCGCTTCAGCCGCCCATCCTCGCGCGCGATCACCAGCGACATCGCCAGCGACTGCATCGTCGCGGAGATCACCGCCAGGGTGATGATCGCCGGCACGTAGTAGGCCGTCGTCTTGATCCCACCGCGCACTTCCACGGTCTGGTCGCCGAAGACCGTGGCGAAGATCAGCAGCAGGACGACGGGGAACATCACGGTGAAGAAGACCGAGGCGGGGTTGCGCCAGAAGGCCTTCTGGTCGTAGCGGAACTGGTGGGCGAAGAGGGCGAAGCCGCTCACTCGTCTTCCCCCTCCGAGGTCAGCGAGAGGTATACGTCCTCGAGGTTGGGCCGCGTCACTTCCAGGCCCTCGAGCTCCAGTTTTCGCTCGACTGCGCGCCCGGTCAGCTCGTGCAGGTCTGCTACCGGGTCCGTCGTCTCGACCGAGACCTCCTCACCACCGAGGCGGTAGCTGATCGTCGTCGGCAGGCTCTCGCGGTCGCCGAGGTCGTCCGGCGTGCCGCTCGCCACCACCTCGCCACGCGAGATGATCGTCACCCGGTCGGCGAGGCGCTGCGCCTCGTCCATGTAGTGGGTGGTGAGGAAGACGGTCTTGCCGAGGTCGCGCAGGCCGGCGATCGTCTCCCAGGCCTGGCGCCGCGCCGAGGGGTCGAATCCGGTCGTCGGCTCGTCGAGGAAGAGCAGCTCGGGGTCGCCGATCAGAGCCATGCCGACGTCGAGCCGGCGCTGCTGACCGCCGGAGAGGCCGCGGGCGCGGGCGTCGGCCTTGCCGCCCAAGCCGACCAGCTCGATCACCTCGTCGACCGGCCGCGGCGCCCTGTAGTAGCCGGCG
This sequence comes from Solirubrobacterales bacterium, assembly GCA_021154855.1. Taxonomy (GTDB): domain Bacteria; phylum Actinomycetota; class Thermoleophilia; order Solirubrobacterales; family 70-9; genus VRUE01. The sequence continues at coordinate 6,495 of JAJKHV010000125.1, forward strand.
TAGAGGCCGAGCGACTCGCGCACGGTCAGGTAGGGATCCAGCCGGCAGCTCTGCAGGACGATGCCGATCCGCTCGCGCCAGCCGCGGTCGCCATGCTGCGGGTCCTCGCCCAACACCGAGACCTCGCCACCGCTGCGCTTCCGATAGCCCTCGAGGATCTCGACCGTGGTCGTCTTGCCGGCGCCGTTGGGGCCGAGGAAGGCAAAGACTTCGCCCGCCTGCACGTCGAGGTCGATGCCGCGAACTGCCTCGAACTCGCCATAGCTCTTGCGCAAGCCGCGAATCGATATGACGGGATCGGCCAAAGCTCGGCGATTCTAGGGTCGACGGGACTAAAACGTGTCTATATGACCCGTTCTAGGCCCGTCGGCGGGTTAGGCGTCTGGCTCGGCGTCCCGATGCTTTACGTGGACCACCACGTCGTCTCGCCCGGACAGCTCGCGCTCGATACGGTCGGCCACGGTGATCGAGCGGTGGCGCCCGCCGGTGCAGCCGACCGCGATCGTCAGGTGGCTCTTGCCCTCGGCGACGTAGGCCGGCACGAGGAATTCGAGCAGGGGCAGCAGGCGCCCGTAGAACTCACCCGCTTGGGTGCCCGCCTCGACGTACTCGCGCACCCGCTCGTCGATGCCGGTCAGCGGGCGCAGGTCGTCGACGTAATGCGGGTTGGGCAAAAAGCGCACGTCGAGGGTGAGATCGGCGTCGCGCGGCGGCCCGTTCTTGAAGCCGAAGGTGAGCAGCGTCAGCGCCATCTTGCCGCTCTCATGGCCGCCGAGCATTTCCTCGGCGATGCGGCGGCGCAGCATGCCGCCGGTCAGGTCGCTGGTGTCCATCACCATGTCGGCGCGCTCGCGCAGCGGCGCCAGAAGCTCGCGCTCGGCGCGGATGCCATCGATGATGCGGCCTTCCGGCGCCAGCGGGTGGCGACGGCGCGTCTCCTTGTAGCGGTCGACCAATGTCTCCTCGTCGGCCTCGAGGAAGAGCACGGTCGGCTTCAAGCCATCGGCCTCGATGTCGTCGAGCACCTGCAGGAGGTCGTCGAAATAGTCGCCGCCGCGCACGTCTGAGACGACCGCGGCGCGCTCGACGCCGCTGCCCTCGTGGCGGAAGAGCTCGCCGAGGCTGCCGATCATCCGCGGCGGCAGATTGTCGACGCAGAAGTAACCGTTGTCCTCAAAGGCTGCGATCGCTTCCGACTTGCCGGCGCCAGAATGGCCGGTGATCACGACCAGCGTCACATCGCGGGGCGGCGAATCGCCGTCCCGCCCCGCCTGCAAGTCCTCGACCTCTCCAGCCTTTGCCATCAGCCTGTCCTGTTGAGTTGCTCGTGGATCTCACGGGCTACCTTGCCAGGCACACCGGGCACCATTTCCAGTTCCTCGCGGCTGGCGGCGATGAATCGCTCTGGAGAGCCGAAGTGCTGCAGCAGCGCGCGCTTGCGGACAGGCCCAACGCCCTTCAGCTCGTCGAGGACCGAGCCGGTCATCGCGCGGTCGCGGCGGCCGCGGTGATGTTCGATCGCGAAGCGGTGCGCCTCGTCGCGCACCCGCTGCAGCAGCTTCGAGGCTTCCGACTCAGCGGCCAGGTCGATCGGCGCCGAGCGGCCGGGGACGTAGACCTCCTCCTCGCGCTTGGCGAGACCGATCACGGTGACGCCGCGCTCGACGAACGGCCGTAGCACTCGCATCGCCGCCGAGAGCTGGCCTTTGCCGCCATCGATCATGATCAGGGAGGGCAGGGAAGCAAAGCTCTCGTCACGTTTGCCGTCGTGGGGAGAGAGCTCGATCTGTTCGAGGTAGCGGTTCATCCGCCGCCCCAAGACCTCTTCCATCGAGGCGAAGTCGTCGGGACCGAGCGGCCGCTCGCCCCGCACCCGAAAACGCCGGTAGTCGGACTTTTTCGTCGCACCCCCCTCGAACACGACCATCGAGGCGACGGTGTGCTCGCCGCCGAGATTGGAGATGTCGAAGCCCTCGATCCGCACCGGTAGCTCCTGCATGCCGAGCGCCTGCTGCAGGTCGGTGAGCGACTCGACCCGTCGCTGGCGCCGATGCTCGCGGCGCAGCCGGTCCTGATCGAGCGCGAGGCGGGCGTTGCGCTCTGCCAGCTCGCGCAGCCGCCGCTTGTCACCGCGCTCGGCGACCCGGACCTCGACGGCGTTGCCGCGCCGCTCATTAAGCGCCGCGGCGAGGAGCTCAACGCGGTCACCAAGGTAAGGACCGACGACGATCGAGCGCGGCATCGCCGGCGAGGCCGCGTAGTACTGGCCGACGAACTCCTCCGCCACCTCGGGCAGGTCTCGTTCGGCTTGGTTATCGAGATAGAAGCTCTGGCGCTCGGCGAGGATCCCGTCGCGGACCTGGAAAACCTGGGCGTTGGCGTCCTGCCCTTCGGCGGCGACGCCGATCAGGTCGGCGGTCCCGACCGTTCCGCCGGCGACTCGCTGGCGCTCAAACAGCGACTGGATCGCCTTCAGCCGGTCACGGTGCAGGGCGGCACGCTCGAACTCCCGCGCCGTCGCCGCCTCCTCCATCTTTGCCTGCTCATCGGCCTCGATCTGCCGGTAAC
>JAJKHV010000126.1 GCA_021154855.1 Solirubrobacterales bacterium
GACATCGACCGCGATCGCCAGCGCATCTCACTGGGTCTCAAGCAGACCCAGGAGGACCCCTGGCAGCGCGTGATCAGCGCCCACCGTCCCGGTGACGTGCTCGGCGGCCAGGTGACCAAGGTCGTCGCCTTCGGTGCCTTCGTCGAGATCCTGCCCGGGGTCGAGGGCCTGGTCCACATCTCCGAGCTCGCCGACCACCACGTCGAGAGTCCCAGTGAGGTTGTCGAGCCGGGTGCTTCGCTCGACGTGAAGATTCTCGAGATCGACGAGGAGCGGCGTCGTTTGTCCCTCAGCATCAAGCAGGTCGAGGAGCAACGGATGCCGATGGGCGACCTCGGCGCGCAGATTCAGGAGGCTTCTGAGAGTTCGGCTGAGGAATCCGAGGCTACCGCCGAGGGTTCAGAGGCCGCGCCCGCGGGTCCTGTCGCGGAGGAGGACCCGTCGTCCTCGCAAGCTGCGGGCGACGTCCCCTCCTCCACGCCACCCACGGATGAGGCGCCTGAGGCCGAGGCTGCTGAGCAGCCCGCTGCCGAGGCAGCACCCGCTGAGGAGGCGGTTGCCGAGGAGGCCCTGGCTCCTGAGGTTGAGGAGGCTCCGGCGGCCGAGGAAGCGCCCGAGGGCGAGGTTGTTGAGGCGCCGGCCACTGAGGAGCCTGAGGCGCCCGAGGCTGAGGCCCCGGCTGTTGAGGCTGAGGCCCCGGCCATCGAGGAGAAGCCCGAGGCTGAGGAGACTCCAGCGGAGGTGGCTGAAGAGCCGGTTGCTGAGACGCCCGAGCAGGGCGATGAGGTTGAGCAGGAGGGCGAATCTGTGCAGGAGCGGCCTGATTCTCCCGATGACACCGATGAGGCTGCCGGCGAGTCCGCCGACGCTGACGCTCCTGCCGAGCAACCCTCCGAGTCCTGAGGGATAGGCCTTAGGTCGCCGTGCCGCTGACTATCGGCTTGACCGGTGGTATCGCGGCTGGCAAGTCGACAGCGCTGGCTGCTCTTGAGCGGCTTGGGGCGGCGACTATCTCCAGCGATGCCGTGGTGCATGAGCTGCTCGATTCGGAGCCGTTGTTGGGCCGGCTGACGGAGCGGTGGGGCGGGGACATTGCGCCCGCTGGCCGCGTCGACCGGAACAAGGTCGGTGGGATTGTGTTTGCCGATCCAGATGAGCTCGGTTGGCTCGAGTCACAGATCCACCCCCTGGTCGGCGAACGGATCGGGGCTTGGCTCGGCGATCTGCCCGCAGACACCAAGGTCGCGGTGGTCGAGGTGCCGCTGCTTTTCGAGGGGGAGATGGCGCCTGTATTCGACACCACGCTTGCGGTTGTCACCTCCGACGATGTCCGCCGGAGCCGCGCCGAGGCGCGGGGGCACACACTGGTGGGCGAGCGCGAGGCGCGCCAGCTGTCCCAGGAGGAGAAGGCCGAGCGTGCTGAGCATGTGGTCGAGAACGACGGCACCGTCGAAGAGCTCGAGCAGCGACTGTCCGCCTTGGTCGCGAAGCTGAGGGGATGAGCGCGGGCCGAAACCGCCTGATTAGGAAACGGAGAAGGCGACGCCTCGCCGTTGGCGCCACCGTGGTCGCCGTCGGTATCGTCGCCGGCGTGGCTCTGGGATTGGTTGGGACGGTGGACCGGGCGATTCAGGAGCTCACCCTGCCCCTGCGCCACGAGGACGTCATCCGTCAGCAATCCCGCGAAAAGGGCATCGACGCGGCGCTGATCGCCGCCGTGATCTACTCGGAGTCGAAGTTCAGTGATCGCACCTCGAGCGCGGGTGCGCGCGGCCTGATGCAGATCACTCCCGAGACCGCGCAGGACGTCGAGCGCCACAGCGGCGGCACGACCTTCAAGCTCGGCGACCTCTCCAACGCCGAAATCAACATCCGCTACGGGACTTACCGCCTGCGCGAATTGCTCGACCGCTACGACGGCGACGTGGTCGCTGCCCTTGCCGCCTACAACGCCGGCCCGGGCAACGTCGACAGCTGGGGCGGCAGTGAGCTGACCGTCGACGCGATTCGCTTTCCCGAAACACGGGCCTACGTCGAAGAGGTGCTCGAAAAGCAGCGTGCCTATCGGGAGAAGTACGGCAAGGAGCTCGGCTACTGATGCCCGAGGCCCCCCGACCGCGCGTTGCCGCGCTCGCGCTCGCCGTCGGCCTTGTGCTCGCCGACTCCTCGATCGTCGTCCTCGCGCTGCCCGAGATCTACCGCGAACTCGACACCAGCGTCGCCGGCGTGACCTGGGTCCTCGTCTCCTTCAACCTGGTGATGGCCCTGGCGGCCGTGCCGGCCGCCCACCTCGCGCGCCGGGTCGGGCCGGGGAGGACTGCCGCGGTCGGCCTCGCGGTCTTCGCCGGCGCCGGCCTCGCCTGCGCCGCCTCGGAGACGCTCGCCACCCTGATCGCGGCACGTTGCGTGCAGGCGCTCGGCGGTGCCGCCGCGGTCACCGCCGTGCTCGAGCTGCTGCCGGCGACGGTCGGCTCGGAGCGCCGCGCCACGGCGCTGTGGGCCGCCGCCGGGGCGACCGGCGCGGCGCTGGGCCCGGCCGTCGGCGGCCTGCTCACGGAGCTTGTCTCCTGGCAGTCGATCTTCCTGGTTCAGGTTCCGATCGCGCTGGCCGCGGCGGTGCCGATTTTCGCCGTCGCCAAGCACGAGGCAGCGACCGGTGTTCTTTCGACGGAGCTGCGCCGGACGGGTCGCCCGCACCTACTCGCCAACCTGGCGCTGGCAATGGTCTCGGCGGCGATCGCCGCCGCCCTCTTCTTGCTCGTGCTGCTGTTGATCGAGGGCTGGAACCTGAGCCCGATCGGGGCCGCGATCGTGGTCAGCGTGATGCCACTCGCGGCTCTCGTGGGCAGTCGCTTCGGCCGTCTCGTACCGAGCTCGCGGGCGCGTGCAGCCGGCGGGGCGATCCTCGTCTCCGGCGGTCTCGGCGGCCTGGCGCTGCTGCCCAAGGCGGAGATCGCGCTGACCGTGCCGCCGCAGGTGATGGTTGGGATCGGACTCGCTCTGGTGCTCTCGGCGCTGACCGAGACGGCGCTTGCCGGCCGTGCCCCGCAGGCGATCCACGGCGGCTGGACGATCTCCGCCCGCCACGCCGGTGTCGTCATCGGCTTGCTGGCACTGACGCCGGTCTTCACCCACGACATCGCCCAGCAGCGCGACGACGCGATCGACGCCGGCACGGCGGTGATTCTCGACTCGCGCGTGCCGCCGCTGGTCAAGATCGACTTGGCGGGGCGGATCGAGTCGCATCTCGAAGAAGAGAAGGGCAAGGTGCCGACGATCGGCGCCGCCCTCGAGCCGCTGCCGGAAGATCCCGAGGAACGGTCCGAGGTGGTCCAGCTCCGCGAAGAACTCCAGGACCAGCTCGACCGCGGCGCCACCCACGCCTTCAGCCCGTCCTTTGGCCTTGCCGCGATCCTCGGCCTATTGGCTCTGGTCCCGATCGGCCTCTCGCGGAGGGTCGAGCTGTGAGCGTGATTCCGATCGCTCTCTTGCGGAGGATCGAGTTGTGAGTGTGATTCCGATCGCTCTCCGGTGGAGGGTCGAGCCGTGAGCGAGGAAACGCGGTCCCGGTTGCTGGTCGGAGGAGCAATCGTCTCGGCCATCGTCTTGATCGGCATCTATCTGGCGGCCGGCGGTTCCTCCTATGCGCCGGCAAAGACGCAGGACCCCTGCAAGCACCGCCCCTGGCGCAATCCGGAAGGGCTCGACCAGATCGCCGAGCAGTTCTCGCTCTCGGCACTGGACGGCGCCGCCTGTCAGCTCGGGGTGAGTAGGGAGGCGCTCGCCCAGGCCCTGGCGACGCCAGAAGCGCGCGAACGCTTCAGCAAGCGTTACGGCATCGGCGACGCGGAGCTGGCCAAGGCGATCAGAGCCGGCCTGCTGCGCGCGATCAACGACGCGGAAGACGCGGGAGCACTCAACCCGCTGCTCGCCGCTCCCCTGCGTGACACGGTGAGAGGCATTCCTCTCGATCAGGCAATCGAACTAGTGCAGAACGCTCGCTCGCTGCTCAACAGTGCCCAAGACTTCCTAGGTCCCGCCCAAGACTTTCTCGAACAGCTCCTGCCCTAGGGCCCGCCCCAAGCTACTTCTTGATCTGAAACTTCCCCTTATCAGGCAGCCACCGCACGCCCTCGCAAAGCTGTTCCGGCGTCGTATCGAGCGACCCCGCCAGCTTGACGATCGTCCCTAGTCTCGGCTCCCGGCCTCCTCGCTCGAGCAGCGATATCTCCGTGCGATGCAGATCGCAGCGAAAGCCAAGCTCCTCCTGTGAGATGCCCTTCTTTTTGCGCGCTTTGCGCAGATTGATTGCAAATCGCTCGCGTGGTTTCATTCAGCAATTCTCTGTCTGCGAAGACAGAAGCGCTACAGCCAAAACGCCTACAGACAAAACCGCGCATTTATATTACGTCTTAATCGCGAGTTGCGCGCCAGACCCACAACATCGCCAGCGGCTGCAGCGGCAGTCGGGCCCAGAGCGCCCAGCGCGGAATCCGCTTCGGATCCCAGCCTTTGACCTGCTCGGGGTTGAGCGCCATGTGTACGTTGGCAGGGAAGACCGCTAGCAGTAGGGCCAGTAGCCACCAGCGGCTGAAGCGCCTGGTCGCGGGTGCCAGCACAGCGACACCGCCCACCATCTCGGCTATGCCGCTGGCCACGACAGCCTCCCGGTGGCGGGGCAGCGAAGGCGGCATGATCGCTTCGTAGCTGCGCGGGATTACGAAGTGCATCGCCCCGGCAAAGGCGAAGAAGCCGGCCAGGGCTTTCTGTGAGCGGCTCATCGCCGGGCAGTCTTTCACGCCGTACCAGCCGCACGTCGGTCGCGCCTAGCACCTCGGTCGCGCAGAGAGCGCATCGGTCGCGCGCCTTGAGCACCTCGGTCGCGCAGAGGCGGGCGGCCGCGTCTAGGGCACCTCGGTCCCGCAGAGGCGTCGGCCGCGTCTAGAGCATTGCGGTTCGCATAAAGCGCATCGGCGGCGCAGAGGGGGTCGGCCGGGCATCTAGGCCTCCTCCATATGGCGACCGGGGCCAGCTCCTGCACGGTTCGAGGCCGGTGGCCCCCCTCGCTAAGGTGATCCGCGTGCCCCAGTTCGAACTGAACCCTGCCTACACGCC
>JAJKHV010000127.1 GCA_021154855.1 Solirubrobacterales bacterium
GAGGACACCCCGCCGGAGATTGCGAAGTTCATCGACCGTTTCCACCCGACGGGCTGCGTCGGCGCCTACTACCGGCTCTTCACGCCGCCGGGCCAGCCGGCCAGTCCGGTGGTCGTGGGTACCGGCGTGCTCACCCTCGACAGCGACGAGGCCGCCGACGCGGCCTGGGAGGCCGTGCCCGAACTCCTCGCCCGGCTGACGAGCGGCCGGAAACTGCAGCCGGTCCCGGCCTCGACAGGGATCGGTACGGCCACCGAGCTGTTTCACGCACGCAAGCAGCCGCGCTTCTATCCCATCTACCGCAAGATCGGCGCGAAGGCGTCGTTCTTCGTCTGGCGCTCGGGGAACACGTTGGCGGCCATCATGGCCATCGACGAATCGTTTGCGGGGGCCGACGAGGCCGCGGTGGAACTCGCCCACCGCCAGCAGGCGCACATCCGCAAGCCAACCCGATACACCCTCGCCGAACGCTTCGACGGCGAAGTACCCCTTGACGATCCAGCCGTCGACATTCCCGTCTACTGGCTGGGTCGCAACTTCCGCCCCAGCGGTGGCCTGCCCGGCAACCGACTCTTCGACTCCTACTTCACCGGCAAGGCAACTCCGGAAAGCTTTGACGGCTTCGCGGAAGGCCCTGGTGCTCCTCTCGACATCCGCTACACGAACATCCGGCTGGGCATCTGGACACCTGCGACCTGGAGCGTCTTCGCTCACTCCAAGACCGGCAAGGCGATCACGAGCTGGAAATGCACCCAGACGAGAACCGTCACGCTGCCCGAAGGCACTGCCACGATCTTCGGCGGCTACAAGAAAGATTTCAAGCGCTGCCCCGATGAAGCGCCGAAAGCGTTTACCGCCTGGGTGGACATCGGGGGCGTGAAGATCGTCGTCAACGCTCCTTTTGCCGCCGACTTCATCGAAGTCGTCAACCCCTATGGCTCCTTCGGCGGCATGGAAGCAATTGTCGGCAGCTTGAGACGACGGCCGCCCCAATTCCCCGGCGCGTCAACTCGAGGCTCCTGAGCTAGGAACCGCGGAGTACTTCGACGGCGATGCGCGCCGTCTCAGTGGGGCTTTCGCCAACCCGCACGCCCTTTGCTTCGAGCGCGTCCTTCTTCGCCTGGGCAGTGCCCGAGGAGCCAGAGATGATCGCGCCGGCGTGGCCCATCTGCTTGCCGGGCGGCGCGGTGAAGCCGGCGATGTAGGCGACGACCGGCTTGGAGATCTCGGCTGCGATGAACTCCGCCGCCCGCTCCTCGGCGTCACCGCCGATCTCGCCCACCATCACAATCAGGTCGGTATCGGGATCGGCCTCGTACAACTTCAGGATGTCGATGAAGTCGGAGCCGATGATCGGGTCGCCGCCGATGCCGACGATCGAGGAGTTGCCCTCGCCAGCCTGCTTCAGCTCGTTGCCGATCTGGTAGGTCAGCGTGCCCGACTTGGAGACAACGCCGATCTTGCCCGGGTCGAAGAACTGGGCAGGAATGATGCCGACGTTGGCCTTGCCGGGCGAGAGCACGCCGGGGCAGTTCGGACCGATCAGCCGGACGCCGGCCTCCTTGGCCTTCCAGTAGGTCTTCAGCATGTCGAGCACCGGAATTCCCTCGGTGATCGCGATAACGGTGTCCACGCCGGACTCGATCGCCTCGTCGATCGCCGGCGCGGCAAAGCGCGCCGGCACGAAGATCATCGATGTGTTGGCGCCGGCCTGCCGCACCGATTCCTCGATCGAGTCGAAGACAGGCACACCCTCGACGTTTTGGCCGCCCTTGCCGGGCGTAACGCCAGCGACCAGGTCGGTTCCGTAGGCGCGGTTGCGCAGGCCGTGAAAGGAGCCCTCGCGGCCGGTCAGTCCAGAGACGACCAGCTTGGTCTCGTTGTCGACGATGATCGACATCAGCCCATGCCCCCGGCCAGCTCGACCACGCGCCGGGCGGCATCGAGCATCGTCGTCTCCTGGTGCAGATTGGGCAGATCAGCCTCGCCGAGGATCCTCAGTCCCTCCTCGGAATTGGTGCCGTCGAGCCGCACCACCAACGGCACCTCCAGGTTGAGCTGGCTGGAAGCGGTGACGATCCCCTTGGCGATCTCGTAGCAGCGAGTGATGCCGCCGAAGATGTTGAAGAGAATCGCCGTGACCTTCTCGTCGGAGATGATCACGGTCAGCGCGTCGACGATCGCCTCGGCCTTGGAACCGCCGCCCGCATCGAGGAAGTTGGCCGGAGCGCCGCCCGCCTGGGCAACCACGTCGAGCGTCGACATGCAGAGCCCCGCACCGTTGGCGAGGATTCCGACGTTGCCGTCGAGCTTGACGTAGGTGAGGCCCTTCTCCTTCGCCATCGCCTCCTGCGGGTCATCGGCGGTGTCGGCGATCTCAGCCAGGTCCTGGTGGCGAAAGAGGGCGTTGCCGTCGATCGTCACCTTGGCGTCGAGGGCGATCACATCGCGGTCGTTGGTGACGATCAGCGGGTTGACCTCGATCAAGTTGGCGTCCTCGGCGCTCGCCACCTCGGCGAGCTTGACCAGCACCTCGGCGGCCTGGTCGCGCACGTCCTCGTCGAGGCCGGCGGCATCGACGATCGGCCGCGCCGCGGCGGCGTCGAAGGGCCGAGTCGGATCGATGTGACGCTTGACCAACGCATCGGGGTCCTCGGCGGCGACCGCCTCGATGTCCATACCGCCCTTGGCGGAGACCATCGCCAGCAGCTTCTTCTCACCGCGATCGAGAATCACCGAGGCGTAGTACTCGGAGGCAATGTCAGAACCGCCCTCGATCCAGACTTGGTCGACCCGGAACGGTCCCTCGCCATGCGGTCCGACGATGTCCATGCCAAGGATCGCGCCGGCGTAGGCGCGCGCCTCCTCGGCGTCCTGAGCGATCTTGATCCCACCCGCCTTGCCGCGGCCGCCGATCAGGACCTGGGCCTTGATCGCACAGGGGTAGCCGATCCGTTCCGCCGCGGCAACTGCCTCGTCGACCGTCGCGGCGACCTCGCCGCTCGGCACGGCGACGCCGTGCTTGGCGAAAAGCTGCTTGCCCTGATACTCGAGGAGGTCCATGGTGGAGGTGCGCCCCTGCGGCGCGGGCGGCAGCCTATCCGACCTTTGAATCTGACCGACTTCCAGTGCCGGGCCGCCCGCCGTGCAGACGATTGGCATAATGCGCCGCCGCTATGCCTCTGCCAAGCCTCAAATCGATCAAATGGGTGACCACCGACTGTTACGGCACCCTGATCGATTGGGAGAAAGGCATCATCGACGCCTGCAAGAAAGAGGCCGAGAAAGACGGCTTCAGCTTCGAAGAGGAACCCTTCCTGGCCCGCTTCATGGAGGTCCAGGCGGAAATCATGGCCGGCTCATACGAGCTCTACGCCGAGGTGCTGCGGCGCACGATCGTCAAGGTCGCCGGCGAGCTCGGTTGGGAGATCGAGCCCTCGCGGGCCCAGTTCCTGCCCAACAGCGTCGCCTACTGGCTGCCCTTCCGCGAGTCCAACGCGGCGATGGACCGACTCGGCAAACGCTATGAGATCGGAATCGTCTCCAACATCGACGACAAACTGCTCGGCATCTCGCGGCGCCACCTGCGCACCGAACTCGACCTCGTCGTCACGGCCCAGCAGGTGCGCAGCTACAAGCCCGATCCCGTCCACTTCAAAGAGGCGGCACGGCGGATCGGCGGCAAGAAAGGCTGGCTGCACATCGGCTCCAACTACACAAACGATGTCGCCCCGCTGCTGAAAATGAACGTGCCGGTGATCTGGGTCAACCGCCACGGCGAGAAACTCGAAGGCCGCAAGGCCCCGGGCGCCACCGTGAAAACGTTCCGCGACGCCGCCAAAAAGCTCGGCGCGTCCTGAGCGTTCTCTAGCGTTTCGCAACTTCAGCGCAGGTAGTTGTTTCGACGTTAGGTCGGCCGCTGCGCCGTCACTCAACTATGTATCGACTCGGACAAAGCAAGGCGCTTCGGGCCATGAGTCTGTGCTTGGGCGTGGGCCTGCTGGCGACGCTCTGCCTGTTTACGGCCGGCGAGCGCTCTGGCGGCGCCACGGCAGCGACGATCGAACGGCCCAGCTTCCTCGTCATCCAGACCGACGACCAGACGCTGGATCAGCTCTACGCCAGCTTCGGCCAGCCGAAGCTTCAAGCGATGCCCAACACGCTCAACATGATCGCCAAGCGAGGCGAGACCTTCAATCGCTATTACGTCTCCTACCCGCTCTGCTGTCCCTCGCGCGTCAGCCTGCTGACCGGCCGCTACGCCCACAACAACGGGGTCAAAGGCAACGTCCAGCCCAACGGCGGCTACTTTGGCTTCTCCTTCCGCGGCGCATACACCCACAACCTCGCCACCTGGCTTTCCGGCGCCGGCTACCGAACGATCCACGTCGGCAAGTTCCTCAACGGCTACGGCGACGAACCGTACGACAACGGGACCACCGTTCCGCCGGGTTGGAGCGCTTGGCACACGGTCCTAAAAGCGGACACCAACCACTACTACTACGGGTACACACTCAACAACAACGGCGCGATCGAGGGCCCCTACGGGGATTCCGGCAGCTGGGAAACGCGGCAGTACGGCGTCCGCGACGACATCGGTTGCCCCTACGCTCCGCTCAACGGCCTGCCCTGCTACTACGAGACAGACCAGCTGACCAACTACGCGATCGGCGAGCTGCAGGCAACGGCGCCCGAACAGCCCTTCTACCTGCAGGTCGACTACACGGCTCCGCACGGCGACTTCCGCCATCCGGCCGGTCCCGAGCCGGCCCCACGCCACTATGACTGGTTCAAGGGCGCGCCGTTGCCCCACAAGCGCGACCAGGGCTTCGCCGAGGGCAACGTCAGCGACAAGCCGAGCTTCATCCGCGACGCGCCCTACCTATCGCTCGCCGACATCCACACCTACCGCGTCTACTACGACAAGGCACTGGAGTCGCTGCGCTCGATCGACGACGGGGTCAAATTGCTGCTCGACACGCTGGGGTCCCAGCACCGCCTGCGCAACACCTACGTCATCTTCACCTCCGACAACGGCTTCTTCTATGGCGAGCACCGGCTGATCGGCGGCAAGTTCCTGGCCTACGAGCCGTCAACCCACCTGCCGTTCCTGATCCGCGGGCCGCACATCCGCGCCGGCACCGAATCCGACGAGCTGGCGGCCAACATAGACATCGCCCCGACGGTCCTCGAACTGGCCGGCGTCGAAGCGGACAAGAGCGTCGACGGCCGCTCGCTGACGCCATTCCTGCACGATCCAGACCTGACCACGCTGCGCCCGATCCTCTTCGAGTCCTTCGTCGAGAGCAACGACGTGACCGACAACGGAGCGATCGCCGAACCAGGGGACCAGAGCGGCGTTACGGCGACGTCCCGGCCCAGCAATGTGCCGGCCCTGCATCGCTTGGGCGCATCGGCATCCAGTGCAAGGGAACCCGGTGCCAGCGCCTCGATCCTGGCGCCGCCGAAGGACTACGAGGGAATCCGCCTCGGCCCCTACAAGTACATCGCCTGGCCGGACGGGGAGAAGGAGCTGTACGACATCGAAAAAGACCCCTACGAGCTGAACAACATCGTCCGGGTCCCCAACTACTTCCCGATCCGCAACTACCTGCACCGGGAACTACGTGAACTCGAGGACTGCGTCGGCCGCAGCTGCCGCGAAGAAGCCTCGGAAATTCCGCTGACGCGTCGTGAACGGCAGCACGAGGTGCTCAAGAAGCTCCGCGAACGGCGCGAAAAAAAGAAGGAAAAACAACATCGTAGGTAAGGGTCCTGGGGCACTCCCCTAGAGCTTGCTTACTCGATGACGGCTAGGGTGTCGCCGCTTGAGACGGCGGCTCCCTCGGTGACGTTGAGAGAGGTCACCTTGCCGGCGCGGTGGGCGCCGATCTCGTTCTCCATCTTCATCGCCTCGATCACGCAGATGAGCGCGCCGGCTTCGACCTGCGCGCCCTGCTCCACGTTCACCTTGAGCACGGTCCCCTGCAGCGGGGAGACGAGCTTTCCATCAGCTGATGCGCC
>JAJKHV010000128.1 GCA_021154855.1 Solirubrobacterales bacterium
ACGCCGGGGCGGAAGTTCGGCTGTGGGGGTGGGGGGGGGGGTTACCCCTCTCAAAACGAGTGGCAGAGCCGCACTCGAGTTTTTTGAGAGGGTCACCCGCCACTCCTCCTAGACTCCAGGACATGCTTTCGCCTCGGCAGGAGCTCATTCTCAAGCTTGTTGTTGACGCTTACCTCGCGTCGGGACGGCCGGTGCCTTCGAAGGAGATTGCCGACCGGGCTGAGGTCGATTGGGGCGCCTCTACCGTGCGAGCGGAGCTGGCGGCGCTCGAGGCTGCCGGGTATCTGACCCATCCGCACACGTCCGCGGGGAGGGTGCCGACCGAGATGGGCTACCGAAGCCATGTCAACTCGCTGCTCGCGGCCGGCCGACTGCCTGCCGAGAATGCTGTCGAGCTGGAGCTGCGCAAGGAGATTGACGCGGCCATGCGGGAGACGACCACGGCGCTCGCTCAGGTAACCGACCTGATGGCGCTGGTGACCGCGCCGGCCGAGACGACCGCGGCGACGATCCGCCGGGTCGAGGTCCTGCGCCTGCAGCCGAGCCGGGTAATGGTGGTCGCGATTGCCTCCAACGGCGCCGTCGCCAAGCGCGTTTTCGACTTCCCCGGGCCGGTTGATCCCGGCCTGGTCGAGTGGGCCTCGAGCTACCTCAACGAGTCGTTGGAAGGGATGAGCCTCGGCGCCCGCATGATCGCCGGCCGCCTTGCCGACCCGGAGCTGGGCCCAGTCGAGGCGGGATTCATCGGTGCCCTCAGCGCGGCCTTCACCGAGCTGGAAGGTGGGGAGTCAGCCGACAGTCTCTACACCGAGGGCGCCTCGCGCCTGCTCTCCGAAGCGCACTTCTCCGACCTGCCGCGCGCCGATCGGCTGATGACTGCGCTCGAGGAGCGGGCTAGCCTGCTTGGCATGCTGCGCTCGGTCCTCGATCAGCGCTCCGTCTTCCTCTGGATCGGCGGCGAGAACCCCCAGCCGGAGCTGCGCTCGGTCAGCGTCGTCGGCGCCAATTACGGTCTTGCCCACCGCAACCTCGGTGCCGTCGGCGTCGTCGGCCCGCTGCGGATGGACTACGCCACGGCGATCGCCTCGGTGCGCGGCGCCGCCCGCGAGCTTTCGCGCTACTGCGAGACCGTCTACGACGGCTGATCAGACCGATGCCCCGCGACTACTACGAGATCCTTGGCGTCGAGCGCGGCGCCTCCGAGGCGGAGGTGAAGCGCTCGTTCCGCCGTCTGGCTCGCGAGCTGCACCCCGACGTGAATGCCCACGACCCCGAGGCGGAGGAGAAATTCAAGGCCGCCGCGGAGGCCTACGAGGTGCTCTCCGACCCGGATCAGCGTCAGGCCTATGACCGCTTCGGCCACGAGGGCCTGCGTTCGGGCGGCTTCCCAGCGGGTGGTGCAGGTTTCAGCTCCGTCGAGGACATTTTCTCGGCGGTCTTCGGCGGTGCGTTCGGCTTCGAGGTGCGGCACGGCCCGATGCGGGGCCAGGACCTCATGCACGCGGTCGAGATCTCCGCCCTGCAGGCCATGCTGGGGGCATCGGTCAAGATCCCGAGCCATGAGGGCGAGCGGGAGATCGAGCTGCCGCCGGGGGTCCAGCACGGCACTCAGTTCGCCCTCCGCGGCCACGGCCTTCCCGGGGCGAACGGCGGCCCACCGGGTGATCTGCGCATCGTCATCCACGTGATCGTTCCCACCGATCTCTCCGAGGAGCAGCGCGAGCTGGCTGAAAAGCTGGAGGAGACGCTCGAGGCCCGCAACCTGCGATCCCAGCAGGGCGACGACAGCTTTTTCTCTCGCATGCGCAGAGCCTTCGGTTGATCCGGCTCGCCGTTCGCTGCAAGCCCGAGCAAGCCGAGATCGTTCTGGCCGAGCTGACCGTGCTTGCGCCGAACGGAGTCGAGGAGGAGCGCGGGCCCGACTACGTCGAGTACGCGATCTACGGCGGTGAGGGGGAGCTGCCGGAGTTGGGGGAAATCGAGGTGGCGGCGGGAGACGGGCTGGTCGAGGTGGTGGCGACCGAGGTCCCCGACGACTGGGCGGACCGCTGGCAGGACTTCCACAAACCGCTCCTGGTCGGCGATCGCCTCTGGCTGCGACCCTCGTGGGAGGAGCCGCGCGAGGGCACGATCGATGTAGTGGTCGACCCCGGCCGCGCCTTCGGCACCGGCGCCCACCCGACCACACGGCTCTGCCTGGAGCTTTTGCTCGAGCTGGCTGAAACTGGTGAAGCCCACCGACCGCTAACCGACCTCGGCACCGGCTCGGGCGTCCTCGCAATCGCTGCAGCAAAGCTCGGCTGGGGCCCGGTTCATGGCTACGACCACGAGGCTCCCGCGATCGAAGCCGCCGCCGCGAACGCCGAAGCAAACGGCGTTTCGATCGAGCTCGAACGCCGCAACCTGCGCGAGGGCCTGCCCGAGTTGGCCCAAACGACAGTCGCCAACATGACCGCCCCGGTCCTGAGGGTGGTAGCCGAACAGCTCGCTGGCGGAGGGAACCGGGAGGGGGGTCTCCGGAGCCTCCCCGCCGTTGCTCCGGAGAACCCCCTCCCGGTTCCCCGAACCCTGGTCTGCTCGGGACTGCTTCCGACTGAGCTCGATGAGATCACGGCAGTCTTTGCCCCGTGCGGTTTTGCCGAGGCCGACCGCCGCCTGGACGGCGACTGGGCCGCGCTCCTGCTGCGGAGCTGAGTGGCGACTTATCCGTCAGATACGCGGATAAGTCGCCAGGTCGCCGTGTGCACCGATATGTTTCGGCCCGATGCTTGCGACGATCGTCGACCCCGGCTACAAGCTCGCGCTCTTCCTCCACATCCTCGCGGTCGTGCTGGCGTTCGGGCCGACGTTCGGCTACGCCTTCTTCTTCTCGGTCACGCCGCAATTCCCGCGGGCGACCCCGGCGGTCATCGCCGGCATCCAGAAGATCGATCGCTACCTCGTCACTCCCGGCATGCTCGTGCTCTTGCTGGCTGGGATCTACCTGCTCGCCGACGGCCCTTGGCAGACGAGCGATGCCTTCGTCGGTGTCGGCTTCCTGGCAATCATCGTCCTCTTTGGCTTGCAACACGGCTTCTTCCGGCCACAGTCGGCACGCGCACGAGAGCTCGCCGAACGGGATCTGAAGACCGGGGACGAGCTCAGCTCCGAGTTCACCGCGATATCGGAGCGACTCAGCAAAGTCGGCAGCCTCGCTGGCTTGATCGTGGTTGTGACGGTCTTCTTCATGGCCTACAAGCCATTCCTCTAGCAGGCCGGCCCTGATGGCTACACCCGCTGCCGGCGCCAAGCTCGACCCTTCGCTGCCGATAGCGATGTTCGACTCTGGGGTCGGCGGATTGACGGTCCTGCACGAGTGCCTGGTCTCGCTGCCCGAGGAGGACTACGTCTACCTCGGCGACACGGCCTGGTTTCCTTACGGCGTCAAGGATCCGGACGACCTGCGAGCACGGATCAGGGAGATTGCCGAGCTGCTGCTCGGCGGCCGCGCCAAGCTGCTCGTGATCGCCTGCAATACCGCGACCTCAATCGGCGAGGAGACCGCGCGCCAGGTCGCCGGCGAGCATGGCGTGGCGGTGGTGCCGGTGGTCGAGCCGCAGGCGGAGATCGCCGCTGCAATCACCGGCAACGGCAAGGTCGGCGTGCTGGCTACACCGAATACGGTTGCCAGCGCGGCTTATCGCCACGCGTTGGAAGGACAGGGCCGGGCGCTCGAGGTGACCGAAGTAGAGGCGCCGGACCTCGCGCCCTTCATTCAGGACGGCTCGCCCTTCGACGAGGCAGTCGTGGAGATGGCGCGCACCTACTGCGCGCCGCTCAAGGCAGCCGAGGTGGACACGCTGATCCTCGGTTGCACGCACTATCCGCTGGTGGCGCCGCTGCTACAGCGCATCCTCGGCCGCGACATCCGCCTGGTCAGCGGTGGCCACGCCGTCGCGGCGGCTGTGCAGCGAACCTTGGAGCGTCGCGGCCTCGCCCGCCCTGCCGACAGCGAGGGCACCTATCGCTTCCTTTGCACCGGAGATGTCGATTCCTTCTGCGACCTCGGCACCCGCTTTCTGCAGATGCCCTTGGGCGAGGTCGAGCGAGTCGAGATCTCGAGCGGGAGCTGATGGCCCCGCGCGCCGCCGACTACCCTTAGATCGGATGAGCGTTCTCGAGCAGGTGCAGGCAGACGTGCGGACCGCGATGAAGGCGGGCGACCGCGGGCGCGCGGGCGCCCTGCGGATGATCGTCGACTCGCTGCAGAAGGACGCCAAGCTGGGCGATGGCGACGAGGTCGCGGTGCTGCAGCGCGAGCGCAAGAAGCGGCTGGAAGCTGCCGAGGCCTACGGCGAGGCCGGCCGTGCCGAGCAGGCCACCGCCGAGAACTTCGAGGCTGAGCTGATCGAGGCCTACCTGCCCCAGCAGCTCTCAGACGAGGAGCTTGCCGAGCTGGTCGATGCGGCGGTCGCCGAGACCGGCGCCAGCGAGCAGAAGCAGATGGGCCAGGTGATGTCGGCGCTGATGCCCAAGCTGGGTGGGCGGGCCGACGGCAAGCGGGTCGGCGCGGCGGTGCGGGAGCGGCTTGGCGCGTAGGCAGCTCACCCTCGAGAACAGCGTCGCCGCCGAGCTGGCGGGCTCCGAGGACGCGGTGCTTCGCGCCCTGCGCGGTCACCTCGATTGCGATTTCCACCTGCGCGGCAACGTGCTCACCCTCGACGGTGAGTCCGACGACGTGCAGACTGCGGCGACCGTGGTCGACGAGCTGGTCGAGCTGATCGAGCAGGGCCACGAAGTGGCGCCGGGCACGATCGAAGCGGTGACCGGCGCGCTTGACGCCGAGGAGAGCCCGGCGGAGATCCTCGAGGACGTCGTCTGGCGCCATCGCAACACCAAGGTCTCGCCAAAGACCCTCAACCAGAAGCGCTACGTCGACTCGATCCGCAAGCACACGATCACTTTCGGCGTAGGCCCCGCCGGCACCGGTAAGACCTTTCTCGCCGTGGCGATGGCCGCCGCCGCACTTGCCGACCGGCAGGTGCAGAGGATCATCCTCACCCGCCCTGCTGTCGAGGCCGGCGAGCGGCTCGGCTTCCTGCCCGGCGACATCCAGGCCAAGGTCGACCCCTATCTCCGGCCGCTCTTCGACGCCCTCTTCGACATGCTCGATCCCGACCGCGTAAACGGCTACTTCGAGCGTGGCGTGATCGAGGTGGCGCCGCTGGCCTTCATGCGCGGCCGCACCCTCAACGACTCCTTCGTGATCCTCGACGAGGCGCAGAACACCAGCCCCGAGCAGATGAAGATGTTCTTGACCCGGCTCGGCTTCAACTCGCGCATGGTCGTCACCGGCGACGTCACCCAGATCGACCTGCCGAGCGACCAGCGCTCCGGCCTGATCGTCGTCCGCGACATCCTCGACTCGGTCCAGGACATCGACTTCATCACCTTCGGCGGCGAGGACGTCGTCCGCCACAAGCTGGTCCAGCGCATCGTCGCCGCCTATGACGAGCACGGCAACCGCGAGCGCGATGCGCGGGCCGAACACGGGCCGACGCCGGGCTCTTGAGCCTGGACCTCTCCGACGTGCCGGCGGATCTGCGCGAGTCGGTGAGCGCTGCGCTTGCCGCCGTGGGGGTCACGGACGGCCATCTTGCCGTTGAGCTGGTCGATTCCTCCCGCATCCGTGAGCTCAACCGCGAGCATCGCGACAAGGACGTCCCGACCGACGTGCTTGCCTTCCCGATCGACGGCGCCGGGCCGGCGCCTGGCCCGCGCGAGCTGGGCGACGTGGTGATATGCCGCGAGCACTGCTCGGATGTGATCGAGGCGGCTGTCCACGGCGTGCTCCACCTCTGCGGCTATGACCATGAGACCGACGGGGGCAAGATGCTGGCACTCCAAGCTGGCGTGCTCGAAGGCCTGGCATGACCCGCTCCGGTTTCGTCGGCCTCGCTGGGCGGCCCAACGTCGGCAAGTCGACCCTGGTCAACCAGATCGTCGGCAGCCGCGTCGCGATCGTCTCGATGCGGCCGCAGACGCCTCGCCGGGCGATCCGCGGCATCCACACCGACGAGGAGGCTGGCCGCCAGCTCGTCCTCGTCGACCTGCCCGGCGTGCAGCGCCCCCGCGACGTGCTCACCGCGCGGATGCAGAAGCGGGTCGAGCGTGAGCTCGCCGACTCGGACCTGGCCTTGGTCGTGATCAACGGGGAGGAGGGCGTTGGCCCGGGGGACCGCTTCATCGCCCGCGCCCTGATCGGCGCGGGCTCCAAGCTGCCGACGATCTGTGCCGTCAACAAGGTCGATCAGCTCGGGCCGAACGAGCTGGTCCCGGTTCTGGCCCAGGCGGCAGAGCTCGAGGGAGTTGACGAGGTCTTCCCAATCAGCGCCCGCAACGGCGAGGGTGTGGCGGCGCTGGTCGAGCGGATGGCGGAGCTGATGCCCGAGGGCCACTACCTCTATCCGCCTGAGGACAACAGCGACCAGTCCAGCGAGCTGCTGCTGGCCGAGCTGATCCGCGAGCAGGTGCTCAACCGCACCCGCGACGAGATCCCGCACTCGGTCGAGGTCAAGGTCAAAGAGGTCGACGAGCGCGAGGATGGCCTGATCACCGTCAAGGCCGAGGTCTGGGCCGAGACCGAGTCGCAGAAGCGCATCCTGATCGGCAAGCGTGGCGCCAAGGTGGGAGAGATAGGCACGGGTGCCCGCCGCTCGCTCGAAGCCGAGCTGGGCGCCAAGGTTCACCTCGATCTCAAGGTCCGTGTGCGAAGTCACTGGCGCCGGGACGAGGATCTTCTCGACCGGCTCGGAATCGAGTAGCGACCGCCACCAATCGGGCTGCAACGCCTTGTCCCCCTGCCAGGGGGAGAAAACGTTGCACCACACAGGCCCTCCTCGGCTGCAACGCCTTGTCCCCCTGCCAGGGGGAGAAAACGTTGCACCACACAGGCCCCTCCTCGGCTGCAACGCCTTGTCCCCCTGCCGGGGGGAGAAAACGTTGCACCTTGGCGAGGCTAGGATTGATCGGTGTTCGAGCAGCTTAAATTCGACGAGCGGGGGCTCATCCCCGTGGTGGCCCAGGACCACGCCAGCGGTGAGGTGCTTACGCTGGCCTATGCCAACGCGGAGTCATTGCGGCTGAGCGTTGAGACCCGGGAGCTGCACTTCTACAGCCGCTCGCGCGAGGAGATCTGGCGCAAGGGGGAAACCTCGGGCAACGTGCTTAAGCTGCGCCAGCTTCGCTACGACTGCGACGGCGACGCGATCGTCGCCCTGGTCGAGCCGACCGGGCCGGCCTGCCACACCGGCGAGCGCAGCTGCTTCTATCGCGAGATCGGCGGCTCCGCCGCGACCGAGGTGGAGGCTCCGCCTGCGGCGGGAGAGCCGGCGCCGGTCGTCCATGAGGCACTCGCGACGCTGGAGCGGACGCTGCGCAGCCGGGCAGCCGAGCGGCCCGAGGGCAGCTATACCGTCCAGCTGCTCGACGATCCCAAGCTGATCGGCGAAAAGGTCGAGGAGGAGGCCGAGGAGGTGGTCCGCGCCGCGCGCGAGGAGTCCGACGAGCGCGTCGCCGAAGAGGCCGCCGACCTGCTCTACCACCTGGCCGTCCTGCTCGCGGCGCGCGAG
This sequence comes from Solirubrobacterales bacterium, assembly GCA_021154855.1. Classification (GTDB taxonomy): domain Bacteria; phylum Actinomycetota; class Thermoleophilia; order Solirubrobacterales; family 70-9; genus VRUE01. The sequence goes on from JAJKHV010000128.1 coordinate 7,611, forward strand.
GTCCCGCAGTCCGCCGCGATGGAAGTGCTCAATGGCCGTCGTCGCTAGCGAGTCGACCGAGGTACTGGTGGCAATCTGATGATGCCCAGTGCCTCGGGAACACGAGCGCGCGATCTCTCCGAGCTGAAGCTCGAGCCGAGCCTCGAGGAGGCGCGGGCGCTGGCCGAGCAGGGCAACGTCGTGCCGGTCTGCGCCCGCCTGCTCGACGACTGCGAGACCCCCGTCTCAGCCTTCCTCAAGCTGCGTGCCGGCGAGCCGGAGGGCGCGCCCTGCTTCCTGCTCGAGTCAGCCGAGCAGGGCCAGGTCGGTCGCTACTCCTTCGTCGGCTTCCGGCCGCGCTCGGTGCTGCGCTGGAGCGACGGCGTGCTGACCGACTCCGACGGGGCTTCAAGCGACGCTCCCGATCCCTACGGCGCGGTCGCCGAGCGTCTGTCGAGCTTCGAGCTTGCCCCGGTCGAGGGCCTGCCACCGTTCGCCGGCGGCGCGGTCGGTTTCTTCGGCTACGACCTGGTCCGCACCGTCGAGCCGCTCGGCGAGCCGAATCCCGACCCACTTGGCCTGCCCGACATGGCGCTGATGGTCACCGACCTGCTGCTCGTCTTCGATCACCTGCGCCACGAGCTGACGATCATGGCCTGCGCCTTCGCCGACGACGAGGGCGGGATCGATGCCGCCTACGAGCGTGCCGCCGCGGCGATTGCGGACGCCCGCCGGCGCCTGCGCGGCGCCGTCCCCGTCCCGGCGCGGCCGACCGTCGCCGAGCCGCCGCAGTTCAGCTCGAACATGGAGCGCGAGGAGTTCGAAGCTGCGGTCGAACGGATCGTCTCCTACGTCCATGCCGGTGACGCCTTTCAGGTCGTGCCCTCGCAGCGCTTCTCGGCGCCCGCCCCGGTCGAGGCTTTCTCGATTTACCGCGGCCTGCGCGCGGTCAATCCCTCGCCCTACATGTACTTCCTCGAGTTCGGTGACTTCCAGATCGCCGGCGCCTCGCCGGAGCCGTTGGTCAAAGTCACCGGCCGCTCGGTCGAGACCAGGCCGATCGCCGGCACCTACCCGCGCGGCGCCAACGAGGAGGAGGACCGCCGCCTCGCCGAGCGCCTCGTCAACGACCCCAAGGAGCGGGCCGAGCACGTGATGCTGGTCGATCTCGGCCGCAACGACCTCGGCCGGGTCTGCGAGTACGGCTCAGTCTCCGTCGACGAGCTGATGGTCGTCGAGACCTACTCGCACGTCCTGCACATCGTCAGCCAGGTCTCCGGCGACTTGCGCGAGGGAGTCGGGGCGATGGATGTGCTGCGCTCCGCTCTGCCGGCGGGGACGCTGTCCGGCGCCCCGAAGGTGCGGGCGATGCAGATCATCGACGAGCTCGAGCCGATCAAGCGCTGCTCCTACGGCGGTGCAATTGGCTATCTGTCCTGGAACGGCGACCTCGACACCGCCATCCACATTCGCACCGTCGTCGTCAAGAACGGTCAGATTCACGTCCAAGCCGGCGGTGGCACCGTCGCCGACGCGAAGCCCGCCTACGAGTACAACGAGTCGGTCAACAAGGCCCGGGCGGTCTTCCGCGCCGTCGAGCTGGCCTGCGAACAGCCGGATTGGCCGTGAGGCGACGATGAAAGTCCTCGTAATCGACAACTACGACTCCTTCACCTACAACCTGGTCCAGTACCTGGGCGAGCTGGGCGCGGAGCTCGACGTGGTCCGCAACGACAAGGCGACGGTCGATCAGCTGCTCGACCGCGATGCCGAGCGACTCGTCGTCTCGCCAGGGCCCTGCACGCCGGCCGAGGCGGGGATCTCGGTCGAGGCGATCCGCCGCTTCGCGGAAGCGGGCACCCCGGTGCTCGGCGTCTGCCTCGGCCACCAGTCGCTGGTCGAGGCCTTTGGCGGCCGCACAGTGCAGGGCGAGCCGGTGCACGGCAAGGAGGCGGAGATCGAGCACGACGGCCGCACCGTCTACGCCGGCCTGCCGAAGCCGTTCGTCGCCGGCCGCTACCACTCGCTGGTTGCTGACCCCAACCTGCCCGAGGAGCTGGAGTTGAGCGCCAGTCTCGGCGACGTCGTGATGGGCGCCCGCCACCGCGAGCTGCCCGCCGAGGGCGTCCAGTTCCACCCTGAGTCGGTGCTGACGCCGCAGGGCAAGCACCTGCTCGCCAACTTCCTCGAGGAGGACTGATGGCGGACGGTCCCAACGAGATCGTCACCCGCGCGATCGACGCGGTCTGCGCCGGCGATCACCTCACCGCCGACCACGCTGCCGCGGTGCTCGCCGAGATCATGGAGGGACGCAGCGGCGAGGTTCAGACCGCGGCCTTTCTGATCGCCTTGCGGGCGAAGGGCGAGACCGTGCCTGAGCTCGTCGGGCTCGCCCGCACGATGCGCTCGCTGGCGGCCCCGGTCTCGGCCTCGCGCCCCGATCTGGTCGACACGGCGGGGACGGGCGGCGGCCCTTGCACCTTCAACGTCTCAACGACGGCGGCGCTGGTCGCGGCGGGGGCCGGCTGCGCGGTCGCCAAGCACGGCAACCGGTCCAACACCAGCCGCTGCGGCTCCGCGGACCTGCTCGAGGCGCTCGGCGTCAACATCGAGCTTGAGCCCGAGCAGGTTGGCCGTTGCATCGACGAGGTCGGCTTCGGCTTCATGTTTGCGCCCCGCCACCACCAGGCG
>JAJKHV010000129.1 GCA_021154855.1 Solirubrobacterales bacterium
CCGAAGCCCCGTTGCCCAAGCCGCCTATCGCGGCGGGTGGCGCGGATTTGGGGGACCACCCGAGGAAGCTTTAGCTACCGCAGGGTGGTGGCACCGAATCCGTGACAGGACCCGCCGCGCCTAAGCCTCAGCAGCAGCCGGCTCCCGGGTCCCCTCAGCGTGCTGCACAAAGTCCCTGGACCGCACGAGCGCGAAACCCAGGGCAGCGCCGACGAAGGACAGAACAGCGGCGATCAGGATGATCTCGTTGAAGGCGCCGACGAAGGCGACGTTCGAGGCGTGGACCACCTCCGGGCGGATCCTGGCGGGCGTGACTGCGGCGGCGGCGCGCGAGCCGCCTGAGGAGACGATTTCGCCGAGCCCGCTGGGAGCGCGAGGAAGCAGTTCGGAGATCTTCGAGTTGACGCTCGACTGGAAGACCGCCCCGAGGCCTGCCACGCCAGTCGCAATACCAACCTGTCGGAAGGTCGTGTTGATTCCCGAGCCCATGCCGGACTTCTCCACCGGGACGACGGCGATCGCGGCTTGACCGATGCCGGGATTGGTGATCCCGATGCCGATGCCGGCGACGAGGAAGCCACCGAGCAGCGTTGTCCATCCGGAGGTGGGTGAGACACCGTGCATCAGCAGCAGGCCGACCCCCACCGTGGCGAGGCCGACGCCGAGCAGGACGCGGATCGGGATCTTGTTCGACAGCACTCCGGAGATCGGCGCGACGATGAAGCCGAGCACGGTCAGCGGCAGGAAGCGCAGCCCCGCCCCAAGCGGCGAAAAGTCGAGCACGCCCTGCATGTAGATGGTCAGGTAGAGGAACATCGCGAACATCCCCGCCGAGAGGCCGAACGCGACAGCCGAGACGCCGTTGAAGGCCGCCTTTCGGAATAGCGAGAGGTCGAGCATCGGGTGCTTCGCGCGGAGCTCGATCACGATGAAGGCAGAGAGCAGCATGGCGGCGCCGATCAGACAGGAGAGGATCAGAGCGCTGTCCCAACCCTCCGGATTGCCCCGAATCAGGCCGAAGATCAGCAGGAAGAGGGCCAGCGAGAAGGTAATGAGCCCAGGCACGTCGACCGGCTCGGGGTCTTTGGCGAAGACGTTGACGATCTGGCGCTCGGTCAGCACCATCGCCGTGATGCCGATCGGGACGTTGAGGAAGAAGATCCACTCCCAACCCAGGCTTTCGGTGATCAGCCCGCCGACCAGCGGACCCACCGCGACCGCGCCGCCGACCGTCGCGCCCCAGACGCCAAAGGCCGTCGCGCGGTCCTTGCCGTGGAACTCCTGGCCGATCAGGGCCAGCGAGGTGGCGAACATCCCGGCCCCGCCCACTCCCTGCAGCCCACGGGCCAGGTTGAGCAGGGTCGGGTCGTTGGCGATGCCGCAGAGGAACGAGGCGAAGGTGAAGACGCCAAAGCCGATTGTGAACACCCGCCGGCGGCCGAGCCGGTCACCGAGGGACCCTGCGGTGAGCAGAAAAGCGGCGAGGGTCAGCGAGTAGGCGTCGACTACCCACTGCAGACTGGAGAGGCTGGCGTGGAGTTCACGCTGAATGTCGGGCAGGGCGACGTTGACGATGGTCACGTCGAGCAGCAACATGAACGTCGCGATCGAGACGAGGAGGAGGGTCCACCACTTGCGCTCCATGCGGCGGAACCCTAGACAACTGGCCTGCTCGGCTTTCGAGGCTTACACGGCTAGATGGCCGAACTTCTCCCGGATGCGGTGGTAGAAGCTCGTGCCTGGGAGTTGGGCCAGCTTTCCGACCGCGTCGACGAAGCGGACGTCGAGAGCAGTGCCCGGAATAAGGGTGCCAGTGTGGGCGCCGTCGATAGCTACATCGACCGGCTCCCGTCCTGCGGCGTTGCCGACAGTCAGCACGTCGCCGGGGGCAACGACGAGGGCGCGGGCCGTCAGCGAGTGCGGCGCGATGTAGCTGACCGCGTAGCCCTTAACGCCCCAAGCCAGGATCGGGCCATGGTTGGCGAGGTTGTAGCCGGTGGAGCCGGCCGGGGTTGCGGCGACCAGGCCGTCGCAGCGCACGTTGCCGACCTCCTCACCGGCGATCCGGTAGCTCAACTCGGCGACTCGGTCCTGGGGGCGGCGGCTGAAGCTGACGTCGTTGAAGGCGAAGCGGCTCTCGCCCTCTAGGTCGATCGTAAGCGCAGGAAGGTCGATCGTCTCCGTCTCCCCCGCCAGGGCCCGGCCGATCCCCGCCTCCGCCTCGTTGCGCTCGACCGCGGCGAGGAAGCCCACGGTGCCGAAGTTGACGCCAAAGACGGGCACACCGGTGCCGGCGAAACGGCGCAGCGCGTAAAGGATCGACCCGTCGCCACCGAGGACGAGGCAGAGGTCCGGATCCAGCGGCAATGACTCGACCGGCTCGACGTCGCCGGCCACCTGGTTGTGCTTGGCGATCTCAGCGGCCGTAGCGACGAGCTGCCATCCGGCCTTCTCGGCGACGGCGGTTGCGATCGCGACAGCCTCCGTGGCGGCCGGCGGATGCGAATGCGTGATCAGCGTTGCCGTCTTCACGACCGTCGACCTCGCCCCTTGGCCCGTGCCTCATCCGGCTCAGCCTCGGCGATCGCGGTCTCGAGATCCCCAACTTCCGGCCCAACGCCGCCGCACCAGACGAAGGTCTCACGGTTGCCCTTCGGCCCCGGCAGGCCCGAGGAGGCGAGGCCGCGCACCGGCAGCCCCAGCTCACGCGCCGCCGCGGCGACCTCGAGGATCGCCTCGCGCCGGTCGGAGATGTCGTGAACGACGCCCTTGCCGACCCGCTCGCGCCCCAGCTCGAACTGCGGCTTGACCATCGCCAGCACTTCGCCGTGCAGCTCCAGGCAGCCGACGACCGCAGGCAAGATCTTGGCGAGCGAGATGAATGAGACGTCGACCGTGGCCAGGCTTGGCACAAAGGGCAGGTCGGCCGGCAGCAGCTCGCGCGCGTTGAGTCGCTCGACGACGGTCACCCGTGGGTCATTGCGCAGGCTGACGTCGATCTGCCCATAGGCGACATCGACCGCGGTCACCCGCGCCGCCCCGCGCTGCAGCATGCAGTCGCTGAAACCGCCAGTCGAGGCGCCGACGTCGAGGCAGTCGCGCCCGGAGAGGTCGATACCCAGCGCGTCGAGTGCGTTTTCGAGCTTGATCCCCCCGCGCGAGACGAATCGCGGGCCCTCGGCGACTATCAGGGCCGCCTCGGGCTCAACCAGCTGGCTCGGGCGAAGGGCGACAGGGCCGTCACGGCCAACCCGCACCGCACCGGCCCGCACGGCACCGGCGGCGGCCGTGCGCGATGGAAATAGACCCCGCTCGGCCAGGACTGCATCTATTCGCGCCTTCTTCATCCGCCGCAACGGTAGCGTCAGCCCCAGCCTACGCGGCCGCCTTTGGTCTTGATACAGGTTTTTAACCAGGCTTTGGCTTGGCCTGATTCGATAGCTCCCGTCCGGGTAGCCAACCCCTCATGCCGGCCTCCAGACGTCGCAGAGTCTGTGATCCCACTCACACACAAACCGCACATACGTTCGTACGCTGTTCAAGGATTCGCAGAAGGTAACCGATAGAAGGGCAGATCGAAAAAGACTTTTTGGCTGGGTTCGGAGTCGCCCATATGGCTCTCATCGCTTCCCACGATGATCAGCCCGCGACTCATCAAAGGGCCCACCTACCTCCCACGGATCCACATATATAGAGATACATATCTCTCCTCCCTGTAGTAACCCCAGAACTCGCCTCGGCTCCCCGCCGGGGCGTTTTCTGTTGTGGGGGCCTTGGAGAAGCAGGTAGTACCGCGCTCTGCTTGCTTGGCCGTTTGCTACAGATTGCGTACTCGACGACCGAGCTCTCGATCCTGCGGATATCCGGCTGACTCCCAGAACGCTCCAGCCGCATCGTCCTCGAAGGCGACCAGGGCCGTTACACGGCGGGCGCCAGAGCTGCGCAGATACTCCTCACCGGCTCGGGTCAGCGCGATTCCAATGCCTTTCCGGCGATGCCCTTCGCGAACTGCGAGCCGATACATGTTGCCTCGCCATCCATCCCAAGCGGCAATCAGTGCGCCGACGATCTCGTCGCCGCACTCGGCAACGAAAAGGGCAGCCGGGGAATCTCCGATCAGTGGCTCGACATCGCCGATGCGGTCGGCCGTGGTTGAACGCTCGCTGCGCGCCTGAAGCCAAAGCTCGAGGACCCCTTGCAGGTCCTCATGCCGGCATCGGCGTATCGCGATTCCTTCGGCGTTCAAGCCGGCAGTATGACAACGAAGCCTCTGCTGAGCGACCCCAGCATCGACGTGCTGACGAGTGAGACCGCCGCCACAATCAAAACGGTGCCCAGCCCTCGGGGCGCCAGACGTAGAGGCCCAAGCCGAGGCGCTTGTCCAGCGGGCCGTGGAGCTCGTCGTAGAAGACGCCGAAAGCGAAGTGGTCGTCGCTGCCGGCGGCGCGTTTCGCCAGGGCAACCAGGTCGAGAAACTCATTTTCGGAGAGTTTCTCTGGAGCCACGTTGAGGAAATGGCGGAATCCGCGGGCGTAAAGCTCTTTCCAGTTCTCGCGGGTAACTTCCATTTCAGGCACGCGAGGGCAACTCCGTGTCCATACTTGAGTTCAAGTCTATAGACCGGGGCAACTTTGACGGGAAGCGTCCTTATGGATGGCACCCCGCAAAGAACCTCAACCGGCGCTCGGTCAGGCGATTCGTCGCCTCAGGACCGAGCGCAACCTGAGCCAGGAGGAACTTGGTCACCTCGCCGAGATCCACCCGACCTGGATCTCCCACATCGAGTCCGGTCGAACCAACCCGGCCTGGGGAACGGTGCGCCGTATCGCCGCCGTCTTCGAGGTGCCTCTCTCCGAGGTCGTGCTCGTGGCTGAGGCTCTCTGCGAGGACGAGGACAAAGAGAAGATCTGAGCAAGGGCACCGCGGCGCGGTGCCCTTGGCACCGGCGCGGCTAAGACAGCAGATCCACGAGGCTCCCTACCTGCGGACCCACATACATAGAGGTGTCTCTCCTCCCTCGAGTAACCCCAGAAGAGACGCCGAGAGGCTAACCGATTGAGCGCATTGGTGCAAGGTCCAATTTCGGCTTGCGCGATTTAGCTCAACGCAGGTTCGCCTGAGCGCAGTGCTGCGAGAACCCGCTCAGCCACCGCGGTACCGGTCAGGCCGGATTCCTCGCGCAACAGCGCCGGCTTGCCATGGGTGACGTAGCGGTCGGGAAGGCCGACCCGAAGAACCCGGCCGCGCTCTCCGGGCCGATCGCCGAAGGCATCCTCGATGTACTCGAGCACAGCCGAGCCAAAGCCGCCGGGCAGCACGTTCTCCTCGATCGTTACCAGCAGGTCATGACTGTGCGCGAGCGTCTCGAGCAGCTCAGCGTCGAGCGGCTTGGCGAAGCGTGCGTCGGCAACGGTCGCGGAAAGGCCGTGGTCGGCGAGCACTTTGGCGGCGTCAAGCGCCACCGAGACGCCGTAGCCGTAGCCGAGCAAGGCAACCCGCTCGCCGTCAGCCAACAGCTCTCCCGTGCCGATCGGAATCGCCACGGGCTCCTCCGGCAGGTCGACCCCCTCGGCCGCGCCGCGCGGGTAGCGCAGCGCCACAGGCCCGCGGTGGTCGATCGCCGTGCGCAGCATGTGAACCAGCATCGCCTCGTCGCGGGGTGCCATCACGACCACGTTGGGGATCGGGCGGAAGTAGGAGATGTCAAAGGCGCCGTGATGGGTCGGGCCGTCGTCGCCCACCAATCCGGCGCGGTCCATCGCGAAGGTGACGTCGAGCTCCTGCAAGCAGACGTCGTGGATGATCTGGTCGTAGGCGCGCTGCAGGAAGGTCGAGTAGATCGCGCAAATGGGCCTCGCGCCCTGGATCGCCAGCCCAGAGGCCAAGAGGACGGCGTTTTGCTCCGCGATACCGACGTCGTAGTACTGGCCGGGCACCTCGTCGGCAAGCTTCTGCAGGCCCGTCCCCCCCGCCATCGCCGCGGTGATGCCGATAACGCGCCGGTCGCGCCGCGCCTCGGCGACGATCGCATCCACGAAGACCTGCGTGTATTGGGGCGGCGCGCCCGCGGCGGGTGGCTTCTCCAGCCGCTCCGGCGCGATCGCCTCGGGCGCGTCGGACTCCTGGACCGCAACCGGCTTGGGCGCTGGCTCTCCGTTGACGATCGAGTTCGGCTTGGCGGCGTGCCATTTCTCCATCGACTCCAGGCCGCCCTCTTCGGCCGGCGCGAAGCCCTTGCCCTTGACGGTGTGGATGTGGACGACCACCGGGCGGTCGGCCTCGAAGGCCTCGCGCAGAGCCTCACGCAGGGCGTGCACATCATGGCCGTCGATCACGCCCATGTAGGCGAGGTCGAGCTCCTCGAAGAAGAGGCCGGGCGCCCAGTAGGCCTTGATCGCGGCCTTCACCTCGGGACCGAAGCGCTCGATGCGGCGGCCGAGGCCGAGCGGGAGCTGGGTGAGCCGCTCCTCCGTGGTCGAGCGCGCTTGGTAGAGGCGCTTGTTGAGCCCCGTGCCGCCGGCCATCGCGGCGGTGATGCCGATCACCCGCCGGTCGCGCTTGGCCTCGGCGACCATGGCGTCGGCGAAGACCGCCGTGTACTGCGGCGGCGCCTTGGGCGGCGGCTTCTCCAGTTTCTCGATCTTCTCGGGCGAGTCGCTTTCGCTGACCGGCACGACCGGCTTCTTCGGCG
>JAJKHV010000130.1 GCA_021154855.1 Solirubrobacterales bacterium
TCCTGGGCACCGCCTGCGGCCTTGGCGTCGAGGGCTCGGGTTGGGTCGCGGGGCCGGGACTGGTGGTCACCAACGCCCACGTTGTCGCCGGCGAGAACGACACCACCGTTACGAGCCAGGAGGGAGCGTCCCTGGACGCAACGGCGGTCTATTACGACCCTGAAAACGACCTCGCCCTCCTGCACGTGGACGCCGATCTGCCCGCCCTTTCCCTGGCCCCCGATCCGGCATCCGGCACTTCGGCCGCGGTCCTCGGCTACCCGGAGAACGGTCCCTACGCCCAGGCTCCAGCCCGCCTCGGAGAAACCCGGGAAACGATCAGCGAGGATTCCTACGGCCAGGGCCCAGTCCGTCGCCCCATCACTTCTCTACGCGGCAGCGTCCGCAGCGGCAACTCAGGAGGCCCCCTCGTAGACAGTCGAGGCCGAGTCCTGGCCACGGTCTTCGCAGCGACCACAACGGGCACCCCGGGAGGCTTCGCAGTCCCAAACGAAGTAGTCGAGGCCGCCCTGGGCGCGACAACCTCCTCCGTAGACACGGGTCCCTGCGCAAGCTGACGACTTTCCCAAACCCCACCACTTACATTCAGTAAGCTGAATCCCGCCGCATGGAGGCCGGCCCCACGACCCAAGATCAAGCTGTCAACTCCGTCTGCCCACTTTTTCACGCGGCGATCGAGTTGATCGGCAAGCGCTGGACCGGGGCGATCATCTGTGCGCTGACCGAGGGTCCGATGCGCTTCGGCGAGCTCGCCCGCGCTGTGCCAGGCCTCTCCGATCGACTGCTTTCACAGCGCCTGCGCGAGCTCGAGGACGAAGACTTGGTCGGACGCGACGTCGAAGCCGGAACGCCGGTGCGCGTCACCTACTCGCTGACCGAGAAGGGGGCTGAGCTGCGGCCCGCCATCAGTGAGCTGAAGCAATGGGCACGCCGCTGGGAGCGGGCGGGATAGCCTCACCGCGTGGACGGCGAGGCGATATCGACGGCTGATTCGGCGGCCAAGTCCGGGCCGGACCTGCCGGGGCCTTTCGCAGTCGGCCGCTACGCAGGCAAGCTGCAGGAGGAGATGCGCCGCCGGGCCAGGGTGCTGCTGATCGGCGAGGTCACCGGAATCGGCCGCAGCAAGGTCCAGGCCTACTTCGAGCTGCGCGATGGCGAGGGGGCAGTGCCGTGTGCGATCTGGCTCGATGACCTCGAAAAGGCGGGGTTGCCTGGCGGTGCGCTCCGCGACGGCGCCGAAGTGGTGATTGCGGGCGGTCCCGATTACTACCCAGGCGGCGGCCAGGCCTCGCCCAGTTTCTCTTTCCGAGCCACTCATGTCCGGCTGGCAGGCGAGGGCGATCTGATGATGCGGCTGGAGGCGCTGCGCAAGCAACTGCAGGCCGAGGGCCTGTTCGAGCTGCAAAAGCAGCTGACGCGGCCCTTGCTGCCGAAGACGATCGGCGTGGTCACGGCGGAGTCCGGCGCTGCCCGCCGCGACCTGCTGGCCGGGCTCGAGCGGCGCGGTTGGCGGGGCACGGTCGCCTGGGCCTTTGCCCCGGTGCAGGACCGCCACGCGGCGCCGAGGATCGCGGCGGCAATCCAGGGCCTCGCCGCGCAGCCACAGGTGGAGGCAATCGTCGTCACCCGTGGCGGCGGCAGTCTGGCCGACCTCTGGGCATTCTGCGACGAGACGCTTTGCCGGACGGTGGCGATGCTGCGCGTGCCGGTGATCAGCGCCGTCGGCCACGAGCGCGACTCGACTCTGATCGACGACGTCGCCGCTGTTGCCTGCTCGACCCCGACCCACGCCGCCGAGGCGGCCGTGCCGCTCGACTGCGTCGCCGCCCGCGGCGAGCTCGAGCGCAGCGTCGCCTCGCTGTGCCGCGCCGCGGAGAGCGGTGTGCGCGCCCGTACTCCGCACCTCGTCGCCCTGGCCCGTGGCCCGGCACGGGCGCTGCGGCGCGAGCGGCTCGCCCTCAACCAGAAGACGCGGGAGATTCGCGCCGCCTCTGAACGGGGTATCGGCGAGCGGCTCGGCTTCCAACGCCGGCTCGCCACCGTCGTCCTGGAGCGGGCGCGCCGGCGCGCCGCCGGGGCTGAAATGGAGCGGCGCCGCACGGCAATGCACCGAGCCGAGGTCGCGCTCCGCGCCCACGAACCGGAGCGGACGCTCGAGCGTGGCTACGCCCTGGTCGAGGCGCGAGAGGGCGAGCCGGTGAGCAGCACAGCTGATGCGGTCGCCGCTGGACACGTCAAACTGCGCTTCGCCGACGGCAGCGTCGGCGCCACGGTCGAGAAGCGGATTGAGCGAGAAACCTGACACCTACGAGGGCGCGGTCGAGCGTCTGGAGCAGATCATCGATCGCCTCGACTCGGGTCAGGCCGGCCTGCGGGAGACGCTTGACCTCTGCCGTGAAGGCCGCGACCTGGTCACCTTTTGCGGTGCCGAGCTCGACGCCGTCGGCGAGGGCTTGAAGGAGCTCAGGCTCGACGAGCTGGCGAATAAGCTCGCCTCTTCGGCCGAGCCCGGTGCGGCCTGATCTAACTTGCCGGGCCCGAACAGGTGCGACCCAATGCTGGGCATCCTCGACATAGGGCCCAGTCGCGGCGCTCGAGTTCGGCCGCAGGGAACTCGCCCGCCGCGATGCGCTCGATCGCGGCGGTGAGTCGCCGGCGGCTCGTCTCCATCTCCGCCGGTCCCAGTGTTGTGATCACGGGATCGTCGGGCTGCTCGAGGAAGACATAGGCGACCTCGACCTCGCTGACACCGCGCGCTTCGGCAACGGCGAGGGCATAGATGTCGCGCTGGGTTCCGTAGCCGGTCATACGCTCCGCCGGGCTGGAGTCGCCGAGCCGGTCGGTCTTGTAGTCGATGACCAGCGGCGGCGTTCCCTGGCGCTCGACCAGCAGGTCGATCGAGCCGCGCAGGACGGTTCCGGCGACGCTGAGCAGAAGCGGCGCCTCGGCGCGCACCGCGACGCCGGGCTGGGCGACACGCTCGGCGAGAAGCTCGGAGCCGAGCCAGGCTCGCAGCGGCGCCAGCAAGCTCTCCGGGGCGACCCGGGTGATGCCGGCCGCCACGGCATGGCGTTCGAGCAGCTCCAGCGAGGGCTCCTGCCAGCCATTTGCCTGGCTCCACTGCAGCAGCGAGTGCGCCGCCGCACCGTGCGCCGCGCGCATCTCGCGAGCGGTCATCTCGTCGGCCGGGTTTGCGGCCGTGCTTTGCTCCGGATAGCCGAGCGACGTCGGGCCCCTGCCGCCGAGATCGAGGACGCGCTCCATGTAGAAGCGATATGCGCATTCCTCGAAGGCCACGATCGCCGAGTAAGAGAGGGGACGACTGGGGACCGCCGGCACCGGCCCTCGGAGCAGCGGTGCCGGTCCGGTCGGGGTCGCGCGGTCGCTCGCAACGTCGCGGTGGATGCGGAGGAGCTCGGCGGCGCGTGCGGGTGCAGGGGAGTTGACGCGAACGGCGATCTCGGCCGGCTCGAAGCCTGCCTCCAGGCCCTGCCGCGGCTGCGGCGGCGATACCGTAACCGTCGAGTCGCTCTCGCGGTCGACGTCGAGGCTGTCGAGGATTCGCTCGATCACCGGCGTGCTCGGTTTCGTCGACCCGTTCGGCTCTGGTTTGACGACCCCGCTGAGGATCAGGTGGTCGCGGGCGCGGGTAGCGGCGACGTGAAACAGGCGCAGGCCCTCCTCGGCGTCGCGCGCCTTGCTCTCCTCGCATAGATCGGCATAGGAGTAGAGGCCGATCGCCCCGGCGCCCAACCGGCGCAGCTGCATGCCCACGCGTGGCTCCGGCTCGCGGCCGAGCGCGAGCAGCGGCGGCCGTGAACCGGCGAGCAGGCTGCGAGCCAAGTCGGGCACGACGACGACGCCGAACTCCAAGCCCTTGGCGTTGTGCACAGTCATGATCCGCACCCCGTCGTGGCCCTCGACCGCAGTCGCCGCCTGTGCCTCGCCGTCGGTTTCGGCCCGCGAGGCGAGAAAATCGAGCAGGCCGCGCAGGTCGCGCCCCTCGCGCGACTCGAATTCTTCGGCGAGCCGCACCAGCTTGCGGACGTTGGCGAAGCGGGCCTCGCCCGAGGGGCGCGTCAGCACCGCCAGGTCGTAGCCGGTGGCGGTTACCGCCGCCTCGATCAATCCCGCCAGCGAGAGGCGGCCGCTCGCTTCTCGCAGGCTGGTGTGGTTCTCCTTGAATCGGCGCAACAGCTCGAGCTCGGCCGCCGGGATTTGGGTGAGGCGCTCCGGCTCGGCGAGTTCGCCGTCGCCGTCCGCCACCGCTCGCTCGACCGCCGGCCAGACGTGCCGCCGCTTGCCGGCGGCGGCGCGCAGCAGCCAGAGCGTGTCGGGAGCGAGGCCGCAGGCGGGCGAGGCAAGGGCGCCGAAGAGCGCCTGGTCGTCGAGCGGGTTGGCGATCGTCGCGAGCAGCGCACAGACGTCGGCAACCTGTTGCTGGGACCAGTAGCCGCGACCACCGACCACGTACGGGCGCAGGCCCGCCCGCTCCAGCGAGTCCTCGTAGACGTCGAGGTGGGTGAAGGCGCGCAGCAGGACGACCATCTCGCCGCGCTCGATTCCCGCGTCGGCGAGCGCCCGCATGCGCTCGGCGACGCTGCGCGCCTCGGCCAGGCAGTTGGCCGGAGTGCGATCGTCGATCGCCGGCGCCAGGTCGATGCCCTCCTCGTCCCAACCGTCGCGGGCGGTCAGCAGCAGCTCGACCGCCGGTCCTTCCTCGTCCCGCTCCGTGGCCGGGGCGCCCACTCGCAGTGGGTTGTAGGAGGCGCCGAAGAGCCCATCCCCGATGGCGTTGATTGCGGCGATGATCTCGGGGCGGGAGCGGAAGTTGCCGCTCAGCTCCATCGAGGTGCCGCGCGGCTGTGCGGCGATCAGGCGCCGCTGCTCGCGGAAGACGTCGAGGTCTGCGTGGCGAAAGCCGTAGATCGATTGCAGCTCGTCGCCGACCGCGATCATCTCGCTGCCGGGGCCGCGCAGCGCCTCGATCAAGCGCAGTTGCAGACGGTTGGTGTCCTGGAACTCGTCGACCATCAAATGGCTGAAGCGAGAGCGGTAGGCCTCGCCGATCTCAGCCCGCTCCAGGAGGGCCGCGGCGAGGATCTGCAGGTCCTCGAAATCGATTCCGGTCCGCCGCTCCTTGGCCGCGGCGAAGCACGCCGAAAAGAGCTCCAGCAAGCGCGCCACCTGGCGGTAGGCCTCGCCGCCCTCACCGGCCTCGGCGCTAGCGGCGATGGCCGCCTCTAGCGCCTCGTTGTAGGCGTTGACGCTTTTCGCCTTGCTGCCGCTGCGCAGCGAGCAGAGCTCGTCGAGGCTCGGCGGCTCCGTGGCGGCGAGCCGAGCGGCGGCCTGCTCCAGCAGCTCCCGTTTCGTGTCATTCGGCTTGAGCTCCTCCAACGCTTCGCCGGCCGCGGCCGCAGCCGTGGCGAGCGCCCGCGCTACATCCGGGTGCGGCTGCTCCGGCAACCTCGGCTCGGCGATTCCGCGGCTGCGCAGCTCGGCATGGACGCCGCCGACCATCGTCCGCAGGCCGTCGATTTCGTAGGTGGCAACCAGGTCCTCGGCCCCTTCGTCGCCGGACGCGAGAAAGTCGCGCAGCGCCTCGTCGAAGGCCTCACGCGCCACTCGCTCGGCCTCGGGCGCGTCGAGCACCCGGAAACCGGGGTCGATCCCTGCGGCGACGGGATGGCCGGCGAGCAGCCGGTTGCAGAAGCCGTGGATCGTCACGATCCAGGCTGAGCCAATCTGGCCGAGCAGCTCGTGGGCTCGCTCGGAGCCCGCCGCGGCGCGCCGCGCCAGCTCGGCCCGAATCCGTTGGCGCAGCTCGGCCGCCGCCTTGTCGGTGAAGGTGAAGGCCAGCACGGCGTTGGCGGAGACGTCCTCGTCGCAGACGAGCCGGCAGTAGCGGTCGACCATCACCCCGGTCTTGCCGGTGCCGGCGCCGGCCTCGAGCAGAACGTCGCAGCCGGCGGCCTCAATGGCCTCCTTCTGCTCAGGGGTTGGCACCCTGCCCGCGGGTATCGTCTCCGCCGGAGGGGTCATCGTTCCTCCAGCTCGAATTCCTCGTCGCTGACCGGCGCCCGGTCACGACGGCAGATCGGCGCGAACTGGCAGAAGGTTGGGCAGACGTCGTGGCCCCGTAGGCCCGGCCGGGGGCCGGGGTCGCGGCGAATCTCGCCGCTGCGCATACGGCGCACGATCTCTCCGGCGCGCCTGCGCGCCTGCTCGAGCAGCTCCTCCAGTCCCTCCTCGTCGACCAGGTCCCGGTCATAGAGGCCGTAGGAGGTGAGCTGCGCAGCCGCTCGGTCGAGAACAGCGCCACGGGGACGGCGCACCGAGGTGCCGCGAAGTGGGTGATAGAGGCCGCCGACCGGGCTCGCCCCCCAGTGCTCGGCGACGGCGAGCAGGTAGAGCTGCAGCTGCAGCTTCGCTTTCTCCTCGAACTTCTCGCGCGGGGTGACGCTGCCCGAGAGCTTGTAATCCAGCACCAGGGCGCTCCCGTCAGGGGCGCGGTCTACGCGGTCGATCGCGCCGTGCAGGCCCCAGCCGCCCAGGTCGAGCACGGGGCGGTGGCTGTCCTCGTGCTCACCGAAGGTCGCCTCGAGCAGCCAGGGCTCGAAACCGCCGGTCTCGCGCCGCGACTCCTCCGCCAGGAAGCGGTCGAGCAGGCGAGCGACGCGGCGGGCGATCGCCCGCTCGGCCGGGTGGTCTCCGAGGTCCCGCTCGGCGCAGACCTCGCTGAGCAGCTCGCGCCCCCGTGAATTCCACAGCGGCAGCGACTCCGGGCGGGGAAGCGGGTCATCTCCCGGCCGCTCGCGATAGAGGCGCTCCAGCGCCGCGTGCATGAGGCCTCCCTGGACAAGCGGGTCGGGGGCGGGATCGAGCGCTTGGGGATCGAGCTCGTGGCCGGCGAACCAGCGGTAGGAGCAGAGATCGAATTCCTCCAGCGTTGTGCCGCCGTAGGCGGCGACTTCGCCCAGCGACTCGACCGCCGCCGAGTTGAGCAGGGGGCCGGGCGCTCGCGCCGCAGCCTCCGCGCGGCGCGCGGCCGCGATTCTGGCGCCGAGGCGCTCTGTGAGCTCGTCACTGGCTCCGACAGCCTGGCTCATCGCGACCGCGTCGACACCTGCTCCGTGGGCGGCGATCGCGCGCGCCAGCTCGTTCTCAGAGGGCGCCTCGCCGATTGGGTGGACCACTTGGGCCAAGTCGCGGGTTCGCAAGATTGCGTCCTGGACAGGGTCGGGGGCCTCCCTTGGCGGGGCCGGCGAGAGCAGCTGACGCACATCGTCGAGGAAGGACGAGCGGATTTCGACGGCGCCGTTCTCGTCGCCGTCGCGATAGGAGAGCGTCAGCCTGCGCCGTGCCAACGAGAGGCTGGCGTAAAAGAGGTAGCGCTCCTCGGCCTCGGTGTCCTGGCGCGGATCGAGCCCGAGCGCGGTGCGCTGGGTCTCGGAGAGGAAGGGATCGCCGCCCCGGTCGCGGCGCGGGAACTCGCCGTCCTGCAACGAGGCGACGAAGACGTGGTCGAAACGAGCGGCACGAAGCCGGTAGGGGTCGGCGATTCGCACCCGTCCCGCGACGGGACCGCTCCAAGCGCTGAAGCGGAGCTGGGCGATCGTCGCGGCGAGCTCGCCGGGGGCGGGGCAGAGGTCGCCCAGCTCGGCGAGCTCGGCCAGGGAGTTGGCGATCTGCGCCGCCGCCCGCAGCTCACTGCCCTCACCGGCCTCGGGCCGGGCGCCGTCGCCGCGGCCGCGCAGTGGCCGCGAGGCCATCGTTGCAGCGAGGCGACCCACCGTTTCCGCCAGCTCCGGGGAGGAGCCGGCCGCCTCTCTCATTCCTTGCAGGTCATGGGGAAGCTCGCGGTCATCGCTCGCCCACAGCTCCAGGGCCTCGGCGACGGTCTCGACGCGGTTGCGCCGCAGCGCTCGCTCGAACCAGTCGACTGCCTGCGCCGGGACCCCCGACGGGCCGCGCAGGAAGCGCAGCAGGTCGCTCGCCTGTCCGGCTCCGAACTCGGCTTCGAGCAGCGCGATCAGCCCGCCGCCGATCGCCGTGCCGCTGACCGGCAGCTCCGCCTCCAGCGCCGTCGCGACGCCATATGACTCGAGCACCGCGGACAGCAGCGGCCCGCGCCTGGCCGGATCGCGCAGGACGACGACGATCTCGGCCGGGTCGGTCCCCGCGTCGATCAGCTTCGCAATCTCGACACCGATCGCCTCGGCTTCACCACGAGCGCCGGCGGAACAGAGCAGCTCTAGGCCACCCTCCGGCGCTTGCGGATCGGCGCCGATCGTTGCGAAGCTCCGCTCGAGGTGGAAGAGGAGTGGGTTTGCCGTGTTCTCGAAATTCGGCTCGGTAACGGTCTCCTCGACGATGGCGATCCGATCGCGCAGCTTCCGCAGCAGACCGGTGCGGGCCGCAAGCGCCTCTCGGTCCTCCTCATAGCTGAGCGCCACGGTCAGCTCTGCGACCGGCACGAGCGCCTCGATCAGGTCGAGCTGGTTGCGGGTCAGGTCGTCGAGGCCATAGAAGAAGAGCGGCCGCCCGTTCCAGAACTCTCCCGAGTGGCGCAGCAGCGAGATCGCCTCGCGGGCGATCTGGTGAGGGTCGCAGCGGCCGAGGCGCTCGCGCACCTGCGCGTAGCCGCCGGCCAGCATCGCCAGGTCGCTGAGGTAGGCGGAGCTCTCGAGCGTCTCGGCTCCGGCGCCGAGCCCGGCCGGATCGAGCCCTGCCGCCTGTAGCTCGCCGAGCAGCCGCTCGAAGGCGAGCGCGAAGCCGGGCCGCCCCGCTGACCGGCGCAGTGGCCTGAGTTGTCCCCGCCGCTCGGCGATGGCGACCGCAACCGTACGTCGGCGCTGGGCCGGGGAGAGCTCGCGGCCGGGTGGCGAGCCTGCGGCGGTGGCGATCTCGCGGAAAAGGCCGCCGAAGGTCATCACCGAGCCGCCCAGGGTGGCGCCGGGGGCGCACAGCTCA
>JAJKHV010000131.1 GCA_021154855.1 Solirubrobacterales bacterium
AACAACTGGCGCGACCCAGCCTAGATGCGCGGGACCCTGAACGGTCTCTTCGGGGGCTGCATGACCGGCCGCACGATGTACGTCGTCCCCTTCTCGATGGGCCCGCTCGGCTCGCCGATCGCCCACATCGGGGTCCAGCTCACCGACTCCCCCTACGTGGCGGTGTCGATGCGGATCATGACCCGCATGGGCAAAGCCGCCCTCGACGTGCTCGGCACCGAGGGCGAGTTCGTCCCCTGCGTGCACTCGGTCGGCATGCCGCTCGCGGCGGGCGTCGAAGACGTCCCCTGGCCCTGCAACGAGGACAACAAGTACATCGTCCACTATCCCGAGACGCGCGAGATCTGGTCCTACGGCTCTGGCTACGGCGGCAACGCCCTGCTCGGCAAGAAGTGCTTCGCGCTGCGGATCGCCTCTGCGATGGCGCGCGACGAGGGTTGGCTCGCCGAGCACATGCTGATCCTCAAGCTGACTTCGCCGGAGGGCACGGTCAAGTACGTCACCGGCGCCTTCCCCTCCGCCTGCGGCAAGACCAACCTGGCGATGCTGATCCCGACCCTGCCTGACTGGAAGGTCGAGACGGTCGGCGACGACATCGCCTGGATGAAGTTCGGTAAGGACGGCCGCCTTTACGCGGTCAATCCCGAGGCCGGCTTCTTCGGCGTCGCTCCAGGCACCGGCGAGGCGACCAACCCCAATGCGATGCGGACGATCGGGAGCAACTCGATCTTCACCAACTGCGCCAAGACCGATGACGGCGACATCTGGTGGGAGGGCATGACCACAGAGCCGCCCGAGCACCTGATCGACTGGCACGGCAACGACTGGACGCCGGGCTCAGACAAGCCGTCGGCCCACCCCAACGCCCGTTTTACAACGCCGGCGGCGCAGTGCCCGACGATCGCCCCCGAGTGGGAGGACCCGGCCGGCGTGCCGATCGACGCCTTCCTCTTCGGCGGCCGCCGCGCGACCACGGTGCCGCTGGTCCACGAGGCATTCGACTGGGAGCACGGCGTCTTCCTCGGCGCCACGATGTCCTCAGAGAAGACCGCCGCTGCGTCCGGCAACGTCGGCGAACTGCGCTTCGACCCGATGGCGATGCTGCCCTTCTGCGGCTACAACATGGCTGACTACTTCGCCCACTGGCTCAAGGCCGGCGAACGCGAGGGCGCCGATCTGCCGAAGATCTTCTACGTCAACTGGTTCCGCAAGGACGCCGACGGCAAGTTCCTCTGGCCCGGCTTCGGCGAGAACAGCCGTGTGCTGGAGTGGGTCTTCCGTCGCTGCGAGGGCAGCGCGGACGCGATCGAAACGCCGATCGGACTGCTGCCGGCCGAGGGGGCCATCAACACGGAGGGTCTCAAGATCGCCGACGAGGCTATGGCCGAGCTGCTCTCGGTCGACGAGGACCTCGTCCGTGAGCAGCTGCCGCAGCTCGAGGCCCATCTCGCCACGTTTGGGGACAAGCTGCCGGTGCAGATCGCGGCCCAGCTCGAAGCCCTCGAATCCCGCCTCGGCTGAGCCAAGGCACAGGGGCGGCTGAAGAGGACTTACTCGGCGGCTTCCGCGAGCGCGGAGGCCGCCTGGCGGGCCGACGGAATCGCTTCCGCCGGTGGCGGAGCCCAGCTCGGCGGGAAGATCTTTCCCGGCGGCTGGCCGCTGTAGAAACCCGGCATGAAGAGCGGCCGGCTGATTGCCTTGTTGAACGCTGCCTGGGCGGATTTCGAGCTGCCGACCGGCCAATGCCTGCCCTGTTTTTTTTCGTCGAACCAGACCAGGGCGCGGACCTTCCGATACTTGGCGGGGATCGCGTGGAGTGCGTTGCGGATCCAGTGGGCCTTCGAGCCGCCGCGCTCTTCTGAGGCAGTCTCGCCGATCACCAGCGGCTTGGTTGGGGCGATCTTCAGCACCCGCTTGTAGGTCGAGCGGAAGATCCTGTTGAAGCTCAGCCAGCCGGGGGAGTTGGCGGTCCTGCCCCAGTTGAAGCCGTCGAGGCAGGTCCAGTCGACATAGCGGTTGCCGGGGTAGAACTGGCGCAGGTTCTGAAGTCGCTTGGCAAGGGCGATGTTGGGGCACCAGACCCAGGTCGCGTTATTGGCGCCCACCGCAGTGAAGATGTCGTGGACGTGTCGCCAGGCGCTGACGGATTCGCCCTTCTTGTTGCCGTTGACGCCTGCGCCCCAGGGGAACCAGAAGCCGTTCATCTCCCAGTTGAAGCGCAGGAAGAAGGGGTGTCCCCATTCGCGGGCGTTTTCGGCAAAGCCCTTGATGAACGAGTCGTAAGTGCCATCCAGTACCCGGCTCAAGCTGAAGGCGGGTTGGCGCACCTCGTCCTTGGTCGCCGCCGAGGAGCTCCAGCTGAAGAATGGGATCGCGCCGTGGCGGCGGATGTTTTCCATCGGCACCCCCGGGAAGCCGAAGAATTCACAGGGGACGCGGTTGCAATCGGCGAAGGGCGAGTAGAAGGCGACCAGCGAGGCGCTCTTGCCGACCGTGCTCTCGAACTCACTGAGGGCACTCATGTCCCACGGCGCCTGGACACCGGTGAACTGCCGGCCGATCTGGGCGCCCCAGTAGATCGGGTGAGGCGGGCGCTGCTGCTTGGCGGCGGCGATCCCGGGCAGCGCAAGGCAAGCGAGGGCCAGCAGGGCCGTTGCCGCCCATGCGTAACGGGAAATCGGTTTTTTGCGCACCACATCTACCTTTCGCGCACCACGTCTATTTGGATCAACGCGGTGGCGGTATCGGAGTTGTGGCCAGCGAGCCGTAGAGGTTTTCCCTGAACCAGCGCTGGCGGAGTCCGAAGGCGAACGCCTGGGTGACCAAGGGGGAGCTGTCGAGCGGCCAGGAGACGCCTTGCTGCACCTGGTCGAACCAGATCAATCCCTTGACCCGGCGAAATTTGGTGTTCAGCGCGGAAAACATGCCGCGGATCCAGTTCGCCTTGGCGCGACCATTGCCGCTGGAGGCGATCTCGCCGAGCAGCAGCGGCTTGTGCGGCGCGATCCTCCTGGTCACCTGCCGATAGCTGCCGGCGAAGATCTGGTCAAAGCTCTTCCAGGGGACCGGGTGGCTGCGGGCGTCGGCCCAGTTGTAGCCGTCGAGGCCGCTCCAGTCGACGTATTCGTCGCCGGGATAGAAGCTGGCCAGGGCGCCGAACTTGTGGATGTCGATGTAGGGGCACCAGACCCAGGTGGCGTTGGTGGCGCCGACGGCCGTGAAGATGTCATGGACGTGGCGCCAGGCAGCGACGTATTCCCCCGGCTGATTGCCGTTGGTGCCTTCGCCCCAGGGGAACCAGTTTCCGTTCGGCTCCCAGTTGAAGCGCAGGAAGAAGGGGTGCCCCCAGTCACGGGCTTCTTCGGCGAAGTCGCGGATGTAGGCGTCGTACGTCCCGGCCAGAATGTCGGAGAGCTGGAAGTCGGGCTCGTTGGCGGTCGAGGGGGTCGACTGGGAGCTCCAGCTCAGGAAGGGCAGGGCGCCGTAGCTGCGCACAGCGCTCATCTCCTTGCCTGGAAAGCGGTAGAACGAGCACGGTGTGGTCGAGCAGTCGGCGAAGGGAGCGCCGAACTGAATCGTCGAGAGCCCCTTGCTGACCTGGGTCTCGAAGCTGGAGACGGCGGCCATGTCCCAGGGCGGTTGTTCGCCGGTCAGCTGCGAGCCGATCCAGGCGCCCCAGTAGAGGCCGCGCTTGGCGGGTTGGGCGCCGGCGGGCACAGCGAGGACGAGCAGGCCGAGCAGCAGCACCAGTGATGCGGCGACACCCCTCCCAGCTCGGCGCAGGTTCATGTTTCAAACCTCGTCAAGAGCGGCGCCGGAGTTTAGGGCAGGGCGAAAGCTTTCTCTTGCTCAGCTCGGCGGCGGCACCGGGCCGCTGCCGAGGGCGGCGTACTGATTGCCGACGTAGGAGGGGCTCTGGATTCCCGAGGCGAAGGCGCTGGTCGCGCCGGCGCTGCTGTCGAGCTGCCAGTCCATGTCTTCCCCCGGCACGAACTTGTCGAACCAGAGCAGGCCGTGGATTGCCGGGTACTGGGTTGGGATGTCCCTGAGCATTTCCTTGATCCACTCGGCCTTGGAGCCGCCGTACTCGCTCGAGCCGACCTCGCCGATCACCATCGGCTTGGAAGGAGCAATCGTGTCGACGATCTTGTGGTAGGTCGAGCTGAAGAGCTGATCGAAGCTCATCCAGCGAGCGGGACGCACCGGGTTCGTGCCCCAGTTGTAGCCGTCGAGGCTGGTCCAGTCGACGTAGCCGTCGCCCGGATACATCGGGGCGATGTCGCCGAATTCTTTGCCGGGGTCGATGTTTGGGCACCAGACCCAGGAGACGTTGGTGGCACCGGCGGACGTAAAAATGTCATGGACGTGGCGCCAGGCGGCGACGTACTCGCCCGGCTGGTTGCCGTTGACGCCTTCAGACCAGGAGAACCAGTTGCCGTTCATCTCCCAGTCGAAGCGCAGGAAGAAGGGATGGCCCCAGCTCTTTGCCGCTTCGGCGAAGCTGCGGATGTAGTCGTCGTAGCGGCCGCTGATCACGTCGGAGAGCTGGAAGTCGGGCTCGGTGATGTTCGAAGGGGTCGATTGCGAGCTCCAGCTGAAGAACGGGATGGCGCCGTGCTTGCGGATGTCTTCCATCGATTCGGTCGGGAACTTGTAGAAGGAGCACGGGCTGCGGCTGCAGTCGGCGAAAGGCGCGGCGAAGTGGACCATCGAGAGCTGTTTGCCGACCGACTGTTCGAACTTCGAGACGGCGCCCATGTCCCAAGGGGCTTCGGTACCGGTCAGCTGATCGCCAATCCAGGCACCCCAGTAGAGCGAGGAGGCGGAGGCCGGGGCCGTGGACTTGCTTGCCAGGTGACGACGGCAACTGCGCATCCGCCGCATTATCCGCTTGCGCTGGAAGGTCTTGATCCGCCCTGCCTTGGCCGGCCGGAAGCGCTTGGCGCATGCGCCCGGCTTGCCGAGGCCGCGGGCGGCGGCGACCGAAATGCGGGCCTTGCCGGCGGCTGAGGCGCTGCCGGCAAAGACGGAAGCCAGCAGCGCTGCGGCCAGCAGCGCGGTCAGAAGTGCTGAGAGGGCAGAGGAGCGATTTCGAAGGAGAGTGGGCACCCCCAGCCATCGACTGGGAAGTGCGGCGTTTCAGCGAGCGGCGGGTCTACTGGACGTTTGTATGAGTGCCCTTGACAAAGAGCTTCGCTCAGCCCGCTGGCTGGATCGTGCCTGAGGAGAGGGCGGCAAACTGACTTCCCGCGTAGGCCGGATTTTGGATGCCATTCGCAAAGGCGCTCGTCGCGCTGCTCGATGTCTCGATCGACCAGTCCATCGGTTCTCCCTCGGCTTCGCGGTTGAACCAGACCAGGCCGTGGACCTTGGGATAGGCAGTGGGCAGCTCGGCCAGCATTTCTTTGATCCAGGTGGCCTTGGAGCCGCCGTACTCCGTCGAGCCGACCTCGCCGATCACCATCGGCTTGGAAGGGGCGATCGCGTCGACGATCCTCTGGTAGGTCGAGCTGAAGAGCTGGTCGAAGGTCTTCCACCCGGCCGGGCGGTAGGGCGCTTTGCCCCAGTTGTAGCCGTCGAGACTCGTCCAGTCGACGTAGTTGTCGCCTGGATACATCGCGGAGTAGTCGCGGAATTCTTTGTTCGGATCGACGTTTGGGCACCAGACCCAGGTGACGTTGGTCGCGCCCACCGAGGCGAAGATGTCATGGACGTGGCGCCAGGCGGTGACGTATTCGCCCGTCTTGTTGCCGTTGACGCCTTCGGACCATGGGAACCAGTTGCCGTTCATCTCCCAGTCGAAGCGCAGGAAGAAGGGATGCCCCCAGCTCTTCGCAGCGGTGGCGAAGCTGCGGATGTAGGAGTCATAGGTGCCGGCGATCAGGTCGGAGAGTTGGAAGTTCGGCTCGTTGAGGCTCGAGGGCGTCGACTGCGAGCTCCAGCTGAAGAACGGGATCGCACCGTGTCTGCGGATGTTTTCCATCGGTGTGGTGGGAAAGCCGTAGTAGGAGCAGGGGTTGCGGCTGCAGTCGGCAAAGGGAGCGGCAAAGTGGACGAGCGAGACGTGCTTCTGGGCGTCTCCCTCGAAGGCCGAGACGGCGCCCATGTCCCAGGGGGCTTCCGTGCCGGTGAGCTGGCTGCCGATCCAGGCCCCCCAGTAGATCGAGTTGCTTGCCGGTGCCGGGGCTGGCGCCGGCGGAGGGGTCGGTGAGGGTTCTGGTGTCGGCGTGGGTGTGGGCGTTGGGGTTGGGTCGGGTAGCGGGGCCGGGGTGGGGGCTGGATCAGGCGCCGGGGCCGGAGCCGGAGTCGGTGTCGGGCTTGGGACTGGTTCAGGGGCGGGTGCCGGGGCCGGCGGTCGGGTGTGCCCGTGGTGGCGGTCGCGGGCCCGTACCGTCCCCGAGGCGGTCGCGCGGCGGCAGACTTCGGTCTGCTTGGCAGCTGTCGCCGCGCCGCGGCAGGCGGGGCTTGGGGCGTGGCCGGCGACCGGCCCGGCCGAGGCGCCTGTCGCGGTGCAAGCGAGCGTGCCCATCGTCGTCAGGAGGCAGAAGAGGAGGCTGGTGCGAGTCGGTGCGCTCATGCACCGCACTCATCGGTTTGACGCAGCTGCCCTTCAGCCCGTCAAGTCGGACTGGACGGATGGGCCGCGCATCCAGGTCCGCAGGCGTGCCTGACGGGCTTGCCGTCTTTTAGACGAGCGAGCGGTACAGGTCGAGCAGCTCGGCGGCGCAATCGTCCCAGCTGCTCAGCGGCGGCCGCTTGTCCTGTGGAGGAAGGGCAAGCTCCTCGACCACCGCGGCGCCGACCTGCTGCGGGCTCTCTTCGAGTGGCACGGCTCGCGCGAAGCCACCCTGAGCCAGCTCGGAGAGGCCGCCCGTGTCGGCGACCAACAGGCGGCAGCCGGCCGCAGCCGCCTCCAGCGCGACCAGCGGGTGGGTCTCGAACTCGCTCAGCAGCACGACCAGCGAGACGCGCCGCAAGAGCTTGGCCATCTCCTCGGGCTGATCGGCCGGGACGCTGGTGAACTCGACCGCGTCGCCGAGGTCGAGC
>JAJKHV010000132.1 GCA_021154855.1 Solirubrobacterales bacterium
GCGGCGATCCGCGACGACAACCCGGTCGTCTTCATCGAGCACGAGTACCTCTACGGCCGTCGCGGCGAGGTCTCCGACGATGACGACGAGGTGCTGCGCTTCGGCGAGGCGGCGGTGCGTCGGCAGGGCTCCGACGTGACGATCGTCGGCATTCTCAAGATGGCCCATGTGGCCGAAGACGCGGCGCGGGTGCTCTCGAACGAGCACGGCGTCGAGGCTGAGGTGATCGACCCGCGCACCCTGCGCCCGCTCGACCTCGACACGATCCTCGAGTCGGTGCGCAAGACCAACCGGGCGGTGATCGTCGAGGAGGGCTGGCCGCACGGCGGCGTCGGGGCAAACCTGGCGGCGCTGATCAGCGAGCAGGCCTTTGACCACCTCGATGCGCCGGTGCAGCGAGTCACCGGGGCCGATGTTCCGATGCCGTACTCGCGGCGGCTCGAGCAGGCCGCGATCCCGCATGAAGAGCATGTGGTGAAGGCGGCCTTGGCCGCGCTGGAGGGATCCCTGTGAGCGGCTTCGGCGCGGCGGGTCCTGTCACCGAATGGGGCCCACCAACCTTCCGGTGCAGTAGCTCCTCAGGCTGGTCCCCCCATTCGATGCCACCCCCCGCGAGGGAGCTCTCACAGGGACTCCCGAAAGGACCGCCATGGCCGACGTCGTAATGCCGAGATTGTCGGACTCGATGGAGGAGGGAACCATCCTCCAATGGCTGAAGAAGCCTGGAGATGACGTCGCGGTTGGGGATGAGCTCGTTGAGATCGAGACGGACAAGGCGAACATGGCCTACGAAAGCGATGTGGCCGGGACCCTTGCGGAGATCTTGGTGCAGGAGGGTGAGACGGTCGCTATCGGGACGCCCATTGCGGTTATTGGCGATTCGGGAGATGGGACCGAGGGCTCAGCCGCGGGTTCTGTCGCGAGCGAGGGGGACGGGACTAGCGGCTTGGCCGCGGGTCCTGTCGCCGCAGGGGACCCACCGCCCCCTGCGGTAGCTAAAGCTTCCTCGGGGGCGGTCCCCCCTACGGCGCCACCCGCGGGCGAGGCAATCAGTGCCCCCGCTGGCACCAACGGAGACAGCGAACGTCCGAAGGCGTCGCCGATAGCTCGACGATTTGCCAAGGAGAAGGAGCTAGACCTCACGCAGCTTGAGGGATCGGGCCCTGGCGGGCGGATCGTCAAGGCAGATGTGGAACGGGCGGTGTCTTCCGCGGGTGGCGCGGACTCGGGGGGGCCGAGAACGGAGGCGAAGCCCCCGCCCGCAGGCCCCCCCGAGGTCGCGGCGGGCCCCGCGGCCGAGACGCCTGCTCCCACACCAGGCCCCGAAACCGCAAAGGGACAGGTCAGCTACGAAGAGCTGAGCAAGCTTCAGTCGACGATTTCGCGGCGGATGGCGGAGTCGAAGGCCACGGCGCCGCACTTCTATCTCGAGGCGGAGGTGGATATGAGCCGCCTGGTTGAGGCGAGGGCGCAGATCAAGGCAGCGGCCAAAGACGGCGACGTCGTTCCTTCGTTCAACGACATGGTGGTGAAGGCCTGTGCACTGGCCCTTCGCGAGCATCCGCGGGCGAATGGCGCATACCGAGATGGGCGGTTTGAGCTCTATTCGCGGGTGAATGTCGGGGTCGCTGTGGCGGCCCGCGATGCCCTCGTCGTTCCGACCGTCTTCGATGCCGATCAGAAGAACCTGCGGCAGATCGCGATGGATTCTCGCGCGCTGGCGCAACGGGTGCGGGATGGGCAGATCACTCCGCCCGAGCTTTCCGGAGCCACGTTCACCGTGTCTAACCTCGGGATGTTCGGCATCGACAGCTTCGCCGCGGTGATCAATCCGCCACAGGCAGCGATCCTTGCCGTTGGTGCGATCGCCGAGCGGCCGATCGTCCGCGACGGCGCGATCGCGGCCGCCCACCTGATGCGGGTGAACCTCGCCTGCGATCACCGCATCCTCTACGGCGCCCCCGCCGCCGAATTCCTCGCCCGCATCCGGGCGCTGCTAGAAGAGCCGCTGGCGCTGGCGCTGTAAGCCCCAGCTGGGCTTTCTCCCTCAGCAGGTCTTCTTGGCGCCGGTCATCGCATTCCAGGCCCGGCCGACGGAGAAGTCGGCCGAGACGCGGAGGATGCCGGGGTGGGCGGCGTGGGCAACCGTCCACTCACCGCGGCGCAGCAGGCAGCCGGCACCGCGGGAGATCGACCAGTAGGGGGTGAAGTTGACGCGGACGAGGAAGTCACCGGGGTGGGTCACCTCGAGGCCAAAGCTCTGGCGTCCCACCCATAGGGTCCGTGCTGCGGCGGCGCCCATCGGGTCCACCAACGGCTCGGGGTCGCGCACGGCGTAGATCCGCCAGTGCGGCGAGCTCCAGCGCAGGTTCAGGTAAGGAGGGTCGCGTCGGATCAGCCGGCGCTCGGCCGCTGAGGAGTAGTCGAGCGGCGCATCGGGCAGGGCGACGTAGGAGATCGCGTTCTGGCGCAACCAGTGACCGTAGGTGGCGCCGGTGAGCTCGCTTTCGTCGTAGAAGATGTCGTCGCGGGTGGTGTCGAGCTGGCGCAGCCAGCCACGCGCGAGCTCGAACTGGGAGGCGAGGTAGGCCGACTCCCAGTGGTTGGCGGTGGGTGGCACCTCGACCCGCACGCCCGAGCCGCCGTGCGCTCGCAACCACTGCGACGGCGGTTGGAAGTAGCTGCGCGAGGTCGACGGGTCGCCGACGCTGCGGGCGATCTGGCTGACGCTCGCGGTCACCTGCCAGTAGAGGCCGCCGGCCATGAAGAGGGCGAGGAACCATGGCGAGACGCGCGGTCGTCGGGCAAGCACGACCGCCGCCAGCACCGGGCCGCCGAATAGCGCGCCGAGGCGGACCGCGTTGCCACCGATCGGGTTCGGCGCCAGCCAGATCACGGCCGAGGCGATCAGGTAGCCGAGGATCGCCCAGCGCAGCTGGCGCTCCTCCTCGCGCAGGCCGCGGGTGACGTAGAGGGCGGAGCCGCACCAGAGTGGGATCGCGAGGAAGGAGGTAAAGGCGAAGGGGAACTGGCCGGAGTCCGGGAAGACGAGGTTCGGTCCGAGGGTGAGGGCTAGGGCGACGGCTGCCGTCCAGAGGGCTAGGCCGGGGGATCTGTCGCGACCTCGGGGGGGCCTGCGGGCGGGGGCTTCGCCTCCGTTCTCGGCCCCCCCGAGTCCGCGCCACCCTCGGGTTAGGCCGCTCCAATTGACATCCGACGCCGAAGCGGCGAGAAGCACTCCTGCTAGGAAGACCGCCGCTACCGGACTGGAGAGGGCGCAAGCTGTGGCGGCGAGTAGGGCAAGCTTGGCTCGATCGGTTTGCAACGCCCGGAGCGAGGCGAGGCCGAAGGCGACTCCCAGGGCGAAGGTGAGCTGGCCGTCGGCGAGCAGGGTCACCACGCCGGCGCCGAACCAGAGGGTGGCCCAACGGGCCGGCTCGCCCCAACGGTCACGGACGAGGCGGTCGAAGAGATAAGAGGAGGCGAGGACGGAGAGCACGCCGACCACCTGCACACCGAGCAGCGACGCGAGCGGCGGGAAGAGAAAGCTGTAGGTGAGCGTGTAGTGGCCGCCGTACCAGCTGCCGTTCCAGATCGCCAGGCCGGCGTGCTGGAAGAGCTCGGCGCGGAAAACCTGGGCGGCGAGATCGCCGACCTGCGGGTTCCAGGCCAGCATCGCAGCAGCGAGCAGGGCGCTGAGGGCGACGGCCGGAAGCCAGTCTGGTCGGAGGGCCTTGGACTGGACCATGGGGGCGGCGCCAAGGATAAAGCGGCGCCGTGCAACGATTTCGGTGATGAGCGCCGAACTCCTTGTGGTCCGCTGTGGCCTGGTCTCCTACGACGAGGCCCTCGTCGCCCAGCGCTGGTTGAGCGACGCGCGCCGGGACGGCTCGATCCCCGACGTCATGTTGCTGCTCGAGCACCCGCCCGTCTACACGCGCGGGCGACGCTCCAATCCCGAGGAGTTGCCGATGGCGACCGAGTGGTACGGGCTGCAGGGAATTGAGGTCCGCGACACGGATCGCGGCGGCCAGGTCACCTACCACGGGCCGGGCCAGCTGGTCGCCTACCCGATCGTCGACCTGGCGCCCTACGGCGACGACGTCCACGAGTACGTGCGGCGCTTGGAGCAGGTGGCGATTCGCTCGCTTGCCGACTATGGGGTCGAGGTCGGGACGATCGAGGGCCTGACCGGCGTCTGGACCGAGGGCGAGCGCCCCGGCACAGCGGCGGGACCGCTGGAGGCGCGCAAGATCGGCTCGATCGGCGTTCACATCAGCCGCGGGATCACCACGCATGGCTTGGCGATCAACGTCAGCAACGACCTCAAACCGTTCGAGTGGATCGTGCCCTGTGGGATCGAAGGCTGCCAGGTGACCTCGCTCAGCCGCGAGACCGGCGAAGATCAGAACCTCGGTGCCTTCGCCACCACACTCGCCGATCACTTCACCGACGTCTATGACCGGGCGCCGGTTGCGACCTCCCCGGACGCCCTGGGACTCGACAACGCTAGGCTCGGCGTCGCATGAGTGAGCCGACCGAAGCGCCGCTGGGAGCACCGCGCGAGCGTGCGGTCGACGTGACCGCCGCGGCGCCCGACCCAACGAACGGGGCGGTCTCGAAA
This sequence comes from Solirubrobacterales bacterium, assembly GCA_021154855.1. Classification (GTDB taxonomy): domain Bacteria; phylum Actinomycetota; class Thermoleophilia; order Solirubrobacterales; family 70-9; genus VRUE01. The sequence continues at coordinate 4,625 of JAJKHV010000132.1, forward strand.
ACCGTCGGCGGCGCCGAGCGCCTCCACGTCACCCGCTCCCGTGCCAAGCCGGGCGGGACCGCCGCCGAGAGTGGCGACACCGTGCCCTTCCGCCGCGCCCGCAAGCCGCCCTGGCTGAAGGTGCCGGCGCCCGGCGGGCCGACCTACCGGCGGCTGAAGTCGATGATCGGCTCCGACAACCTGCACACGGTCTGCGAGGAGGCCAACTGCCCCAACGTCGGCGAGTGCTGGGAGCGCGGCACAGCGACCTTCATGATCCTCGGCGACGTCTGCACCCGCCGCTGCGGCTTTTGCAACGTGAAGACGGGCGTGCCGAGCTGGAACGACCCACTGGAGCCGCTGCGCGTCGCCAACCAGGTCAAGAAGATGGGGCTGCGCCACGCCGTCGTCACCTCGGTCGACCGCGACGACCTGCCCGACTATGGGGCGAGCGCCTTCGTCGGCGTGATCCGCTCGATCCGCATGCAGGCACCGGGCTGCAAGGTCGAGATCCTCACCCCCGATTTCCGCGGTCAGGAGATGCCGCTGGCCAAGGTGATCCACGAGCGGCCCGACGTCTTCAACCACAACGTCGAGACGGTGCCGCGGCTCTACCCAGTGGCACGGCGTGGCTCCAAATTCCTGCGCTCGGCGCGGGTCCTGAAGATGGCAAAGGAGATGGGCGGCGCCGACGTCGTCACCAAGTCGGGACTGATGGTCGGACTCGGCGAGAGCTTCGAGGAGATGGTCGAGACCTTCGGCCTGCTGCGTGAGCACCGCGTCCAGGTGCTGACCGTGGGCCAGTACCTGCGTCCGACCGAGAACCACCTACCGGTGACGCGCTACTGGCACCCGGAGGAGTTCGAGGCGCTGGAGAAGGCCGCCTATGAGCTCGGCTTCGAGTCGGTGGCATCGGGCCCGCTGGTGCGCAGCAGCTACCACGCGGACCAGAACTTGCCTGAGCGCGCGCTCGCCGGCTAGCTGTAGTTCCTAACAACGTTGTTCATCCGGGCCTCCTTGAAGGCTGGGGGTGTCGAGCCACCACCCAACAAGGAGGACACCGGATGAAGATCC
>JAJKHV010000133.1 GCA_021154855.1 Solirubrobacterales bacterium
CAACGGGTTCGCCCCGAAGTTGTAACCGTCCGCGCACGTCCAATCGACATACGAATTGCCTGGATAGAGCGAGGCCAGCGAGGTGCTGCCGGGAAAGATCGCGTTGGGACACCAGACCCAGGTGATGTTGGTCGCCCCCTGCGCCTCGGCGACGTCGTGGAAATGCCTCCAGGCGCTCACGTAGGTCGCCGGACTTTGGGCAGCTTCCGCGCCCCAGGGGAACCATCTTCCGTTCATCTCCCACTCCCAGCGGAAGAAGAACGGCTTGCCGTAGCTCCTGACGGCTCTGGCCCAGCTCGCCAGGTAGGAGTCATAGGCGCCGCTTGCGATGCTCGCCGACGAAACCCCGTTGCTGCTCATGTCCATCAGTGGAATCGCTCCCCTCTTGGCGATCAGTTCAAGCGGTCGCACCTGGAAGGTTTGGTTCCAGGGCGCCGGCTGGCCGAGGTGGATGAGCGACGCCGGCTTTCGCGCATGTCCCTCGAACCTGTCCCAGGTCGTGCTGTCCCAGGGAGCATCGCTCAGGCCGCCGCCGTAGACGTCTCCGTCCATCCAGGCGCCCCAGTAGACCTTTGCCCCTGGCTGTTCAAGCCGCAGACGGAGGAAGGCGACGTGGACCGAGGCCCTGCCCGGTTCGGTGCTGGTCGCTCCTCTCAGGTTCAGGAAGACGCCGTCCAGCTGGGACTGGCTGTTGGACAGCGGCACCGATATCGAGTGCCAGCCGGGACTTTCGAACCGGCCCGTTGCCAGCTGCGCCCACGACCCTTCCTTCACTTCGAGCGTCACCGGGTTCGAGTTGGCCGTGTAGATCCAGGCCTTGGCGCCGATTATGTTCGCGCCGGCCAGCGATGCCGTGTTGAGGCCAATCCTCAGGGTCCTGCTGCCGCTGAGGACGTAGTCACCGCGTCCGGGCAGCTGCGACTCGGTCACCGCATCGTCCAGCGCGCTCCAGGCGCTGCCGGCGCCGACGACGGACCATTCCCCCAGACGCATGTCCGCATTCGGCCGCAGATAGGCCGTGCTCGAGGCGGCGATCGAGCTGCTCGGACAAGCCAGCATGGCCAACGAGCCGAGAAATGCGATGAGACGACAGACGCTTCCTGTTTTGAAACGCGGAATAGCAGCCTCCCTTTGGCGTCCGAAGCCCCCCTGAGGTCCCCCGGCGATTGACTGGATCGACTGGCAGTCGACCAAGGCCCGGGTTTCTAACAGAGGATCACCGGCGGTTTAAAGGGCCGCTTGGGAAAGACTTGGACCCGGACTTAGCCGCTCAGTAGTTGTGCCAACCGGCGAACTGACGGCCGGCGAACTGCTGCAGGGCCGCGACGTCCTCGCCGAAGCGGCCGCGCACGGTCTCGAAAAGGTCATCGGGGAGCTTCGGCTTTGGCGCCGGCGGCTTGTCGGGGTCGTGGACGACCCTCTCGACGATCCAGCGCATCCGCTCGGGCAGGCGGTCGAAGTTGCGATCGAAGGAGCGGAAGCCGGGCAGCTTGATCAACTTCTCCATCAGCTGGTATTTGTCGCCCTGCTTGGCGCTCGACTTCTCCCACTCGCGGTCGAACTGCTCCGAGGTGAAGCCCTCGTCGACGCCGGCGAAGCGGAAGGCCTTGCGCATCGTCTCCTCGCGTTCTGACTGCAGCTCCTCCTGGGTGATGATCTCGATCTGCTCGCGCTCGAACAGCTCCAGGTAAGGCCGCAGCTGCATCCAGTACATCGAGCGCTGGATGTAGGAGGAGTCGGGCTGGGAGAGGGTCGCGACCATCTCGCGGGTCTCGTAGCCGGCGCCCGTCGCGTGCACCCAGTGGGAAAGGATGCGCTTGATCGGGTCGCGCACCATGTAGAGCAGGCGCGCGTCGGGACAGTGCTGGTGGATTCGCTCGGGAACGCCGCCGAAGCGCGGCAGGTTGGTGTAGTGCGGGGAGGACTCACCGCGCACCTCGAAGCGGTCGTCGAAGCGGCTCGCGTACCAGTCGAGGCCGAGGTCCCAGTTGAGCTCCTCGGCGAAGAAGTTGAGCTCCTTCGGCTTCGACATCTGGATTTCCGGATGCAGGCCCAGGTAGTGGTGGATGCTGGTCGTGCCGCACTTGAGGCCGCCGATGATGATCAGATTGGGCAGTTCGGCGTGGCGCTTGCGCCGGCGGCGGAAGCGGCTTTTGCGATCAGCGCTGTAGCGCTCGCGGGCACGCGCGCACATCGCCTCGTCGGCGGGGTCGCGGGGGGCCTTCGCAGTGGCGATCTGGGTCTCGGCCTCTGACACGAGCGGGCTAGTCTAGCTGCGATGCCGACAGCCGATCTCAGCTCCAGCTTCAACTCATTTTTCGACGCGACGACGGCCTTCTTCGCACACCTCTCCGATATCCGCTGGGCACCGTTCGCGATCGCCCTCGGTTTCCTGCTGGCGATGCAGCTGTGCCGTGCCTGGGCCTGGCGCAACGTGCTCCATGCCGCCTACCCCGGCGAGCGCATCTCCTTCACCCACCTGAGCGCGGCCTATCTCGCGGGGGCGGGGATCAACGCGGTGTTTCCGGCCCACGCGGGGGACGTCACCAAGGTCTTTTTGGTCAAGCGCCAGATCCCGAACTCCTCCTATCCGGCTGTCACCTCCTCGTTTCTCGTGCAGACGCTGTTCGACACCACCGTCGGGGGGCTGGTGCTCGCCTACGCGATCACCCAGGGCCTGCTGCCGCCGCTGCCACGGATTCCAGACCTGCCGGCCTTCGAGATCTCCTTCTGGGCCGACCACCCGCAGGCCTTGATGATCGTCACCGGCGCCCTGCTGCTGGCGATCGCGATCGGCACCTACTACCTCGCCCACCACGTGCGGCGCTTCTGGGCGCGGGTCAGGCAGGGCCTGGTCATCCTCGGGCAGCCGCGCCGTTATCTGCGCGAGGTGGCGGCCTGGCAGGGCGCCGGCTGGCTCTGTCGCTTCGGGGCCTTCTGGTTCTTCCTCGAGGCCTTCGGGATCGGCGGCTCGTTCGGCAGCGTGATGCTCGTGATGAGCGTGCAGGCGATCGCCAACGTCATCCCGTTCACTCCAGGTGGCGCCGGCGCCCAGCAGGCGCTGCTGGTGGCGACCCTGAAGGGCCCATCGCGCTCCGCCGTCCTCTCCTTCTCGGTCGGGACTCAGATCGCGATGGCCGCCTGGTCGGTGGTGCTTGGGTTCGCGGCGATGCTGCTCGTCTTCAGGACGACCGACTGGCGGGGGCTGATCCGCCAGGCCGAAGACGAGGCGGCCGCGGAAAAAGCCGGAGCGGCCCCGAGCGCGTCGACAGCCGGCACGACCTGAGAGGAGTCAGGCGTACTGCGTCAACTTCTCTGCCCAGCAGGAGTAGAGGCAGTTCGAAGATCGGCGAGCGGATCGCGGCCTTCCCATGCGCCTTCGGAGCGGTAGGGGCGGAAGCGGATGAAGGCCGATTCGTGGTGGAAGGGCCGCTCGCGGTCGGCGCGCACGGCGGCCATGTGGGTGCCACCGTCACGGTAGGAATAGTCACGCATCGCCGCCGCGCTGCTCCAGAGCGAGAAGGTGGAGACGAGCCGCGGCGGGCGGGCGAGGCCGATCGAGGCCAGCAGACCCGGTGCCGTGACAACCTCTTCTTCGGCCGGGCCGGCGCTGCGCAGGAACGGGCGCAGCCGCGCCAGTCGCGGACGCCCCAGTGTCAGGACCGCCACCGGCTCGTCGTCCTCGACCGGTAGCTGCCGATCCGGGAGGCCAGGCATCGCCGGCCAGGACCCTGAGACCCGCAGTGGTTCCATGCGGATATGCCAGCCGGCGATGAGAAGGCGTGCCAACGGATGTGCGCTGCGGCTGAACTCCTCGAGCGCGTCGTCGTCATCCCAGGCAGCGATCAAGCCGAAGCGCCCAGGGTAAAGCGGCAGTCCGCTGCTGCCCTGTCGCGCTGTGACCGTCGTCTGCGCGTAGCGCAGGCCACCGACGGAGTCCGGACGGGGCTGCCGTCGCAGCGCGATCGGCATCCGTTGAAGGCCGACATCGACGATGTGCACCGAGACGATCACGTTTGCGTGGCATTAACTTAGCGATCACCAGGAATGGCTTTCTTCGCCGGCGAGCCCGGGACCAAGAGGTAATCGGACTGGAAGCCGAGGAGGCGTCGAGATGGCCTCGTCGTCTCCGACGGCCGAGTGACCGGTTGTCAGCTGGACCAGCCGGGGTAGCGGCCAGGAACCTGCCATTGCCAAGGTGGGCGTTCGTCCGCTGGGAACTCGTAGTGGTTGCGACCGGGGAGCGTCTCCAGGGGCACGAGGACCGGATCGTCTTGGAGCAGAACGCGGACGTTGGCCGCGGCGGCGATCTGGGCTTGGCCGGCGTGGCGGATGATTCGCTGCCAGCCGAGACCGGGGCGATAGAGCCAATAGGTGAGCTCGACCCAGCCGTCGCTGCGGCGGCGGTCGAGGAGCTCGGTGAAGGCGGTCGTGCGGCGGCGCGAGGCGGTTAGGTGCGGACCGGCGGCAACCGCACAGCTTTCGCGCCGGCAGCGGCGGAAGTCGACCGGGATGAGTGGCAGGCCCGAGGGACCGGGCTCCGCCTCGGGCACGGGCGCGAGGGCTCGGGCGAGACGGGCCAGCGGCCAGCCATATGCCGGCACCAGCGGATGATGGCGGCAGGCGTCGGGAAGTCGGGGAGCGCAGGAGAGCTTCTTCGCGATCGCACCCGCCAGGCCGTGCCCGGCGTCGACTTTGCCGCCCGCCGCGACAGCCGCGATCGCGGCGAGCAGCAGCAGGGCGATCAGTGCGAGCAGGCCGGCCTGCTCGACGCTTGCTGATCCGCGCTCTGTCTCCCTTGGCTGGGTCATCTCGCCGAAGCTAGGGGGAGGGAGCGCGCGCGTGGTGCGCCAAATGTCACGCCTTTGCCCCATCGCCGCGTTCTGCTTTCATGTGGCCAATGGAGGACAGCCCCTTCAACCTTTTCGGCGATCCCGACGAGTTCCGCGCCCGCATGGAGGAGCTCTCAGAGCAGATGCAGTCCTCTCAGCGTGTGGCCTGGGCCGACAACGCGATCAAGCTTGCGGTCGAGATGACCGTCGCCTCGATCAGCCGGCTCGACCTCTCCGGCAGCCCCGATGAGCAGGCGATGCAGGTGCGCGATGCAATCCGCGTCCTTTTCCCCGAGTCGGTGACTTTGGTCCGCGAGGCTCGCGAGGGGCTCTCGTAGACGGGGCCCTAGGCCCAATCGCTTAGAGCAGCTCGAAGTCCAGCGACGTTGCGCTTCCCCGCCTCGTCGCTGCTGCCGTTAGCTCGAGTGGGACGGCGGCTAGCAGGGCTGGGATCGCTACTACTACGCAGATCAGGCCATCCAGGCGTCGCTGCCAGGGCTTCTCCGCCGGGACTGCCTTGGCGCGGCCGAGGGCACCTAGGGCGATGTTGCGGCCGAAGGTGAAGCCGTTGAGGATCGTCTGCCACATCGTCGCTATGCCGGCGCCCGGTGACCAGCGGGCGCCGGTAACGAGCTGATCGCGGTTGGCGACGAGGCGGCGCACCGACTCCACGGTGAATAGGTAACGGCCAGCAGGCTCCAGTCCGGCCCAGCCGGCGCCGCCGATCCAGGCGGCAAAGCCGGCCCGGTTGGCGATCCGCGTCGTCCCTCCTGCGCTCAAGCGATCCAGTGCCGCGAGCGCCTCCTCGACGCCGCCGGCCTGGCCCACCACTCCGAGCCCGCAGCTCTCGCAACGGCTTACCGGACCGGCAAGGCCCGGCCGCAGGTCGATCCAACCGAAGAGCGGCTCACCGCAGGCAGGGCAGGGCGGGTTCTCGGGTCCCGCGCCGGCCTCGAGGGGGACGACTGACGCAGGACGCAGGCCGGTTCGCTCGGTGCTCATCGCAGGTAGCGTACGCGCAGTGCAACTGCGCGAGATCATGACCGCCGGGGTCGTCACCGCGACCGCCGAGGCGAGCGCGATCTCGGTCGCCCGCCAGATGCGCGATCACCGCGTCGGCTCGGTCGTGATCGTCGACCCGAATGGCTCGCCGGTAGCGATGGTCACCGATCGCGATCTCGCCCTGCGCGTCTTCGCCGCGGCTATCGACGGAGAGGGAGCGGTCGGTGAGCACGCCTCCCGTCCGCTGATCTGCGGTGAGCCGGCTATGGATTTGGAGGAGGCCGCGGCGTTGATGGTTCAGCACCGGGTGCGGCGGCTTCCCGTTGTCGATGCGGATAGGCTCGCCGGCATCGTCACGCTCGACGACATCGCGGTGCGCACCGGCAATCTCGAGGTGGCACAGAGGATGACCGCTGAGGTCATCGAGGGCGCCTTGCCCGATTTCTACTTCCGCGAGCGTGGCTGAGGGATGAGCCAGCGCCGGGCCCAGCTTGCCTGGGAGGAGCGCTGGTCACGGCCGACCGCCGTGGCGACGCTCGCCTCGGTCCTCTTCGTGATCGCCGCGATCGTCGTCGCCACCCAAATGGTTGGTAGCGGCAGCGGCGATTCCGGCCTGCTTCGCGACGTCGATCAACACCGCACGGCCCAGATGGTTTCCAGCATCCTGCAGGCGATCGGTGTCGGCCTGCTCGCGGCGCCGCTCTACTACCTCTTCCGCGCCGCCAACTCGCGCAGTGACCGCATGCGGGGTCAGCTCGTCGGCGTCGTCATCGCCGCGCCGCTCTTCCTTGCGGCCCTTGCGGTCCTCAGCGGCATCTCGACGCTGCACGCAGCTTCTGACTTCGTCTCCAACGAAATCCCCCACTTGGTTGCGAGGGGGGTGCCCCTCGACAGCGACCGCGCTAATGAAATCGCCAATGACACGATCACCGAAGCGCCGCTGCGCCCGCTTGCAGCCGGCTTCGGCCTCGGCGGCCAACTCGGCTTCGTGGTCGCGATGGTCTACACCTGCCTCTACTCGATGCGCGTCGGCCTCCTGCCCCGCTTTTGGGGCTCCTTGGGCATGGCCCTGGGCGCCGTCTCCTTCATCTTCTTCCAGTTCGCCCTGCTCTGGTTCGTCTACCTGGCTTTCCTGCTGATAGGCCGAGTCCCAGGCGGCAAACCCCCAGCTTGGGAGAC
>JAJKHV010000134.1 GCA_021154855.1 Solirubrobacterales bacterium
CCGAGGTCGTCTGCCAGGTCTCGGCCCAGGTGATCGGCAACGACGCCGCGATCACGGTCGCGGGCAGCCAGGGCCAGTTCGAGCTCAACGTGCGGGTGCCGCTGATCGCCCGCAACCTGCTCGACTCGATCAAGCTGCTCGCCTCCGCCTCGCGCCTGCTCGACGGCAAGTGCGTCGCCGGGATCGAGGCAAACGAGGAGATGACCGAGCGCCACGCTGAGGCGACCCTCGCGACGGCGACCGCGCTCAACCCTCACATCGGCTACGACCGGGCAGCCGACATCGTCAAGGCCGCCGCCGAGTCAGGCCGCTCCCTGCGCGAGGTCGCCCTGGACCAGGGGGTCGAGCCGTCGGTGCTGGAGCAGGCGCTCGACCACCGGCGGATGGCCAGGCCGCACGAGTAGGGGAGGCGGGAGACCTTGACCTTCCCTTCCCGGGACATGCCCGGTAGACAGCTCGCCTCTGGCGCGCTTGACGCGGGAGGAACCTACCCAATTTTGTACTAGCGGTTCAAACCTACTGGAGCGTTACGAAGCGCTCCTCGGTCAGCTCTTGGACTGCGTAGGCTGGTCCCTCGCGGGTGTTCCCCGAGTCCTTTACGCCGCCGTAGGGCATCTGGTCGGCCCGGAAGGTGGGCACCTCGTTGATCAGCACGCCGCCGAACTCCAGCGTGCGGGCGGCCTCGAGGCCGTGTCCGATGTCACTGGTGAAGACGCCCGCCTGGAGGCCGAACTTGGAATCGTTGGCCATCCGCAGCGCCTCGGCGAAGTCCGTGAAGCGGTCGATCGTCGCCACAGGGCCGAAGATCTCCTCGCACCAGACCTTGGCGTTGCGCGGCGGCGAGCCGAGTAGGGTCGGGGCCAGACAGCGTCCTTCGTCGACCAGCTCTCCACCGGTGAGCAGCTCGGCGCCGGCGCCGACGGCCTCGTCGATCCATGCCTTGACCCGGTCGCGGTCATCGCCGCTGATCAGCGGACCGACATCGGTTTCGGAATCGAGTGGATCGCCCACCGTCAGCTTCTCGACGTTGCCAACCAGGCGCTCGGTGAAGGCGTCGACGATGTTCTCGTGGATCAGCATCCGCTGGATCGAGATGCAGCTCTGGCCGGCGTGTGAGAAGGCGTGGATCTGCGCCTTGTCGGCTGCCGTCTCCCAATCGCCGTCGGCGTTGACGATCAGCGGCGCGTTGGAGCCAAGCTCGAGGTTGACCTTCTTGTGTGGAACGCGGCTGCGGATGTCCCAGCCGACGCCGGCAGAGCCGGTGAAAGTCAGGGCGCGGGTCAGCTCGTGCTCGACGATCGCGTTGCCGACCTCCGATCCAGGTCCGGGGATGACGCTGAGCCAACCCTCAGGGAGACCGGCCTCGAGCAGGACCCCAGCCAGCTTCAGCGCCGAGACGGGGGTCTGACCGGCCGGCTTGAGCACGATCGCATTGCCGGCGGCGATCGCCGGGCCGAGCTTGTGGGCGACCAGGTTGAGCGGGAAGTTGAAGGGGCTGATCGCCCCGACCACCCCGTAGGGAACGCGCAGCATCACGCCGAGCTTGCCGCCGCCCGCCGGTGAGGCCGCCATCGGCACCGTGCCACCGGTCAGCTTGCGTGCCTCGGTCGCCGAAAAGGTGAGGGTGTCGACGCAACGTTCGGCCTCGACCCGGGCCGTCTTCAGCGGCTTGCCGGCCTCGGCGGCGATGGTCAGCGCCAGGTCCTCCGTTCGCTCTGCAACCAGATGAGCGGCCCGGTCGAGCACGGCGGCGCGCTCGTGCTGGGGAAAGTCAGCCGTCTGGAAGGCCTCCTGCGCGGCCCTGGCGGCACGATCGACCAGCGCGGCGTCGCCTTCGGCGACGCGCCCGACGACTGTGCCGTCGTAGGGACTGCGCACCTCACCCCATTCCCCTGTCTCGATCCACTCGCCCGCAGCGAGGAGCTTGTGATCGACCGCCTTAACCATCTGCGTGGCCATGTCTGAGACTCCTTTGGTCGCTTGATTTCAGCCTAGAGCAGGCCGCGACTCGCGTAAGGCGAATCTGTTGACCCGAGAGATGATTCCTACCCGGCCCAAAGCCCTTGGTGTCTTCCTGGCCATGGTCATCACCGGCCTCGGGCTGGCGCCCGCTGCCGGCGCAAGCGTCTCCTGGTTGGTCAAGGGGCATGGCTTCGGCCACGGCGTCGGGATGAGCCAGTACGGCGCCTACGGCTACGCCAAGCACGGCCAGGACTACCGCTTCATCCTGGGCCACTACTACGCGGGGACGAGCATCGGGCAGGTCGACGGCGTGCGAATCGTGCGCGTCCTGCTCGAGATCTCCGGCGGCGACGTCGCCTTCAGCGGCGCGACCAGCGCCTGCGGCCAGGCTCTCGATCCGGGCCACAGCTACGAGGCTCACCGCGTCGGCTCCAGCGTCAAGCTGCGCAGCTCCGCCGGGGGGGCGATGGCCGACTGCGGCCGCAAGCTGCGCGCCGCCGGCAGGGGGCGCATCGCAATCGCCGGGAGCGGTACCTACCGCGGTGCGCTCGAGGTGGTGCCGACCGACAGCGACGCCGGCGCCCTCAACGTGATCAACGCGCTACCGGTCGACCAGTACGTGAAGGGAGTGATCCCCAACGAGTCGCCCGCCTCCTGGCCGGCGGCGGCGCTCGAGGCCCAGGCCGTGGCGGCGCGCTCCTTCGCTTTGAGCGTCAGCGTCGGCGGCAATGGCTTCGGCCTCTACAACGACACCCGCAGCCAGGTCTACGAGGGTCTTGGCAGCGAGACCGCATCGACCAACGCCGCGGCCGATGCGACGCGGGGCCAGGTCCTGATGTACGGCGGCGAGATCGCCGAAACCTATTTCTCCGCCTGCTCCGGCGGCCACACCGAGAGCGTCCAGAACGTCTTCTTCGGCCCCTCGATCCCCTACCTCGTCGGCGTTCCTGATCCCTACGACTTCTACTGCCCCCTGCACGACTGGACGCTCAAATTCTCAGGCGCCGAGATCAGCGCGAAGCTGGGCAGCTACCTCGACGGCTCGCTGAAGAAAGTCGTCGTCACCAAGCGCGGCGCTTCGCCACGGATCGTCTGGGCGCGCCTCTACGGCACCGGAGGGGTGACCAAGGCCCGCGGCGATCAGCTCGAGTCCGCGCTCGGCACCTACAGCGACTGGATGAGCTTCGTCAAGCAGGTCAACGGCAAGGTCGTCGGCGGTGCTGGCAAAGGCACCGCGCCAACCGGTCCGGCCGGCGGAGCCGGCGCCGATTAGGGCAGCACCAGCTGGGCGTGGACCGCGCGGTGATCGCTGCCCGGCAGGTCGACGACACCGTAGTCGGCAAAGCCGAGGCGGCGGTCGGCAAGGACATGATCGATCGTGATCGTCGGCGGTAGCAGCCTGTGCCCCATCGTCGGGAAGGTCGGCTCGAGGCCCTCGCCGGTGACGTCGGCGGCGTCGCGGTAGCCGCGGTCGAGGACGTCGCGCAGCTCGGCGTGGTCGAGGGTCGCGTTGAAGTCGCCGGCGAGGACCCAAGGAGTGCCGGCGCCAGTCCCTGGCAGGCTCTCCATAGCGGCCTGCCAGGCGCCGACGTGACCGCTGATCGGCGGGAAGGGATGGACGGCGACGACTCGAAGGCGGCGTCGGTCGGGAAGGACGATCGACGCACGCGGCATGCGGAAGAAGAAGTGGGTCTGCTTGGTGAGGCGCGGCAGCGGCAGCCGCGAGTAGAGGCCGGCGCCCCCGGCGCCGCGTTGGGGCTGAAGCAGCGAGTGGCCCAGGCGGCCCTCGATTCCCGCCCGGTGCAGCTCTGCGGCGAAGGATGGCGTCAGCTCCTCGACGCTGAGCAGGTCCGGGTGAAAGCGGTCGACCAGGCCCAGCAGCGCCTGCGGATCGGCGGAGCCGACATGGACGTTGGCGGCGAGCACGGTCAGCGTCTCGTGCCCCGCCGCATCTGCGGCTTCGCTGCCTATGGCGCGCGGCAGGACCGCGGCGCCGAGGCAGGCGGTCACGACCGCGGCCAGCGCTGCCGCTGCCCAGTTTCGCAGCGCCAAGGAAACCCCCGCGATCAGCAGCGCGGCGATTCCCACGTACGGCGTGAAGGCGATCATCGCGACCAGCGGGTAGCCGCTCTCCAGGCTGAAGAGGCGGATGACCGTCCAGATCAGGATTGGGATGACCGCGATCCAGATCGGCCAGTAGCGCCGCGCGCCGGCGCGGCTCAACACACCCAAGTCAGCCGTCCGAGTAGGGCTGGATCGGGATGCCGTGGTCGGTCTCGCGCATGCCGAACTCGTAGGCGGCGCCCGCTGCGAGCCTGAGCTGTCGGGGCGGCAGGGCCGGACGTTCGACCGTCAGCTCCAAGTCGGAGACCGAGCAGTTGACGGTGTGGTGCTCGGGACCCTTGGGGTCGGCGTAGACCCAGCCGACGAAATCCTTCTTCGGGGCGGAGGCGCGGCCGCGGACGACGATGTCCTTGCCGGGCAGGGTGAATTCACAAGCGGTCGGAGTGGGCTCGATCGAGGCCGACCCGACCTTTCCCAGGCCACCGAGGCGGTGCGCCTCGCCGTCGAGGACGAGCATTCCCGAGGGAAGCCAGGGGGTCGTCTTGCGGCCGATCTTGACCCTGGCCGCGCCAGCGTCGAAGTAAGTGTCGGGAGAATCGCCGAAGCCCGTCCCCTCGAGCCAGACCCAGCGCTCGGCGTGCTCGCTGCCCCAGTTGTGTCCGACCATCCCCGGCCAGCCGTCGAGCGCGATCTCTTCGCCGTCGATCTGCAGCCGGCCGCTGAAGGTCGCGTCCGGATAGGGGGCGACGAACTTCGTTTTGGGAACGGGGGCCTCGTACAGCCAGTCCGTCGGCAGGTACTTGCAGGGCTCGGCGTCGCCGGAGAAGTTCAGGTCCCAGGAGGCGCTCAGTGCGTCGGTCGCGATTGCGCCGCTGGCCTTGCCCGGCCCGATCTCCGCCCCGTCGACCTCGATCCACGAGCCGACCGGCGCCGAGAGCTGCGTCGCTGGCACGGTCAGCTTGGTCGCCCGCGGGCCCTCTGCCTCGCGGTTGAAGAGGACGAACCAGATCGAGGCATTGGGCTCGGCGCCGGGACGCTTGTGGACCGTGTGGCGAATCCAGATCCCCCGCCCGCCTCCCGGCCGGCAGGCCTTGACGTAGAAGCTCTCGTAGTGGCCGGCCTTCGCGGCCAGCTTCGGAAACCGTGCCCCTTCCTCCATTCGCCAACCCTAGAGCTCGAAGACTGAGCCGCGCCTAAACCTTGATCGTTATGACGTCGCCATCGCGGACCACATAATCGCGCCCCTCGATCCGCAGCAGCCCCTTGTCGCGCGCCGCTGCGTAGCCGCCGCACTCGACCAGCTCCTGCCAGCCGATCGCCTCCGCCTTGACGAAGGCGTCCTGGATCTCGGTGTGGATCGTCCCGGCCGACTCCCAGGCGGTCGAGCCGCGGGCCAGCGGACGGGCGACCGCCTCCTTGTCCTCGCCGGCGGTGAAGAAGGTGATCAGGTCGAGCAGGTCATAGGCGGCGCGGACCAGCCGGGCAAGGCCCGAGCCGCCGACCCCGTAGGACTCGCGCATCTCCTCGGCTTCGGCCGGGTCGAGCTCGGCCAGCTCGCCCTCGATCCGGGCACTGACCGCGACCACGCCGGCACCAACCGCCTCAGCGTGGGCCGTGACGGCCTGCGGCGCCTCCGCGTCCCCCTCGTCGACGTTGGCGACGTAGAGGATCGGCTTCGAGGTCAGCGCCTGCAGGTTGCGTGGTCCGCTGGCGGCCGCGTCAGGGACTGGAATCGAGCGCGC
>JAJKHV010000135.1 GCA_021154855.1 Solirubrobacterales bacterium
GATGATGAAACGACCAATACGAACGAGGCTGGCCTGCATGGCGCTTCTCGCCGCAGCCGTTGCTTCCCTGGCCCTGGCCGGGCCCGCAGCGGCGAAACTGACCGGCAATTACACGAAATTCGCGCAGTGCGCCTTCACAAACGCTGAAGCAAGGAAATGCATCTACTCGGTGACCGAAGGCGGCGAAGTTGTGCTCGGCAACAAGAAAGTTCCGATCGTAAACTCGACCACGCTGCAAGGCGCCTACGGGCCAGCGGATGAAGAAGGCTTCTCCACATTTATCGGGGCCACGAACGGCGTGACGCTCTCCAAAGCAGCGCAACCGGTTCCCGGTGGCCTGGCCGGCCTGGTCAACTGCAAAGAAATCAGTAACTTCCTACTGCGGGTGAGCTGCGAAGTCACCTTCGAAAACGGCCTGACCGGCGTCAACTCGACCCTCGAACTGGCCAAGCCGGCCAGCGAAATCCGCATCAGCGAAAACCATCTCGCAGAAGAAGAAGGGGTGGCGCTGAAGATGCCGATCAAGGTCCACCTCGAAAACCCCTTCCTGGGTGAATCCTGCTATGTAGGCTCTAGCAGCTCGCCAATTATCTGGAACCTGACCGATGGCATCACCAGCCCACCGGCTCCGAACGCACCGATCACCGGCAGCGGCGGAGAAGGCGAACTGCTCGAAGAAGGCCGGATCCTCGTGTTGAGGAAAAACGTCCTCGTCGACAACGCCTGGTCGGCACCAGGAGCGAGCGGCTGCGGGGGCCTCTTCTCCTTCATCCTCAACCCGATCATCAACGCCTCGGTCGGCGTCCCGGCTGCGGCGGGACATAACACTGCGGTGCTTAAAAATACACTCAGTGTGGCATCGGCAGCCGCTGTGCGGAAAAACAACGAAGAAAACCCATAAGGCGAGGGAACAAAGAGGAAGTGCGCAGAGGCCGTCGGAAGCAATCCCGACGGCCTCTCGTTTTCTAATCCCCGAGTCGTCGGTCTAGCTGCTAATGGCTATTTGATCGAGCTTTAGATCGATGCTATTCGAGATAAAAAACGCCAATTGCCGCCATTTGACAGCGTTCTCTCGCGCACTGATGCTCTTCACTGCGCAGGTCTTTCCCGTGCGCATGAGCAATAGTTCAATAGAACACTAAACCGTAACTAACTAGCTAATAGTGAGAGGAATGCAAATGAGCCATAGAAGGTTTGGACTTAAGGCACTAGGCGTCTGCCTGATGGCAGCGCTCAGCATGATGGCCATGGCGGCGGTCAGTGCTCAAGCGGCGACATGGTTAGAGTCGGGCGTGACGACGGCGACAACCTTAAAAGTTATCGGTGTCAAAGACTCCGAACATTGGACGCTCGACTCGATCGCGCCAGTCATTGGTGGCGAACTCGAAATTTTATGCAACGAACTGATCGTCAAAGACGGCTTACTGTTCGCGGATGGAACCGGCTTAGCCGAACTCGAATTTAAAGGCGATTGCTTATCATTCGTGAAAAAAGTAAAACAAGCAGCGTGCTCGCCCAAAGAACCGATTATTGCAAAAGTTAAAATAGAACAGTTTTTACATCAAAGCGAAGCATATTTCTTATTTTCTCCCGACAGTCCTACGTCGTTAGTATTCACGTTCCTTGAATTCGGTCCTGAATGCGCCTTCGGCGAAAAAGTGGAAGTCAAAGGCCACGCGATAGTCAAGGACTGCACCAAAGAACCGTTAGTCGACAAGGTCAAACACTTAATTGAACAGGTCCAGGGCACGGCGCTTGACTTAGAAGGCCACAAAAACTCGCTGGCATTCGGTAAAAATGCGGCGACTCTGTTAGGCAGTGAGTGGCTGGAACTGGAAAGCAAAAACACCTGGGCGAGTCACGTCTAGGGGCGACAGGCACTAGGCAAGTGGAGCAATGTTGAAGTCCTAAGAGGACCCGTTGCGGGTCGTGCTCCGGCGCGGCCCGCAACGGGTGCAGTTGAAGATGGGCCGATAGATCAACAGGGACAGAGGACGAGAAGAGATGAGTCAGATGGGAAGGAGCTGGAGTCCGAAAGAGCCGATTGCAAGGAGGCCCGTCGAGGAGAGGGTCCGCTCGCTTGTAGCAGCCGTGGTATTGGCGCTAGCTGTGATCGCAGTAGGGACGGAGGCGACCCTGGCCCTCGGAGCGGGCCCGCCGCTCCTTGTCAGCACCTCCGTCTCGCAGGTCACCACCAGCTCGGCGACGCTGGAAGGCACGATCAATCCCGCTGGCAAGAAAACCGAATACCACTTCGAGTACCTAGACGACGTCGCGTACCGGGCAAATCCCGAAGGCAATCGGTTCGTCGGTGCGCTTCGCGCGCCGACGCCGAACAAAAGCATTCCTACCGGCGAAGCAGACGTTCCTATCTCAGCCCCGGTCAGCGGGCTCAGCATCGGCACGATCTACCACCTCAGGCTTGTCGCGGTGCACGCGGCCGAAAGCGCGGTGGTAGGTCCGGAGCGAATCTTCGCCACCTTCCCGGCACCACTTGGCGGCCTGCCTGACGGCCGCGCCTATGAGCAGGTCTCGCCGGTCAACAAGGACGGCGGCGACGTGACCGGTACGGTGCTGACGGCAAAAGCGTCACCCATAGGCGACAAGGTCACCTTCCTAAGCACCTTCGGGGTGCCCGGCGGGGTCGGTGCGCAGGAACTGCCGCTCTACCTGGCCTCGCGGGGCTCGGACTGGTCGACGGAGGGCCTACTACCGCCGCCGAGCTTCGGCCAGACGGTTAGGGTGGCGGGCTGGACACCGGACTTCTCACAGGTCTTCGAGCGGGCGCTGCGCTTTGGGGAACCGGGCACCACGGCGCTGCTTGCCCGTCCTCTGAGGGGCGTGCCAATCACCGAAGTCACCCCATATACGCCAAAAGGCGAATACGCCTACGCCGGTGCCTCAAGGGATGGCTCAGAGGCGATCTTCGAATCGCCCAACAAACTGACCCCGGCTGGGATTGCCGGGCGCTCCAACCTCTATGCGTGGCAGCCCGCCACCAAAGTCCTCAGCCTGGTCAGCGTGCTGAACACGAAGGCGGCCACCGAAGCCGAGCTCGCCAAAGGGGCCTTCGCCGGTTCCTATGACTGGGTGAAAGGGGAGACGACCGAATCGCTCGGTCAGGGCGGCTCCAGCCGGCAGTACTACACCCAGGACCAGCATGCGATCACCACCGACGGCTCGACGATCTTCACCGCGGCCGGAAGCGGTCAGCTGTATATGCGGCGCAACCCGATCGCGACGCAGAGCGCGCTGGTCGAAAAAGGCGGCAAGGAGATATGCAGTGAAGGGACTAAGGCCTGCACGATCGTCCTCTCGGAATCGCAGCGGGCAAAAGCCGACGTTGCCGGCCCACGCCCGGCGGCCTTCATGGCGGCTACGCCAGATGGCTCCAAGGCCTTCTTCACCTCGGCGCAGAAGTTGACAGACGACGCCACCACCGGCCCCGAACCACTGGAGGCGGAGATCGGGCGAGCCAAAATTGATGGCGAAGGCGCCAGTGTGGAGAAAGGGTTCTTCAAAGAAGCCGCCGCCGGCATGACCGCCGCAGGCGAATACCTCTACTGGGCAAACGCCAAAGCGGGGACGATCGGGCGGGCGAAGATGAACGGTGCCGGAGGTGCGACTGAAGTCAAAGATGACTTCATTGTGCTCCCCTCGATAGAAGTCGAAGCGGGCAAGAGTGTGGCGAGCAAGCCCCAGTACGTGGCGGTGGCCAACGGCTTCATCTACTGGACCGACGCGGCCGACGGCGCGGACGAACATGGAGTGATTGGGCGGGCCAAACTCGGCGCGAGCGGACCCGAAGAAGTGAAACCGAGATTCATCGAAGGGGCAAGCAACCCGCAGGGGATCGCGGTCAACGCAAGCACGATCTACTGGTCAAACGCGGGAGAGCAGAACATAACCAGGGGCATCGGGGCGGCGGAAGCAGATGGCGGGGATATCAACCAAGGCTGCGTGGAATTCGGCTCCTTCAACTTCATCCCCCAAGGCCTGGCGCTCGATGCAAGTCATCTCTACTGGACGATGTCACTGGAATTTGCGCAGAATTCCTACAGCGACTACCTGGAAAGGGAGGACCTGGGCTGCGAAGGCAAAAATCTGATCAGCCGTTCTGTCGAAAGTGACCACCGAGTGCGGGGAATCGCGCTTGATCCGGACCACATCTATTGGGCAGAGGAAGGGACGGGGAAGATCGGCCGGGCCGACCTCGAGCTTTCGCCGGGAAGTATCGAAGCGGACTTGGAAGGCGGTCTCCCCGCCTTCATAAGCCCGGGAGGCGCGCTGAAGGGGGTGGCCGTGGACGGCGAACACATCTACTGGTCGGCAAATGGGGAAACCGCGCCTAACCCGGGCGACGACCTCTATCGCTACGACCTGGCCCGCTACGGCAGCGACGAAGCGGCGCTGAGGGACCTAACGGTCGATCAGAAAGACCCAGACGGGGCGGAGGTGAAGGGGGTGCTGGGCGTCTCGAAAGACGGCTCCCGGGCCTACTTCGCAGCCAATGGGGACCTCGATGGGGATGGCCCGGCGCTGCCGGGAGACTGCAGAGGGGCACTGGGACTGGAAGGGGAATGCAATCTTTACCGCTGGGAAGAGAACGGCACGGCAGCGGGTAAGACCACCCTGATTGCGCGCCTGGAGACGAGCGGCGCGGGGTCCGGCAGCGACGCGACTAACTGGCTCGGGTCGTCGATCGGCGTCTTCATCGGTGACCGTAACGTACGAAAGACCTCGTGGCTGAGTAGCGACGGAGAGACACTTCTTTTTCGCTCGCAGACCCGGCTGGGCGAATACGACAACCATGAAACGGCGGAGCTCTACCGCTACCAGGCGGGGGAGGGAATCCACTGCGTGACCTGCAATCCCAGCGGGGCGGCGCCGAGCGGGCCACCCTCCCTGGGGACGATCAACCCATCGGCGCTCGTTCCGCCAAAATCGACGGCTGTCTCTTCGCGCAACTTCGCCGCCGGTGGCAGCCGGATCTTCTTCGAGAGCACCGACGCATTGGTGCCGGCCGACACCAACGGCGAAGGCGCCTGTTCGAGCGTAGGCTCGAGTACCCAGGCCTTCCCGCGTTGCCTGGACGTCTATGAGTGGGAGGCGGCGGGGACGGGCAGCTGCAGTGAAGGAGGCGAGGCCTTCAGCCCCCTGAACGGCGGCTGCATCTACCTGCTCTCGACCGGAAAAAGCGATTGGGCCTCGATCTTCCTCGACGCCTCCGAATCGGGCAACGATGCCTTCTTCTACACCCGCGAGGGTCTGGTCGGTCAGGACAAAGACGAGCTGCTCGACGTCTATGACGCCCGCGTGGATGGCGGCATCCCCTCTCAAAACACAGCCCCGGCGCAGGACTGCGAAAGCTCGGAAGCCTGCCACGGGCCGGTGCCGGCGCCGCCGGTGGGCGACTCGGCGGGAAGCGGCTCCTTCGTTGGGCCACCCAATCCAAAACCGAAGCCCAAGCCGAGGCACAAGCGGCGAAAACACAAAGGCAAAAAACATCACCACGGACATGCCAAGCGGGGGGCGAGCCGATGAGGGCCCAAAGGCGACTGATATCGATTGCGGCGATGGCGCTGGCGTTGAGCGCCTGGCTTGCCTGCGGCGCTCAGGCGGCCGCCGGGCCGGCCTGGAAGCTGGTGCTGAACCCGCTGCCGGGCAACTTCGCTCCCGGGGCCAGCGCCGAATTCCTCCTCGTCGCGACCAACGTCGGCGCCAAAGCGACCAGCGCCGACCCACTCAGCCTGAAGCTCGACCTGCCGGCCGGGCTGAGCGCGAGCAAAGTAGAAGCCGCGACCAGCGATCGCAGCGCCGCCGCGCCGCCCAAATGCAAAATCGAAGCGCCACAGCAGGTGATCTGTACGACGAGCGAAGCGGTCAATCCCAGTCGCCTGCTGCGGGTCAACGTCACGGTCAACGTCACGGCTAGCGAAGGGTCCCTGGTAGCCGAAGGGAACATCGAAGGCGGTGGCGCCGCCTCGCAGGCCGTCTCCGCTGCTGCGCCGGTCAGCGCCGCGCCGGTTCCCTTCGGCTTCCTGCCCGGCTTCAGCGTCCCGGTGACCGGGGAAGACGGCGCCGTCACCACCGCCGCCGGCTCACATCCCTACCAGCTCACCGCCAGCCTCAACTTCCCCACGGAGAGGCTCGGAAACGAACTGACCGGCGCCGGGCACCCACGCGACATCGTCGTCGACCTGCCACGCGGCCTGCTCGCCAACCCGGCGGCACCACGGGTGCTCTGCACCGAGGCGGAGCTGACCAGCCAGGATGCTCCCGGCTGCCCGGAAGCATCCCAGGTCGGCGTGGTCTACCTGACGACGGCGCTGGTGGGGGTTGGCACGACCGGAGTGGAAACCAACAACCTCTACGCGATGGTGCCGCCGCCTGGCGCCCCGGCGGAGCTTGGCTTTGACGCGGTCACCCTCTGCGTTTTCGGCCACGTGATCGCCGGCATCCGCTCAGACGAGGACTACGGCGCTTACGGCTAC
>JAJKHV010000136.1 GCA_021154855.1 Solirubrobacterales bacterium
GCGGCGCTCGGCAAGCCGGTCTCGGTCTTCGGCTACGGCGATCACCCGCAGTACGGCCACCACATCGGCGGCTCCGATGCCTCGGGGATCGTCTGGAAGGTCGGCGAGGCGGTCACCCGCTGGAAGCCGGGCGACGAGGTTGCGATCAACCAGAACCAGGTTTCCTACGAGGACATCGAGGTCCATGGCCTCGACCCGCTCGCCGCGCCGAGCCAGCAGGCCTGGGGCTATGAGACCACCTGGGGCTCCTTCGCCCAGTTCACCAAGGTGCAGGCCCAGCAGCTCCTCCACCGCCCCCAGAACCTCTCCTGGGCCGAGTCGGCCTCCTACGGCCTCGCCTACTTCACCGCCTACCGAATGCTGATCGACCAGTGCAAGCTGCAGGCCGGCCACAACGTCTTGATCTGGGGCGCCGCCGGCGGCCTCGGCGTCTTCGCCACCCAGCTCTGCGCCGCCGCGGGAGCCAACGCGGTCGGCGTCGTCTCCTCCGATGAGAAGGGCGAGCTGGTCAAGCAGCTCGGCGCCGTGGACTACATCGACCGGCGCGAGTTCGCCGCCATGATGCGCACGCCGGAGAACCTCGCCGACAAGGCCGCCGACAAGGAGCGCTTCAAGGCCTCACGCGGCTTCGCCAAGCGGGTCAAGGAGATCCTCGGCGAGGCTCCCGACATCGTCTTCGAGCACGTCGGCCAGGCGACCTTTCCGACCTCGGTATTCGTCTGCAAGCCGTTCGGCAAAGTCGTCATCTGCGGCGCCACCACCGGTCACCGGCTCGACTTCGACGTGCGTTACCTGTGGATGCGCCAGAAGCAGATCATCGGCTCGCATGGCGCGAACGCCTACGAGAGCATGAAGGCCAATCAGCTGATCGCCGAGGGCAAGGTCCGCCCGGTGATCTGGCAGACGATGGGCTTCGAGGGGGTGGCCGAAGCACACCAGCTGCTGCACGAAAACAAGCACCTCGGCAAGATCGCGGTCCTGGTTGGGGCCGAGTCTGAGCACGAGGGCAAGAACGAAAGCGGTCCGGGCGCGATCCGGGCGGAGGTGGGAGCCTGATGAGCGAGGTATGCGTACTGGACTGGCACATCGCCCCATTTCGCGCCGACCGCTGGCTCGACATCTGGGAGGCCGCGGCCGCGCGAATGCCCGCCTTCGGCGCAAAGAGCTGGTCGCTGACCCGCTCCACCGATGACCCGCTGGCCTTCCGCCAGACCTCGGTCTGGGAGAGCCGCTCGGACTTCGAGCGCTACTGGTTCTCGGAGGAGATCGAGACGGCTCGCACGGCCATCATCGACCTCTACGACATCCCGCTGCTGCCGAGCTGGCACACGCTGCTGCTGGCGGAATAACCCGCTGGCAGCGACCCCGGCACGCCGCCAGAGCTAGCGAAGCACCTTCCAGCTGAACTTCACCGGCTTGCTTTCGGCCCCGCCATCGGTGGCGAGGACCGCGAAGTTGTGGCTGCCCGGCTTGAGGTGCTTATAGACCTTCGGCGAGCGGCAGCTGCGGTACGTGTCCTTGTCCAGCTTGCAGCGGAACTTCGCGCTGTCGTCGGTTGCGCCGAATATGAAGCGCGCTGTCCGACTCTTGGTCCGCTTGGGCGGATGACCCGTCAGCTTTGGGCGTGATGCCGTTGGGGGTTCTTCACCGGAGCCTCCGCCAGACGAGGACCCGCCATCGCCACCCCCTCCTGCCCCTTCGCCACCGCCGCCGCCCGAGCTCGTCACTCGGTATGTGGCAACGTAGGCGCCGGATTCTTTGGCGGTGACCGTGTGGACCCGCGCCCCGCCGTCCGACCAGCCTGTCCAGGCATACGAGATGCCGCCTAGCTGAGAGGTCGAGGGGGCCTGCAGAACCTGCTGAGAGCCTTCGATCGCGGAAAAGGCGAATGGCGTCGGGCCCGAAGTCACGCCTGCCGTCAGCGGAAGTCCAGGCGGATCGGATTCGATCGTGAACTGGACGGTCCGGGGTTTGATTTTGCGTGTCGCACCGGTCGTCAGGCCCCGTTCGTCGGTGACCCGAACGTTGATTTCCAAGTAAGAGGGATAGTCGTGTTCGGGGGCGATGAAGGTCCCTTCTTCGCCCTGGGGGAAGGTCTGAAGCGGATGCTTGTGGCAGTTTTCGGGTTCGCTCGGATTGGGGCAGTGGGCGATCCGCACGCTCCAGTAGAAATTCGCTGTCGGAAGGTGATCGCCTTCGTAATTGCGGCCGTCCGCGGCGAAGTAGATTTCATCGCCAACCGCCCATTCCAGGCTGGGCGACGGCGCTTCGATCAGCGCTGTCGGCGGAGCATCGCCGGGGTAGACGGTAACCCGAGCGACGCTGCTGTTGTCGTGTTCGTCGGTAACGCGAACGGCGACGACGTCGTTGAGGCTTTCTTCGTTTGCTTCCTTTTCTTCCAGCTCTTTTTTGGTGAATTCGAGCTCCTGGGTTTCGCCGGCATCCAGCGTCTCGAAGGTGCCGTCGCCATTCAGGTCCCAGTCATAGGTCAGCGCTTCGCCGTCGGGATCGCTCGATGCGCCGGCGTCGAAGGTGACGTGGAGGGGAAGCGATGTCCCGTAGGGAGGGTTCGCATCGAGCCGGGCGGTCGGAGTACCCGGGCTGTAGGAGATTCGGTGGATGGCGCCAGGCGCGCCCGTTTCGTCGCTGAAGAGGTCGGCGTAGTAGAGGTCGCCGCCAGGCCCTTCCTCGATATCCACCCCGGGATAGATCCTCGCCTCACTCAGGAACCGCGTCGTCGTCGCCGGGTCCGGTCGTCCGTCAGCGCCAGGGAACATCGTCCAGATGCAGCCCCTGACCGGGTCGGCGAAGAAAAGCGCCCCTTTGTATTCCGCCGGATAGGCCGGCGGCAATCCCGCACCCTCGTAAAAGGAGATCCCGGAGATCGCCGAGCCGTATTCGAAGGGGCATTCGTCTTCGGGAATGACCGGCTGCGAGTGGCTGTAGTCGTAGAACGGCTGATCTGTGGAGCCAGGCTCCGATGCGTATAGAGCTTCACAGACATCGAGACCGAGATTCTCGAAGAGGAACTGGTGGGGGTCGCCCTCGTAGCAAGGCCAGCCGGAGTTATAGGGGGAGGACGGTAGGCCGGGAAAGCGGTCGATCTCCTCGAAGACCGAGGAACCGACGTTGGCGACGTAGAGTTCGCCGTTCAGAGGATCGATCGTGAAGCGGAAGGGATTGCGAAAGCCGTAGGCGACGATCTTTCTGGTGGTCGGATCGGGGCTGGCGCCGAGCGGATTGCCCGGCATCGCATCACCGGTTTCGGGGTCGATGCGAAGCAGCTTTCCGCTCAAGTTGTGGAGGTTCTGCGAGCGCAGCGAGCCGCCTTCGGCAGTCGGCGGTTCCAGCGCAGTTCCTGCTGGAGAGGGCGGGTCGCCGCAGGGATTGGCCGGCGTGCCAAACTGCCCGAAATCGGCGCCGATGAAGTTCGCCCCCTCACCGCCGCTGACGTAGAGGGCGCCTTCTGGGCCAAACTGCAGATCCCCCACGGAATGGGAGGAAAACTGCTGGCACCAGCCTTCCGCCAGCACCTGCTGCAGTATTTCTCCGCCCGATTCTTCCGCCCGGTTCCCTCCATTTTCGGCCGTGAGGCGCACCAGCCGGCCACTGACCAGGCAGTCGTCGGCACCGGCCGGTTCGGGACAGGGATCGCCGCTTTGGCCAGGTTCTCCCCAGCGGGGCGCCGGTTCTGGATCACCGAGGACATGGTCGTAGGTGTAGAGCGCATAGACGTACGGCTTGGTCGGGAATTCCGGGTCCAGGGCGAGGCCGAGCAGTCCGCGGTCACCGCGATCGTAGATCTCGGTTTGCAGGTCCGCGAAGACTTCTGGAGTTTGATCCTGGAGATTGTCGTAGACGAGGATCCTGCCGGACTTTTCGGCGACGAAGACACGGCCGTCCGGGGCGAACCGGAACGTCGTCGGTTCGTTCAGGCCATCGATCACGACAGCGTCCTGAAAGCCTTCCGGAAGCGCCGGCTCCGCCAGGGCCGGCTGGGCAGCGAGGGAAAGGATCGCGACCGCGCTGAGGAGCGCGACAATCCCAGCCGTTCGAAGTCGAGTCAGGGTCACCCGCGCTCCAGCGGCGCCATCGTCAAGCCCGCCGCCTCCAGCTGCTCCCAGTAGTGCTCGGCCGTCTCGCGCGGCCCCGACCAGACGATCGCCTGCCCTTTGCTGTCGATGCTCTCGGCGAACTTGTGTCCCTGCTCCACTGTTATGCCGGGAAGCACCCGGGCCAGGGTCTCGGCGACGTGGTCGAACGTGTTGTGGTTGTCGTTGCGCACGATCACCCGCCAATCTCCGCCCAGGCCTGAGCCAGGGCCACCGGTCCGTGGCTTCTCCACCGTCGTCGTCGACATCGCTTCGCATTATGCGCAAGTTCTCCCCCGGCGTCAGGTCGCCGCCTTGCAGATGGAGATTCGCTCGATAGTCCACTTAAATACTCAAATTAGTTATGTGCCCTAGACTTTGGCGAGAATCCCGCAAACCACTTTGGAGAACCGGATCGCATGGCACCGCGGCCAATTTCGATCGACCAGCGCGTCGCCAAGGCCCTGTCCAGTCCACTGCGAGCACGCGCCCTTGCCCTGATCGCCGCGGGTGTCGCCAGCCCGAAGGCAATCGCGGACGAGCTCGGTCTCGACGTTCGCCATGTCGCCTACCACGTACGGGTCCTCCGCAAGCTGGGCTGTATTGAGCTGATCGAAACGGAGCAGCGCCGCGGCGCGGTCGAACACATCTACCGGGTCGTCGAACGAGCCGCGGAGAAGAATTAGAAAGGGCTGGGAATTCGCACGACGACGTCATCGACGCTCGCCTGTGCCCCTTTTGCGTTCTTGGCCGAGCCGACCGAGAAACCCGATGCCCGGCCGCTGAGGTCGCCCGCCCCTTCATCGCTGACTTCAGCGATGAGCTTGCCGCCGATAAAGGCGAGCAGCTGGCAGTTTCCGCGTTGATCTCCGGAGGTCAAGTTGAAGGCGCGCAGCCGCAGCTGGTTCGCTTTGTCGGCCCCCCCGATTCCGGAGACGTTCTTCTCGATGTCGAGGTATTCGATCGTGCCGTCGGCGAGGACCTTGCGGAGCTGCGCCTTGCGCTGCATCGGGAAGGCAGCAAGTTGATAGCGGGCGCCGCCGCCGGCCCGCAGGTCCACCGCGAGGTAAGCCGAACGTTGCACCGGCTTCGGCGTCTTGCTCAGCAGGCGCTCGGTGGCGGCGATCTCGAGGTCGCGGCCGATCACCGGCGTGCGGTAGGAGCACTCCTTGGTTTCCTTGCCGACGACGATCTGAAAGGTGCCGCCAGAGCCGCTGCGCGCGCAGCGCTTGCCGGCGAGCTTGAGAACCTGGGCCAACTGGCTCTTCGACTCCATGCTGTTGCGGTATATGCCGATCAAGGCGCCGCTTGCGACCGAGGCAAAGGCCAGCGCGCCGGCGAGCAGCAGGGCAGATATGGCTGTAGGCAACGGCTTCACGATCTGGCAGCCTAAACACAGGCCAGAGGGAAAGCTGCGGCCCAGACGCGCATGAACGGCGGATTTCGGGCCAAGCCAAATATCATTGGCGACGTGAGCGAGCACCGCCTTCCCGAGCGCGACCGCCCCTGGGTGATGCGGACCTACGCTGGGCACTCCGACGCCAGGCGTTCCAACGAGCTCTATCGCGGCAACCTCGCCAAGGGCCAGACCGGGCTCTCGGTCGCCTTCGACCTGCCGACGCAGACGGGCTACGACCCGGACCACGAGCTGTCCCGCGGCGAGGTGGGCAAGGTCGGTGTCTCGATCGCCCACAAGGGCGACATGCACGCGCTGCTGGACGGCATTCCGCTCGCCGACATGAACACGTCGATGA
>JAJKHV010000137.1 GCA_021154855.1 Solirubrobacterales bacterium
AGGGCCGCGGCGCGGCGCAGGCGGTTGCGGGGACTGTGGAGATCGCCGCTGGGACGGACGCGCTCCGCCAGCGCGGCAACCGTGCGGCGCAGTCCGACCGGCAGGCCGTCGAGGCGCTGGATGATCGCCCCATGCGCGTAGCGCTCGTAGCCGCCGAAGACCTCATCGCCGCCATCGCCGGTGAGCGCGACCGTAACCTCGCGGCGGGTCATCTCGGCCAGGTAGAAGCTCGGGATCGCCGAGTGGTCGGCAAAGGGCTCGCCGTAGTGGCGGGCCAGTTTCGGCAGCAGCTCGACCGCATCTGGCCGCACCACCAGCTCGTGGTGCTCCGTGCCGAAGCGCTCGGCGACGTCGCGTGCGTAGGGAAGCTCGTCGAAGCCGTTGTGCTCGAATCCGATCGAGAAGGTCTTCACCGGCTCGCTGGAGAGCTCGGCCATCGCCGCGACCACCGCCGTCGAATCGACCCCGCCCGAAAGAAAGGCTCCGAGCGGCACGTCGGCGACCATGCGGCGGCGGACCGCCTCGCGGACGGCATCGCGGACCAGCTCGCCGGCCTCGGCGTCGCTGCCCACCTCGATCTTCGTGGTGAAGTCCGCCTGCCAGTAGGGCTCGATCCGAACCTTGCCGGCACGCCAGCGCAGCATCGAGGCGGGCGGCAGCTTGCGAACGGCACGGAAGGCGCTGAAGGGGCTCGGCACGTAGGTGTAGGTGAAGAAGCGGTCGAGCGCGGCTGGGTCGAGCTCGCGCGAGATCTCCCCGTCGGCAAGCAGCGCCCAGAGCTCTGAGGCAAAGGAGACCGTGCCGCCGCGCTCGGCGTAGAAGAGCGGCTTCTTGCCGATCCGGTCGCGGGCGAGGAAGAGCTCCCCCCGCCGCGCGTCCCAGAGCGCCAGGCCGAACATCCCCGCCAGCGACTTGACGAAGTCGGGCCCCTCCTCCTCATAGAGGTGGGCGATCACCTCGGTGTCACCGTCGCTGGCGAAGCGGTGGCCGTTGGCGCTGAGGCGCCGGCGCAGCTCGCGGTAGTTGTAGATCTCGCCGTTGAGGACGACTGCGACTGAGCGGTCCTCGTTGTAAACCGGTTGGTCGCCGGTCGCGAGGTCGATCACGCGCAGGCGCTGGATCCCGAGGCCGATCGGGCCATCGAGATGGATGCCGCGCGAATCCGGCCCACGGTGCTCGAGACCGGCGCACATCGCCGCCACCAGCTCGCCGTCCACCGGGTTGCCGTCGCTGCGCGCCTGTCCAACGATGCCGCAGATCGTCTACCTCGCTTCGTCGAGGACGGTGGCGGAGGCGCTGGCCGGGCGGGCCGAAGGCTCGGCCTGCAAGGGCGGCTGGCCGAGGCCAAGCAGGACGCGCAGCGCCTTTGCCTCGGCTCCAACCCGCTCGCGTGCGGCAGGCTTGTAGAGCGCCTGCGGCGCTCGCAGGCCGATGCGCAGAAGGTGACCGACCGCCAGCGCTCCACGGATGCCGAGCGTGCCGAGCGTGCCGTGGTGCTTGCGGGCGAAGAGCGAACGCGAGTAGGCGAGCTGGGCCATCAGGTCGCCGCGGTCGCGGCGCCCGGCGTGGTGGGTCACCGTCATCACCGGCAAGTGGCGTACGTCCCATCCCGCCTGATGGGCGCGCAGGCACCAGTCGATCTCCTCCGAGTACAGGAAGAAGCGCTCGTCCATCGGACCGATCGAGGCAATGGCCTCGGCGCGGGCGCAGAGAAAGGCGCCGACCACCCAGTCGGCAGAGGTCTCGAGCCGGTAGAGGCCGGATCGAGTCTCGAGCTCCTGCATCGATTTGAAGACCGGCCAGTGGGCGGCGAAGAGCGACTCGCCGAGGTCGCGACCAGGCGATGGAAAGCGGCGCATCGAGTACTGCAGCTCGCCGTCGCTGCCGCGCTGAACGACGCTGGCAATACCCACATCAGGCCGCGAGTCGAGCGCGGCTATCAGCTGGGCGAAACTGCCCTCGAGCACCTCGACGTCGGGATTGAGCAGGAGCACGTAGCGGCCCTGCGCCCAGGCGATGCCGACGTTGTTGCCGGCGGCAAAGCCGCGGTTAGGCACCCGCAGCACCTCGACGTCGTCGAACTCGCGCTCGATCGCCTCCGGCGTGCCGTCGGTTGAGGCGCTGTCGGCGACGATCCACTCCGCCTCCAGGCTGCCGAGCGAGGCTCGCGCCGAGCGCAGGGTGCGCAGCGCCATCTCGCACCCGTTGTGGGTGACGATGACGATGCTGAGATCCGGCCTGCCCTCACTCATGCCGTCACCGCACGGCGCATCACCGGCGGCACCCGTGCCGTCCACCCCGCCGGGACCTCGACCGAGGCCGCGCAGGTGCACATAGCTGCCATGAAGAGGAACAGGTACGGCGCCTGCGGGAAGGTGAGGATGTCGTAGAGCGAGCAGGCGACGCCGAAGGCAAGGCAGGCGGCGCCGGCGGCAAGCGCCGGCGGCCCGCGCACGGGATCGTCGGAGCGCAGCACCGAGCGGGCGACGAAGAGCGGCGTCACGATCAGGGCGATGAAGGCGAGCAGGCCGAGGGCGCCGATCTGGAAGAGCTGTCCCAGGTACTCGTTGTCGAAGATCCGGTAGGTATCGACGCGTTCGGAATCGAGGGTGCCGAAGCCGCGACCGATGATCGGTCGGGTGAGGATGTCGGGGACGACGGCCGGGTAGTCGGAGGTCCGGCCGGCGGTCGAATCCTGGTTTTGAGTCTGGCCGAGCTCGCGCACGGTGCTGAAGATCCCCGGCGTGAGGACAAGCGCGACGGCAAGCGCGACGACCCCGTAGGGCGCCAGGCGCAGGAGCTGGCGCGGGCGCAGAACGAAGAGGACGAGGAGCGCCATTGCGGGCACGACGGCCCCCGACTTCCGCTGCGTGATCAGCGCCCCGGCGATGATCAGGCAGGCGGCGAGGCCCCAGAGGATGCGGCGGCGGCGGACCGGCGTCATCGCCGCCAGCACGACGGCGAAGGGCAGCGCCATGCCGAGGATCGAGGTGACTGAGAGCGCGTGCCGGGTCGGGCCGGTGATCGTCGGGCGCGGCGTCGTGCTCGGGTCGGGGTTGACGTCGGTCGGCGACGGTTCGACGTCGGCGATCGGCGAGAAGACGGCCGCGGAGGTTTCGTAGAAGACGTTGTAGCCGGTCTTCTTCTCGTAGATCGTGCCGAAGGCCGTGATCACGGCGAGGATCACGATCAGAACCGAGAAGGGGCGCAGCTCGGAGGCGCGCAGGTGCAGAGTGACGATCGCGAAGACCGCGGCAAGCGAGAAGAGCACGGCGAGATGCTTCTGGGCGTCGTCCCATTCGCCCAGGTTGGTGATCCGCTCGACGTTGAAGGCGATGCTGGCGACGGCGACGAGGAGGAAGGCGATCATGCCGACCGCCCAGCCCGCCGGCCGCAGCCGTTCGATCATCCGCGGCCTGCCGAAAGCCGTCCCCATCCCCCAGGTGAGCACGATCGCTATCACCAGAAAGCGATCGAAGTCAGAGCTGACCGGCATGCTCACCTTGAGCCGCATCGCATCGAAGGGAACGAGGAAGATCATCGCCAGCAGCGCCGCGAACAGCCATGGCAGGGGACGGCGAGTGTGCGGCCAGGCGTCGTCTTCGCGGATTGGCATGGACCGTGCCACGGCCCTCATCAGCGCACCCGCTCGCGCTCTCCGCCCGGGTAGCCGAACCCGCCCTGAGACTGGCGCTCCTGACCGCCGGGCCCATGCCCCCTGCTCGAGGGAACGTCGCCATAGGGGTTGGCCTCGCGCCAACCGCGGGCGATCGTCTGGGCGGGGATCAGCAGCATGCACCAGGCGCCGAAGACGATGATGAAGACGAGCATGCCGATCTGGATGTTGGCGCCCGCGTTGACCACCCCACCGGTCGCCTCGCCGAGCTTGCGGATTACCACCCGGCGGCTTGCCGGGGTGCGCTGCTGCTGCTGGATCCGGTTGATGTAGGTGCGCAGGGCGCGTGGCGCGGCGTTGGCAAGGTCGATCGCCTCGGCTTCCGTCGGCGCTTGAGCAAAAACGGAGACGACCGGCAGCACCGGGTTGTTCTCAAAGCGCAGCCTGTAGAGGGCGCCCTCGCCGATGATCTGCGAGCTGCGCTGGCCGGCGGTCGGCTCCTGCTGGATCACCGGCAAATTGATGTCGTACGGTCCCTCTGCCTCGATCGAGCTGAGCGGCACCTTGGCTTCCTGGGCGACCAGCTGCAGCGCCACCGGGCTTGCCAGGAAGCGGGCGAAGACGCTGGCCCTGGTCTCCAGCGGCGTCAAATCGTTTTCGAGGTCGGCGAAGGCGGAGTCGGGAGCATCGACCAGGAGCTGGGTCGAGGCCGTCGCGAAGACGTTGGTGCGGCTGGTCATCGAGGGCGGCAGGAGCCCGACGCTGTAGACGCTGAGCAGCGCGGCAAGCGCCGCGATCACGGCACCGAGGGCAACCAGCCTGCGCCGGATCCAGAGGGTCTTGAGAGTTCGCGCCAGTTCCATGGTCTTGGTTCGGCGTGGCTACACCGCCGCGAACTAGAAACGGCCCGCGGAGTGGCCTTCTTTCATCCCCCCGGGGAAGGAACTGCGCCGTTCGGAGCGCTTGGGCCCCGCAGGCGAGCGGCGATGCGCCGGTATTGCTCGGCGCGGACGAACTTGCGGTACCCCTCGACGTCGACGCGCGGCACACGGCTGACCGCTGCCCGGAGGTAGCCGTAGAGGTAGGCGGCGCCAGACACGCCGCGTGGCCTTATCCAGGCGACCTTGGCGGCCCGCAGCGCTGTCCAGGGCAGGCCGTGATGAAGGATCCAGTGCGCTTCGCCCCAACGCACGTGGCCGCGCAGGCGGCCGTCGGCGCTGCCGGTATGGCGGTGGTGAAGCGCCTCGGCGCAATCGAAGGAGCAGGTCTCGAAGCCGTGCATCCGCGCGGTCACCTCGTCGATTCCGTCCCAACCCAGGCGCTCCCAGACACCGCCGATCGCGGCGAAGCACTCGCGGGTGTAGAGCTTGAGGGCGCCGCGCACGTGTTCAGGCGCGCTCGAGGTCGGCTCCCACTCGCCGCCGCGCTCCTCGAGCACGACGCCGCCGCCGATGCCGAGCCGTGGGTTGCGGTCGAACTCGGCGAGCAGCGACGCGAAGTAGTCGAGGCGCAGCTCGATGTCGCCGTCGAGCTTGCCGAGATGAGTGAAGAGCGAAAGCTCCCTGGGGTCGATCGTGTGCAGGCCGTAGTTGAAGGCGCGCGGGGCGGCGGCCACCTTGAGCCGATCGTTGGACGCAGCGGTGAAGCCCGGCGGCGTCGAGACGACGTGCATGAAGTCGAGCTCGTTGGCGAGGCGGTGAAGGATCTGCGGCGTCTCGTCATCGGAGCCGTCGTCGACCACGAGCCAGTACTCGGGCCGTCGCGTCTGCTCGGCCAAGCCGCGAGCCACCCGCTCGATGTGAGCGGCCTCGTTTCGCACCGGAGTGATGATCAGCAAGCGGTGTTCGGGCATCCACTGCAAGAAACGGGCCAGCGACGGCTGCGCTTGCGCACGCAAGGGGCGGGCACGGCCGATCGTTATCTGAGCATGCGGACCGCGCTGCGGCGAAAGGTAAGGCGGGCGAAGGACGCGACCCGGCGGGTCGTCTTCGCCTCCGAGCGCCGTCACGTCGCCGTGCGCCGCCATCTCGCCGGGCGCTACCTGAAGGGAGACGGCCTCGAGGTCGGCGCCCTGCACCTGCCGCTGGCGCTGCCCCGTGGCGCCCGGGCCCGTTACGTCGACCGGATGAACGTCGCCGATCTGCGCGCCCACTACCCCGAGCTCGACGAGTACGAGCTGGTCACCCCCGACTTCGTCGACGACGGCGAGGCGCTCACCTCGGTTCCCAGCGACTCGATGGACTTCGTCATCGTCAACCACCTGATCGAGCACTGCCAGGACCCGATCGGCGCCCTGCTCTCGCACGCACGCGTGCTGCGCGAGGGAGGCGTCCTCTACCTGGCGGCGCCCGATCGCCGCCGCACCGACTTTGACCGCGAGCGCGAGGAGACCTCGCTCGAGCACCTCCTGCGCGACCATGAGGAGGGGCCCGAGGGTTCGCGCACCAAGCACTACGAGGAATGGACCCGCTTCGCGATCAAGGTCGCGGACGCCGGGATCCCCGAGCATGCCGCGGCACTCGAGCAGCAGGACTACTCGATCCACTTCCACACCTTCACCCTGACCTCCTTTCTGGCAATGATGCTGCGCGCCCGCGAGGCCTACGGGCTGCCCCTCGAGGTCGTCGCGACGGAGAACAACAACCACGAGTTCATCGTCATCGCCCGCAAGACTGCGGACGTCGTCGTGGCGGTGCCGCAAGCGGTACAAGTGCCTGACCTGGCGCTGGCCACGAACGGTCACGTCGCCTAGGTCCCCGCCTTGGGGTCGGCCTTCCTCGGCGGCCTGGGCGGAGGATGGCGGGCGCGCCTCTGTGGGAATTGACACCCCATGCGCTTCGCGCATGGGGTGAATCTGGTGCGCGGCTTCGCCGCGCGGATACGCCGTTCGCTATTCGACCGCGGTGGCGGGAATGCCGAGACCGAGGTCGCCGTTGATCGCCCGGCGGGGCGTCTCGACTCCCAGCCAAGGGACGAGGCGGCTGACGATCAGCAGGATGTCGGCCCAGCTTGCCGGGCTCGCCAGGCGCAGCACGATGGCGTAGGCGGCGAACCCGGCCGCCGCACAGGCAGCCAGCAGCGGCACGACCGGGACGTCGAGAAAGAGCCGCAGCGGCAGCGCCGCAGCGGCGAGGGCGAGGCAGCCGAGCAGCGCTGGGCCGGCGTCGTCGAGAAGCTCGAACACCGAACTTTCCAGTACTGGGCCAAGCAGGAAGGCGTAGGAGCCGATCAGCGCCGCCACCCTGAAGCCGGCCACCGCGGCGCAGACCAGGACCAGGTCGCCGCCCGAGGAGACGAGGAAAAGCATGCCGGCGTAGAGCACGACTTCGCAGACGTTGAAGACCATCAGCGAGCGTGGCTTCCCCGCAGCAAGGACGAGCGGGTCGATCGTGTTCTTCAGTGTCCCCGCCATGCCGGCGATCGCGAGGATCTGGGCCAGCACGACGGCGGGCTCCCAGCGAGCACCGAACAGCCACGGCACGAGGACCGGCGCGACGACGATGAAGAAGACCATCAGCGGGAAGATCAGGGTTGCGTTGAGGCGGACGATCCGCCGCCGCACCGAGCGCAGGTGGATCATGTCCTTGGTTCGCGAGTAGACCGGGAAGGCGATCCGCGAGACGATCCCGCTGACCTTGCGCTCGTATTCGACGCCCAGCGTGAAGGCGCGGTAGTAGAAGCCGACCGCGGTCGGCGTCAGTCGGGCGCCGAGGATCGCGTAGTCGACGTTGCGGCTGCCGATTCCGGCGAGGCCGGCGCCGGCGGCGGGAGCGCCGGTCGAGGCGATCTCGCGCATCTCGGCGGCGCGCCAGAAAGGCAGTGGCGTCGCCCCAGCGAAGAGCAGCAGAACCACCGCCCAGGCGAAGATTCCGGCGATGCTGCCGAGCACGAAGGCCTCCGCGTCGAGCCCGGCGAGGGCCAGGGCGATCGAGACCACGGTTGTGACGGCGGCGGAAACCACTTCGGAGATGCCGATGCGGTTGAACTCGAGTCGCCGCTGCAGCATCGCCAGCGGCACGATCATCACCCCGGCGATCGTGAACACCGGCGAGTAGAGCTGGATCAGCTCGCTCGTGTCGGCGCCGAAGAGCGGCGTTGTCAGCAGCGGAGCGGCGAAGTAGGTCAGCGCGGTCAGCGCCAGCCCGCCGGCGACGCCGATCGCCATCGTGCCCTCGGTATGGCGATGCGTGACGGCCTGGTGGCGGACCAGCGGCGTGCCGAGGCCCTCGTTGACGAGCGAGAGGGCGATCTCGGGGATGACCAGGGCAATCGCGAAGCGCCCGTAAGCGGCGGGCGGCACGAGGTGCGCCAGCACCACCGCTCCGGCGACGGCAACGATCTCGAAGGCGAGCCGCGTCGCCGAAATCCAGCGCACTCCGTCGAGCGTCGCCTCGCGAAGCTCGCTGCGCGAAACCTGTGGCTGGTCAGCCATCGCCGCCGCGGCGCATCTCCAACTGCGCTCGCTCAGCGATTGCCTCCGCAGGGGCGAGAGCCGGCGGTGCGGCCGGTTCTCCCGGTAGGGCCGGGGGAATATGGGGGAACACTCCGAACTGCTCCTGCGCGGGCGGCTCGGCATCGACCGAGCGCCAGGCATCGATCAGGCGGGGAAGGCCGAAGATCAGCAGCAACCCGAGGCCGAAGACGGCGATGAAGACCCCGAAGGCCACCTTGGCGCCAAGCGCTTCCGTGGCAGTGACGGCCTGGGCCGGCCCGAGCACGCGGAAGGTGACTCGCTTGGAATCCGGGACATTTTCCGTCCGCTGAATCGTGGAGACGATGTCCCGCACGGCCGCGGGTGTCGCCGCGGCAAGTTCGCGGGCCTCGTCAACCGTCGGCGCACGCGTTTCGACGTTGACGATCGGCAGCTCGTCGCGTTGAACGATCTGCATGCCGTATGGGCGTATGTTGGCCGGCGGCGCGGTGGTGCCGATCGCCTCGCCCGGCAGTGGCGCCGGCCCGGCGACTTCGATCTGGTTCACCGGGATGCCCGTCGCCTTTGAGATCTGCTGGATGACATTGCCGCCGGCGATGTAGCGGGCAAAGACGCCGGCCCGCGCCGTCAGCGGTTCGAGGTTCCGCCCCACATCGGCGATCGGCGATCTCGCCGAGTCGATCAGCACCTCGATCGAGCCGCGCGCTTCGACGTGATCGCGCTTGCCAAGCGAAGGCGGGGAGATGCTGACGCTGTAGACGACCAGCACAGCGACCGCCGCCGCAGCGATGGCAGCGAGGATGACGGCGAGGCGTCGCCGCCAAAGCTCTTTGAGGAAGTAGATGAATTTCACGCGGTCCTAGCGATCGACGTGGGCCATGGAGTCACGGGGGTGATCGTCGGAGAAACGGATGAGAGATGGAGGAACTTGTGCGGAGTCACCAGCCGTCTTTTCGGCGACGATCTCGCCCCAGAGGCGCTCGAGCCCCGCCTGGCGGTCGTAGTCGCGCCTGACCCGCTCGGCACCGCGACGAGCCTGCGCCCTCGCCGCCTTTGGGTCAGCGGCCAGAGCCACCACGGCGGCGGCCATCGCGGCCGGGTCTTCGGCCGCGACGACGGCGCCGCATTCGCCGTCGAGCAGGACCTCGGCGACGCTGCCGACGTCCGTGGCGACGACGGGGCGCTCCTCAACCAGGGCCTCCATCAAGACCAGCGGGGTGACGTCGGCGCCCTGGCTCGAACAGAAAAGCAGGGCGTCGTGGTCGCGCAGCAGCGCCGGCACGTCGTCGACCGAACCGGTGAGCTCGACCCGGTCGCTGACGCCGAGACGGCGAGCTGTGTCGCGAACGCGCTCCGCGTAGGCCTCGTCGAGGACGGGACCTACAACACTCAGCGTCGAGTCGAGCCCTAGGCTCCCGAGGTGGGCGAGCGCCTCGACGGCTCGATGCTGACCCTTGCCGTCGCCGCCGGTGAGGCTGCCGATCACGCAAAGCCGCAGCGGGGTGGTGAGGGCGGCGGGCGAGCGGGCGCCTTCCGCCGCCGTTATCCCGTCGGGGATGCAGACGATGCGAGCCCGGCCGCCGCCGGCGAACCGAGCCGCGACGCCGGCGGATATCGCCACGACCACATCGGCACAGTGCCGCTGCAGCCAGAAAACCGCCTTGCCCGAGCGCGTCGTCGGCCACTCGCGGGCGTGGGCAAAGGACGGGATCCGGGCGAGCCTGGCGGCCAGCACCGGAGCAAGCAGAACCGTGCTGCTCGTCAGCACCGCATCGACCTTGCGGCGCCGGATCAGGCGCGCCAGGCGAAAGGCATCGGCGCAGCTGCGCAGCAGCTGCAGTGCCCAGCGCACGGCAGAGACTTCCCAGGTGGGCAGCGAGGGAGCCGGCGCGATCGTCGCTCCGCAGGCGGCGAAGCGCTCGCGCAGCGGGCCCTCCGGCACGGCCGCAATGATCGAGCAGCGCCCGGCGAAGCACTCCGCCTGCGCCAGGGCCATTGCCTGGGCGCCGCCGGGGGCAGCGCTGTGGACCGCGATCAGCAGGACTGCCGGAGGAGCCTCTCGGGGCCGAGGCGCGGCCGCCGGCGAGCTCACGGTGGAACAGCGCCGCCGGCGAGCTCGCGGTTGCCCTTCAACTCACCGACGCGGCGGAGGACTCGCTCGGCGAGGTGGCCATAGCCGTAGGCGATCAGCGGGATCAGGACGAGCTCGTAGCGAAAGCCCGAGAAGGCGGGACCGACAGCCATCAGCAACAGGTAGCCGGGGACCGTTGACCAGAGCAGGATCGTCAGGGTGTCGCGGCGCGGCGCCAGGGCGAAGGAGGCGGCGATGCCGCCGAGCGCGATCAGGACGACCAGCGGGTTGGCCGCTGCGTAGTCGCCGTAGCGGCCGAGCATCTGGCTGAAGTTGGTCGGGTACTTGGGAAGCACCGCAGCCCAGCTGGTGTCAGTCGGGATCGTGTGGTTGGAGAAGACGTAGGCGAGCTCCTTCGACTCCGAGACGCCGTGCACGAAGAGGGCCGGCAGCGCCGCCAGGATGCCGATGCCGGCGAGGCTCATGCTTGGCCGGTCGCGCCGCACGGCGAGCAGGCCGAGGGCGGCGATGACGGGAATGAAGGCGATGTCACGCGTGAAGGCCAGCGCGAGAACGCAGGCAAACCACGGTGCCAGCCAGCGCCGGCCACGCTCAATCGTGAGCAGCGCGCAGAGCAGTGCTGCGATCAAGAGGGCCAGGCCGCTGCTGTCCGTGAGAGGGAAGACGGCCCAAGCCCGCAGTGGCGGCCAGAGGACGACCGCGGCGGCAACCCCGATGCTGATCGCAAAGGGAAGCCGCCGGCGCAGCAACAGGAAGAGCAGGGCCGGGATCAGGACGAAGCCGAGCAGCGAGAGGATCTGCAGCGAGCGCAGGCCGAAGATCGGCTTTATGACAACGGCGATCGCCGGGAGCAGCAGCCGCCGCGCGTAGAAGGTCGAGCTGTATTCGACCCAGGCCGGATCGCTGACCCGCGCCGGTTCGTCGGGATGCTGGGCTTCGATGCCGCGCTCATAGCCAGAGAGCGGACCGCCGAAGACCTCCTGGCGGGCAACCGCCGCATCGGTGCCGGCAATCTCCTCACTCTTCGATTGGTAGAAGAGCGCGTCGGTCTCCCAGGAGATCGGCCCGCCCCAGTGCGACGCCATCGATATGGCGGCGACGAGCAACAGTGAAAAGACGGCCAGAAGCGTGCGCACAGACTAGGAACGGACTGGTCTCACCGAGACTTTTGGCGCCGATCCGGCCGAGTTCGATCCGAAGATCAGCCGAATTTCATCCTGGCCCCGCAAGAGTGGATGCCAGGCTTCCGCGTTGCTCCCCTGACGATGCGGATTCGCCTTCCACTTCTGCTGCTCCTGCTCGGGGCTCTGCTGGCCCTCCCCGCTTCCGCGGGCGCCGCGGTCAGCTGCCCGAGCTCCAACCCGGTGGTCAACGAGAACAACTGCATGGGCGCGGGATCCACCGCCTGGCAGCTCAACAACTACGACCCCAGCGGCATCACCGGCTACGCAACCAAGACCAGCGTCAACCTCGGCGAAGGGGTGCCGCTTCGGATCGCCGTGCCAAGCGGCTCGGGCAATGCGGAAGTGAGCGTCTTCCGCATGGGCTGGTACGGCGGGGCCGGCGGCCGGCTCGTCTTCCAGAACAAAAAAGTCGCGATCACCAACGACCGCAGCTGCGAATCGCCCGACGAAACGACCGGCTACTGGTCATGTGGAGACTGGGAAACCAGCCTGACCGTGCCGGGCAGCTCGCTGCCGGCATCGGGCGTATACATGGTGCGGATCAAGGACCTGGCCAACAGCCAGGACAACCAGATCATCTTCACCGTCCGCAACGACGCCCGCCACTCGGCACTCCTCTACAAGCTGCCGATTGCCACTTACCAGGCCTACAACGCGTTCAACGGCCACTCGCTCTACCGCTTCAACTCGGCCGGCTTCCAGACGATCACGGGCACCTCGCGCGCGGTCAAGGTCTCCTTCGAACGCCCTTACGTCAACGACTACAACGACGCCAACTGGTTCCTCAAAGGCGACTTCCCGATGGTCGCCTGGCTCGAGCGCGAGGGCTACGAAGTCGACTACACCGACAACGTCTCGGTCGATTCGAACCCGGGCCAGCTGCTCAACCACAAAACCCTGGTTATCTCCGGCCACGACGAGTACTGGTCAGAAGCCGAGATGAAAGGCTACAAGGCGGCCCGCGACGCCGGCGTCAACATTGCCTCCTTCAGCGGCAACACCGCCTACTGGAAGGTGCGCTACGAGAACGGCGGCCGCACCCTCGTCTGCTACAAGGCGATCGAGGGCACCAAAGAAGGCAACGTTCCCGATGGCTCAAAGGGAGTCAACGACTGGGGCCCTGACGGCGTCAAAGCCACCAAAGACGATGCCCTCGGCCTCGACGGCAAAGCCGGGACGGCCGACGACAATCCCCAGAACGCGACGACGACCTGGCGCGACGACGGGGCGCTTCCGGGCAATCCGAACGCCCCGGCGGGAGGCCGTGTCGGTCCCAACCAACCCGAGAACTCGCTGCTGGGATCGATGTACGTCGGCGACAACGACAACTTCGACTACCCGCTGACGGTTCCCGCCACCAACGCCCAGAACGAGTTCGCCGGCGACCGGATCTGGCGCAACACCGGCATATCCCAGACCTCCAGCACCTCGATCGGCACCAGCCTCAACGGTTGGGAGTGGGATTCGATCCCAACCCAGGCGCAGTACCTGAGCAAACAGCCGGCCGGTGTCAAGCGGGTCAGCTCGAGCGACATGGCAACCGCACCGAGCCCGCCCGAGTGGATCCAGGATGAGGGCCTGCTCTACTCGTCCACTCCCCCACCAGGCCAGCCGACGACCGTTTCGGCGGTCAAGTACACGGCACCGAGTGGCGCCCTCGTCTTCCACGCCGGCACGATCCAGTGGTCGTGGGGACTTGCCCCGCACTACCTGAACAAGCCGAGCGAAAGCTACGAAGACCCACCCGTCGACTCGAGCGACCCGCGGATACAACAGGCGACCTACAACATCTTTGCCGACGGCGGGGTCCAGCCGCAGACTCCGGCCGGCATCGTCATCGACGGCAACGACCCGCCGCAGGCCTCCTTCACGGCCACGCCGAACCCAGCCTCGACCGGCAGCCTGATCAGCTTCAACGCCGCCGGCTCGACCGACTCGGACGGCACGATCGTCAAATACGAATGGGACCTCGACGGCAACGGGACCTACGAGACCAGCACCGGCTCGACCGCCATCGCCACTCGTTCCTACTCCAGCGAAGGCGACCGCCAGATCGGCCTGCG
>JAJKHV010000138.1 GCA_021154855.1 Solirubrobacterales bacterium
ATTATTCCCTCGTGTCTCCCCCCGAGGAACCGGCGTTTCCCCGCCATTGGTGAGCGTCCCAAGCTCACCGGCAGCGCCGGCACGTACCTGTGTAACGGTCGAGCCGTGCAGGTTTTTTGACCATTCCCGCATTCGCGTCAGAACAGACCTAATTGGACGCCTGTTCGACCCCGGATTAACGTGCGGTCAAAAGTGGGTGGGATAGTGAGGTAGTGCCCGGGGTGGGATTCGAACCCACACGCCCCGTAGGGCAAGGGCTTTTAAGGCCCCGCTGTCTGCCAGTTCCATCACCCGGGCGGGCTTCGCGTGTATATAAGCGCGCTGTTGTGACGCAACTTCCCCGTGTCTATGGTGTCTTCCGAGTCAGGTGGAGGCTTCTGCGCTACAGCATGCTGCTGTCGTTCCCGCATTGGGCGGGCGCTCGCCGCTGCTCCGGTTGCAGGGCGACGAGCGCCTCGTAGCGCTCACCCGCCGCGGCAACCAGGCCGCCTTCGAGGCCTTGGTCCAGCGCTACGAGTCGCGCCTGCTCGCCTTCTGCCGGCACATGCTCGCCTCGCGCGAGGACGCTGAGGACGTGCTCCAAGAAGTCTTCACCGCGTCCTACAACGCGATGCTGGCCGACAACCGGCCGATCAACGCGCGCCCGTGGCTCTACCGGATCGCGCGCAACCGCTGCCTGAACCACCTGCGCAAACCGACCGCCGATGCGCAGGAATCGATGGACATGGTGCCGACGGTCGAGGCGGCGTCAACGGCGGAGAAGGTCCACAACCGGGAGGAGTTCCGCCAGCTCCTCACCGACGTCGGAAAGCTGCCCGAGACCCAGCGCTCGGCGCTTTTGCTGCGCGAGATGGACGCGATGTCATACGAGGAGATCGCCCAAGCGATGGAGACCAGCGTGCCCTCGGTCAAGTCGCTGCTGGTCCGGGCCCGGATCTCGCTGGCTGAGGCGAGCCAGGCACGCCAACTGACTTGCGGCGAGGTGCGGATCGACCTCGCCGAGGCTGCGGAGGGGCTGCGCAAGCTCTCCGGCCCGGTACGACGCCACGTCCGCGACTGCGAGGAGTGCGCCGACTTCCGCTCCCAGCTGCGCTCCAATGACAAGGTCCTAGCCGCGCTGGTTCCCGGTGGGGCGCTGCTGGCGCTGAAGGGTTTCATCGTCTCCAAGCTTGGCCTGGGAGGTGCAGGTACCGGTGGTGCGGCGACCGCAACGGGCGCCGGCGCCACCGGAGCCGGCGCTGTCGGGAGCGTCGGAGCCGCGCTCAGCTCCAGCGGCGCAGCCGGCGGACTCGGCGCGGTCGGCGGTGCAATCGGAACCAAGGCCGTGGCCGGGGTCGTTACCGCCGCGGTGCTCACAGCCGGCGCGGTCGAGGTCAAGCAGCAGGTCGAACCGGCGCCCGTGAGCCACGCAGACGCGACGATCTCGCGCCAATACAGCGGCCCAACCGCAGCCGTGGCCTCCGCCCAAAACGTCAGGTTCGCACCGGTCCGCGAGCACACGCCGGCCGAACCGATCGAAGCCACCACAACCGCATCCACCCAGAGCGACGCTGAAGCGACGCCGCCGAGCGAATCCCTTGACAGCGAAGTGACGACAGGTCAAGGAAGCCGCGATAGCGAAGACGCCGAAGCCACGCCTCAGTCCACGGCCGGCATCGAAGCCGCAGCACCATCTGTCGGCGCCGCCGGCGCTCCTTCAGCGGGCGGCACGGTCGTGGTCACAGTCGGCGGCGATGGCTCTGCCGCCGCCCCGCCATCTGCTCCGCCAGTCGAAAGCGTCCCACCGCCTGCTCCGGCCCCAGTCGAAAGCGCTCCGCCGGGCGAAGTTCCAGCGCCACCTCCGGCTGCGCCGGAAGGCGCCGCAGCGCCCGCCAGCGAAGGCTGAGGCCCCCCCAGCCCCGCAGGCGAAGGGCTGAGGCGGCCCTCCAGCCCTGCCTCCCAGCTTCGGCGCCCTTACTGCAGGCCGATCACCTTGAGGCGACGCATCAGGCAGGTGCCGGCAAATTTGCGCGTATCCGCCAGCGAGTAGCCGAACAGATTCCAGTCGTCACCTTCCGGCGCCCATGGTGGCGAGAGCACCCCGTCGGCCACGGGCAGTGACTCCTCGAGCGTGCGCTGGATCGCCCGCTTGTAGCGATCGTCCTCACGCGCCTTCTCACGCAGGAAAACCGAACCGAAGGCGACGTGGCGGTGCTCGTCGCGAGCGACGTTCTGAAAGCCCTCGACGAAGGCCGGCAGCGTGCCTTCCCGTTCGTTGTAGTCCATGATGAAGTGCTGGCCGGTGAGGGCCAGCATCCCCTCGATCACCATGTGGTAGAGGGTCACCGCCTCGACCAGTGCCTCGCTGTCCTCCGGCTCGACCGAGAGCCGGTCAGTCCGCTGCTTCAGCATCTCGTCAAAGAGACGGCCAAAGTTCTCGTTGAGGTGCTCGGAGGTCTGCACCAGCATCTCTGAGAGCTCGTCGGACTCGAGCACTCCCACCTCGCGGTAAAAGCGCTCGAAGAAGCGCACATGGCGCGCCTCGTAGGCGATCTGCGTGCAGAGGAAGATGCGCTGGCCCTCAGTCGGCGCCGCGCGCATGATCGGCCCCAGCTCCTCGGCCACCTTCTGCTCGCCGATGAAGAACGAGGAGAGCCCGTACATCCGCTGGAAGCGCTCTTCCTCGCTGAAGCGCTCGTTCCAGTCTTCGCGGTCACGGCTGAAGTCGAGCTCCTGCGTCTGCCACTGCTGGCGCTCCCAGAGCAGGTAGAGCTCCTCGTAGGTCAGCAGCTTGATGTCGGCAGTGCGGTCGGCCGCCTCGTTGAGCGCCGGATCGGCAGTCGCCTGGAAGTCGGCCCGCTCGGTTCGTGTCTCCGTCCCGGATGCCTCAGTGGTTCCCATCGCTGCTCTCCTCGGCTCGACTGCGCGGTTCGAGCGAGACTAGCACCGGCCTGGCTGGTCAGCCAGTCAAATGCGACTCTCCCGGCGCGAGCACGACCACGGTCGAGGAGGTCTTCTCGTCGACCTCTGACTTGAAGGCCCCAGCGTCGGTCTCGATCGCCGGGAAGGTGTTGAAGTGCATCGGGATGACGGTGTCCGCGCCGATGAATTCAGCAGCGACGACGGCGTCGCGACGGTCCATCGTGTAGTGGCCGCCGATCGGCAGCAGGGCGACGTCAATATCGCTTCGCCGCGCGATCAGCTGCATGTCGCCGAAGAGGCAGGTGTCGCCGGCGTGGTAGACGGTTGTCTCGCCGAGCTTGATCACCAGCCCCGCGGCGGGCCCGATGACGATTCCGTGCTCGGCGCTGAAGGGTGAGTCTTCAGAGCCCGGCACCGTGTTCGTGTGCCAGGCCGGCACCAACGAGATATAGCCCCACGGGAACTCGACCGTGCCGCCGAGGTTCGGATCGCTGACCTGCTCCACCCCCTGTCCTTCGAGCCACTTGGCGAGCTCGACGATCGCCACGCAATGGGCTCCGGTCCGTTTCGCCACCGGGACCGCGTCGGCGACGTGGTCGGCATGGCCATGCGAGAGGGCGATGTGGGTTGGGCTCACTTCCTCGCCCGTGGTCACCGCGACGGGGTTGTTCGGCTTGAGGAAGGGATCAACCAGGACCCGAACATCGCCATCGCTGAGCTCGAAGCACGAGTGGCCGTGGAACTTGATCTCCATCTGTCAACCCTCTCCTTCTGTTTTCTGGGTGTCCGTCATCTCCCCATGGAGTGCCCAGCCGACGGCAACTCCAACCATCATCCCGATCCTCGCCTCCTCGGCGAGCAGCGAGCGCACCGCGGCCACCCGCTCGTCGGGGTCCGGCGCGGTCGCCGCCTTCAGCGCCTCGGCCTCGTGGGACTCGCCGAACCAACCGCCCTCGGCGAGCGCCGCGGCGAGCACCTTCTGCAGCTGCGGCGCGGCTCGGGCGACGATCTGCTCGGCCTCGGCGAAACGCTCGGCGTCGATGAGCCGCTCGATCGCGGCGTTCAGCTGCTCGTCGGATGGCACCAACGAGAGCCTAACCACCGTTTCACGAAGGCGATCCCGTACCTACGTGCGCATTAGCGGGAAGGAGTGCGAAGTCGGCCGGGCTAATGGTCGCGCAGGGCCGCGGCGGCAAGCCCGGCGAGGCCGCCCACAGCGCCGCCGATCAGGCCGGCGAAGGGATCTGCGGAAGATTCGAAGATCGGCAGGGCAAGCAGTACGGCTGTTGCGACCACGACCCCGATCACGTCGTAGTCGTCGTCGATCGCCCCGTGCGCCTCTGCCCGGCGGATCGCGAACCAGGCAGCGACCGCGCCGAGCGCCATCCCGTTGCCGCCGGCGATGACGACGATGTCGCCCTGGGCGTTGGCGATGCCGCTCGCGACCAGCATGCCGAGGGAACCGCAGGCGAGCAGCAAGACCGCCGTCGGGACATTGCCAAGGCGCCGCTCCAGCCCAACCCCGAAGATCGCCAGCCCGACCGCGACGACGAAGAGATAGCCGACGTCTACATAGGCGAAGGGGGCGGTGAGAAAACGCCACCACTGGTCTTCGAGCGGGACCACGAGGCCGCCGAAGGTGTTGAGTGAGTCGCCCGTCGCCTTCTGCACCAGCAGCAGCGCCGCCGAGCCGAGGATCACGGCGAGCGTCGCATAGGGACGGAAGGCGCGCGAGGACTCGGCTCGATGCAAGCGGAGGAATTTCGGACGGGTACGGCGACGTGGCTTCGCCTCCAGTCCGTCGCCGCGCCGTTCGAGCTTCGGGGCCCGCTTGCGCAGCCGGGCACCGCAGTATGGGCACTCGGTGACGTATGGACTGACCTCCGAGCCGCAGTTCTTGCAGATGACGCTGAGCTCAGTCTCGCTCATGGTCAACCGAGGATAACCGGCCGCTGGCAGGCGCTCGAATCCCGCTTGCGATGCCATACTGAAAAGACACCTACTTCGAGGAGGAAACAGCGTGGAGTTGAAGAGCCTGACCGAGCAGAAATCGCTGCTGGCAACCCTTGCCCCCGGCAAACGAGCCCGCCTGCGCCGCCTGCTCTTCGAGTTCGGTCCGGGCAACGGCACCCTGATGCTGCTGCCGATCGACCAGGGCATCGAGCACGGTCCGCGCGACTTCTTTCCCAACCCCGCCTCCAAGGACCCCGACTACCAGTTCCGCCTTGCAGCCGAGGCTGGCTA
The DNA here is from genome assembly GCA_021154855.1 of Solirubrobacterales bacterium. Lineage (GTDB taxonomy): Bacteria > Actinomycetota > Thermoleophilia > Solirubrobacterales > 70-9 > VRUE01. The sequence goes on from JAJKHV010000138.1 coordinate 5,146, forward strand.
CTCCGCACTTGCTTGCCAGATCGGCATGGCGACCAAGTACTACCCCGACTACGCCGGCCAGGTTCCGCTGATCCTCAAGGTCAACGGCAAGACCGACGTCCCCTCCTCGGCCAAGGCCTTCTCGAGCTGCAACGCGAGCGTCGAGGACGCAGTGCGGCTCGGCGCCGACGCGGTCGGCTACACGCTCTACGTCGGCTCACCGCGCCAGGACGAGGATCTCGCCCAGCTGCGTACGGTGCGCGAGGACTGCGACCGCTTCGGCATGCCGCTGATCGTCTGGTCCTACCCGCGCGGCGAAGCGATCGAAGCCAAGGGCGGGCCCAACTCCTTCTACGCAATCGATTACGCGGCGCGAATGGCGATGGAGATGGGCGCCGACGTGGTCAAGCTCAACATGCCCAAGGTCGACGCGGACAAGGACAAGGACGCCCCGGCGCCCTACAACGAGATGCAGATCGACCAGGCAGAGGCGATCCGCCAGTGCGTCGAGTCCGCCGGCCGGGCCCTGGTGGTCCTCTCCGGCGGCTCCAAGGTCGACGACGAGACCGTGCTCGGCCACACCCGCGAGATCATGCAGGCGGGCGGCTCAGGCGTGATCTTCGGCCGCAACGTCTGGCAGCGCGAGTGGAACGACGCGCTGGAGATCATCGCTCAGATCAAGGAGAGCCTGCTCGCCAACGTGCGCCGCATCCCGTAACTCGGGGCGGGTGTAACGCGTTGTCCCCCTGCTGGGTGGTAAGCGCGTTACACGCAGAGCTGAGGGGAGGATTCCTTCCGTGACGCGAAGACGAGGGGAAGAATTCCTTCCGTGACGCGGAGGCAAGGGGAGAATTCCTTCCTTGACGCAGCGTTGGGGGGAGGAATTCCTTCCCTGCAGCCTTAAGCGGACGTGCGCAGCACCTGGAGTCGCGGTCAACTCGGCAGCCTGGCGCTGCTGCTGATTGCCGCGCTGCTGATCCTGCGGCCATGGGAAGGTGGCGACGGGCGGGCCGAAGGGCCGGCGAGCGCCGAGGCCTTCGTCGCCCGCGTCGTCGACGGCGACACGATCGAAGCGCGGATCGGCAAGCGCCTCGAGGACGTGCGCTACATCGGCGTCGACACGCCGGAGACGGTCAAGCCCGACACGCCGGTGCAGTGTTTCGGGCCGCGCGCCTCGTCCTTCAACCACGCCCTGGTCGAGCGGCGGCGCGTGCGCCTGGTCTTCGGTGTCGAGCGTCACGACGTCTACGGCAGGCTGCTCGCCTACGTCTACCTGGGCCACCGTTTCGTCAACGCAATGCTGGTCCGTCGGGGGCTTGCCCGCTCACTGACGATTCCGCCCAACAACCGCTTCGCGCCGCTGTTTCGGAAGCTGGAGCTGCGCGCCGCGAGGGTCGGGCGGGGCCTTTGGGGCACCTGCCCGCCCTAGGCGCGAGCTTGGCCACCGTGACGGATCGCACATTTTCCTGCCCTGCAAGGCTTCGTTGGCCTTTGCTACGGTCCCCTGCGGCCCCTGGCCACCCCGATCTATGCGCATGCGACAAAGCATCTCCCAGTTCGAGACGGCCTTCGAGCAGGAGACCAGTTTGGAGCGCCGCCGCCGCGAGCAGCTGCGCCGTCGCGCCGCGAACCGCTCAAGGGCGCGCCGAATCACCCGCGTCGAGCAGGAGAGCAAGGTGCGATTCAGCGTCCTCGCCGTCTGCCTGACCGTGACCGTCGCTGTCGTCGTCGTCTCGATGTTCGAGGCGCTTGCCTTCCTGATGGCGTAGCGGCCATGCGTGCTACCGCCCCGGTTGAATAGACTCGCGCGCCGATGGCACGACGTTCACTGAAGCCGCAGCTCAACCAGATCCGCGCCTGGGTCCGCCAGGGCCGCACGGACGCCTGGATTGCCCACCAGCTCGAAGTCAGCACTTCCGAGCTGCGCGAGTTCCGCAAACAGCACGGCTTCACCCCCGACGAGGAGGATTCGGCCTCAGGAGAACTCGATCTGCGTGACGAGATCGAGGCGGAGATCGAGGCTGCCGCCGCCGAGGAACCCGACGAGGAGGACGAGGACGAGGACGAGGAGTCCGAGTCCGACGAAGAGGGCGACGGTGGCCAAAAGCGGGAGCGCTCCGACGAGGGCGGAGGGGACCGGCCGAAACGTCGGCGTCGCCGCGGCCGTCGCGGTGGACGGGGCCGTCGCAAAGACCTCGAGGCAACCTTTGATCACGGTGAGACTGACGGTTACGGGCTTTGGCTCGACCCGGCGGTCAAGGACAATCCTGTCTATGCCGAGCACTGGGCTGGCAAGCGCGAGGTCACGGTCCGGATCGATGCCGACCAGATCGTTATTCGGCGGCCCGGCGCCGCTGAGCCTGAGTCTGAGTCCGACGACTCTGGCGACTGAGCCCCGGACCCCAGTAGGTTTCCACTGAACAGCTCGGGCGACCGAGCCTAGTCTCAGTAGGTCTCCACTGAACGGCTCGGGCGACCGAGCCATCTCCGTAGGTCTCCACTTAACTTTTTCGGTGAGAGTCGCCTGCTGGCGCCGCGACCGCGGGCCGAAAAAGTACAAGACATTCCGACCTACTGAGACTGGCTCTGCGGCGTATCGGGGATTCGGCGCAAGGGAGCGTTGGCCGTCCCGCATGCTGAGGGATCCAGCTTGCCGTGGATTCGCCAGATGACGACGAGACCGTCGCGCTTGAGTGGGGCTGCAGCTTCATCGCTTCGTAGCCAACCCGCCTCCGGTGAAGCGACCGGGTTGCCGGTGTGGATGAAGTTGAGGAAGGGCGTTGTGACCAGGTAGTCGAGGTCTGCTGCGTTGACGGCGGCGCGGAAGGCGGCGCAGGTCGGGATCGCGTTGTAGGCACCGTGGGGGCCCTTTTTGCCCAGGTAGATGACCTGGTTGGAGAGGTCGGTGCCGTAGAAGCCGTATTGGAGAAAGCCAGCTGTGGTGCCGGCTAGACCGATTCTCGTGTCGCTCTTGTCGCGGGCCCATGCGTAGGCACTGTCGAGGTCCAGCCCCGGGATTTCCGAGCCGGACTCGAAGCGGTCGTTCAGGTAGTGGCGTTGCACCGGGTATCCGATAGCAATTACGAGCAAGGCGAGGGCAGCAAATCAAAGGGACCAAGCGCCAGGGCCGGCGGGTCGTGTCGCCGCAGGGGACCCACCGCCCCTTCCGGTAGCTGAAGCTTCCGCAGGGGCGGTCCCCCCTGCGGCACCACCCCCCGGCAGGAACCTCGGTTCAGACGCCGATCGGCGGCAGAGCCAGACAAGCCCAGCCGGAACGACGATAAGGATGAAGGCCAGCGCCAAGCCGAAGGTGCGAGAAGGATCGCGCAAGGCTGCGTCAGAGCGATCGGTGATCACGAGGACGACAAGCAGAAGCGCGAGCAATCCCCATTGCCGCCGTCGATGGGCCTGAAAGCGACCTATATGTTCGCTTTCAGGCCCGACGGCCCCGAAAATTGCGATTGGCAGGATGGTTAGGCCGAGGAGCAGTGGTGGGATCGCGTAGCGGATGTTTATGCCGAAGCCGACTGGAGCTCCCTCGGCACCTGCTGCACTGAGAGGGGTGAAGAGGTAGGCGATGAGGCCGAGGAGTGCCACGGCGCCCATCCAGCGCAGGACGCTGTCCTTGGCGCGGAAGATGGCCAAGAGCCCCCCCAGGACCGCTCCGGCGATAACCAGCGGCCAGAGCGCCCCGAATGCCTGGTGCAGGCCGGGCTCGAAGTAGTGGCGCCAGACGCCGGTGTCGGTCGCGTAGTGGACGATGCTGAAGTCGGGCCGCCCTTCCTGCAGGCGCTCGGGATGCGGCAGGGAGATCGGCCCCAAGCTGGTCGCCTGCGGCAGCGGGTTGCCGGCCACGATCAGGTTGCGCAAATACCAGTAGCCGCCGCCGAGCAGGGCAGGGATGAACCACCAGCCGGCGGCGGCCCACCGTCTGCCCGCTGGCGCCAGCGCGAGCACGGCCAGGGTCAGCCCGGCGGCCATTGCGACAGCGGTCGACTTGGTGCCCACGGCCAGGCCCGTGGCCAATCCTGCCGCGGCTACAGCCCACGGCATCCCCGGGGGCCAGGAGGCTCGCGGTTCCTGTCTGGAGGGCGCACCGCCCCGCGGCTCCTGTCCCGGGGGAGGGGAGCCTGCGGGCAGTTCACGGGCCGTTCCCGACCCGCCTCCCCCGCGCGAGATGCGCCAGGCATTGACGAGGATCGCCGCGGCGGCGAGCAATAGAGCGGCAGCTACCAGGTCGTTCTTGGCCGCCCCCGGCTCACGCACGACAAGCGTGTGGCACTCCAGGACGATGGCAGCCGCGACGACGGTCAGATGGCCGCGCCCATAGGGCCGCCCGATGCACCATGCAGCCAGGAAGCTGAGAGCTAGGAAGCCGAAGTTCAGAAAGAGCGACAGCGTGTCGCGGTGCGTCAGCAGGATCCCGGTGGCATGGAGAAGCTCCGAATTCTGCGGGTAGAACCAGTTGGTGAAGACCGTCTCGGTGTAGTGCAGCCCGGTCACGGAGTGGCTCTGGACCATGTCCGCCGCGAAGGGCATGTGGTACCAGAGCGAGTCGAAGTTGAAGATGCCGCGGTCGAGCGCATCCTTCGTTGTCAGGCCCCAGTGGGCGAACACCAAGGCGACCACGCCCACGGTCACAAGCGATAGCAGCCAAGGCGCTCCTCCCGCGGCTAGCGCAGGGGGGTGGGAAGGGGGGTCTGGAACAGCCCGTGGACCGCCCGTAGCGCCCTCCCCCTCCTGCGACAGGGGCCGCGGGCGGGAGGCCGAACCCGGCTCCTCATGGTGGTCCCCCAAAATCGCGCCACCCCCCGGCAGAGGTGGCTGTTCGAGCGGCGAGGGACGGACGCGCCAGGCAACAGCCGCTGCGACCAGCACAGATGAAGCCACAAGGGTCCAGGCGTAGAAGAGCTGCAGGGTGCCGAGGATCTCGCCGAGCCAGATCAGCAGGGCAATTGCCACCACGGCCTCGACGAGGCGCGCTGGGGCGCTCTCCCAGGCCGGGAGCAGCTGTTGGCGCAAGCGATATGCGCTGAACCCCAGAGAGAGCCCTACGGCGGCCAGGGCCACGACGCTGAGGATGTACGAGCCGACGCTAACCACAGGGCACCTACGGACGTCTCGGTCGTATTCGTTGTCGGATAGCGGAAAGAGCTACGACCGCAACGAGGGCGACTAGAGACCGCGGACGACGATTGGCGTCTCGCCCGGGGCGACCATGCCCTGAGCCCTTGCCTTGGTGTCGAGGACGATCGGGTCGTCGGCATGCTGGACGCGCCAGTGCAGGCGCGTGTTTTCGCGCTGGGCTTCGTGCAGCTTGACCCTCGCGGCGGTGGTCGCCGTGTAGGTCTTGACGAAGTCGATCACAGGGTTGAGGTACGAGTAGGCGACGAAGAAGAGGACGAGGGTCAGGGCGACGCGACCGACGCGATCCCAGTGGATCCGGCTGGCGCTGCTGCGCGCGCCTGGCCTGCGTCGCGCCGCCGGTTTGCGCCTGACTGTCGATTTGCGTGATGCGGGGCGGCGTTTTGCACCGCCGGCGGTGCGTTTCCCCGCGTGCGCGCGCGCTGCCATGCTCGCACCTACGAGGCCGAGCCCCGCATTCCTTCACTAAGCAGACCGCTGGTGGAACGCCTGCAAGCCCGGGAACGCTGCAGAATCGCCGAGTTCCTCCTCGATTCTGAGCAGCCGGTTGTACTTGGCGACGCGGTCCGAGCGCGACGGGGCGCCGGTCTTGATCTGGCCAGCGCCGGTGGCCACCGCCAGGTCGGCGATCGTCGTGTCCTCGGTCTCGCCCGAGCGATGGGAGATCACGGCGCTGTAGCCGGCCTCCGAGGCGATGCGGATCGCCTCCAAGGTCTCCGACAGGGTGCCGATCTGGTTGACCTTGACCAGCACCGAGTTGCCGACGCCAAGCTCGATGCCGCGGCGCAGCCGCTCGGGGTTGGTGACGAAGAGGTCGTCGCCGACCAACTGGACCCGTTTGCCCAGCCTCTCAGTGAGCAGCTTCCAGCCCTCCCAGTCCTCCTCGTCCATGCCGTCCTCGATCGAGAGGATCGGGTAACGCGAGCAAGCGTCCTCCCAGTAGGCGGCCATTTGCTCAGGCGAGAGCGAGCGACCCTCGTGCTCGAGGACGTAGGCGCCATTATCGAAGACCTCGCTGGTCGCTGGGTCAAGGGCGATGAAGACGTCGCCACCAGGCTCATAGCCCGCCGCTTCGACTCCGGCAAGCACCGCCTGCAGGGCCGCCTCGTTGGACTCCAGGTTCGGCGCAAAGCCGCCCTCGTCACCGACGGCGGTCGAGTGCCCCCCAGCGGCGAGGCTCTTCTTCAGGGCGTGGAAGACCTCGGTCCCGACCCGCAGGCACTCGGAGAAACTGGCCGCCCCAGCGGGCACGACCATGAACTCTTGGAAGTCAACCGAGTTGTCGGCGTGCGCGCCGCCGTTCAGCACGTTCATCATCGGCACCGGCAGCAGGCTCGGCTCGGCTCCACCGTAGAGCTTCGCCAGGTAGCGGAAGAGCGGTTCGCCGCCGACCATCGCGGCTGCCTTCGCCGCGGCCAGCGAGACGCCGAGGATCGCGTTAGCGCCCAGCCTGCCCTTGTTGGCGGTGCCATCGAGCTCGATCATCTTCGCGTCGAGGCCGGCCTGGTCCTCGGCATCGGCACCCCGCAAGGCGGTGGCGATCTCGCCGTTTACGTTGTCGACCGCGAGTGTGACTCCCTTTCCCGCCCAGGCGTCACCGCCATCACGCAGCTCAACCGCCTCGAACTCTCCTGTCGAAGCGCCGGAGGGGACCGCGGCGAGGCCTCGCGCCCCCGATTCGAGCGCGACTTCGACCTCGACCGTCGGGTTGCCGCGAGAGTCGAGGATCTGCCGGGCGTGGATGAATGAGATCGCGCTCACGGACGCGCCATCCTATTCACCCGCCGGGATTATTCGCCTTCGGGAACGACTCCGGGGGGTAGTTCGGTGGCCCCTTCGGGAGCTGCCGCACCCGCTTCTGCCGGGCGCGGACGCTGCGGCAGTTTTTGCCCTTCGCGATTCAGCGGGCTGACCGATCCCGGCTGAGCAGGTTTGACCTGGGCAACCGGCGCCGGACAGGCTTCCGCCGGAGTTTTCGGGTCGGCTTCGAAGCAGGCGGGATCCGCTTCCGGCGCACGGCCATCGCCCTTGAAGTTGGAGCATCGTTCGATCAGGAAGTCCGAGGAGCAGAAGGTGCGCGATTTCCATCGACTGCCGTAGTCGCTGACAAAGCGGGCGAACGTTTCCTGTTTCGCCTGTTCGGCCAGCTGGGCGCTGATCTGCGATTTAGTTTCGTCGAGCGACTGGACTTTTTCCGGGGTGATGTTCATCACCTCATAGACGGTGTAAGTCGTCGTTTTGGCTTCTTTCAGCGGTCCTTCGACCTCACCCTGGGGCGCGGCAAAGACGGCGGCATCAAGCGGTTCCGCCAGCTGTCCTTCGGTCACGCCCGCCTGAACACCGCCGCTGCTTTTGGTCGTATCTGTCGAGTATTTCTTGGCGACTTTGGTCCAGCTCTTCACCGAGTCGTCTTTTTCGAGCAGCTTCTTCGCTTCTTCGACCTTCGCCTTGTCTTTGTTCTTGATGACGCGGATTTCGCGCGTTTCCCCGGTCGTGTACTGACTCGACTTGGCCGCTTCGTAATAGTTTTCGATTTCGGCCTTGCTCGGCTGCGGCGCTTCTTCGGTGACCTGTGCCTGGATTTTGGCGCTGAGGATCTGAATCGTCACCCGCTCGTTGACGTCGGCGATCGAGAAGTGCGCTTCTTTGAGGAATTCTTTGTACTGCTTGTCAGTTTTGAAGGCCTGTTTCTTGAGTTTCGCCAGTTCGTCGGCGATTTCTTTTTTCGTCACGACGATGCCCATTTCGGCTGCCTGGCCCTGGATCCAGATTGCATCGAAAACTTCCCCAAGGGCTTTTTCCTTCAGTTCTTCGTATTTTTTGTCGCCCGGTTTGGGGACCGGTTTGATCTGCCCTTGAGCGGCGGCCTGAAGCAAAGCGTGGTGGAAATCAGCTTCGGTGAGGGTGCCGAGGTCGGTCGGAGCGTCTTCGATCTTCGCTACGTC
>JAJKHV010000139.1 GCA_021154855.1 Solirubrobacterales bacterium
ACGAACTCGCCCAAGGTCGCCGCCAGCGGCTCGGGCTCTTCGGGGAAGATCGTCTCGCCGTCTGGCCCCTGCAACGGCAGTCCGGCGTTTGGAATGCAGTGCACCGGCAGCGGGCTGTTCTCGCCGAGGAAGCGGATCGCGTCTCGCATGTCCTCCGGGCCGGTCGAGAAATTGAGCCCGATGACGTCGACATCAAGTGCGACCAATGTCGTCAGCACCGCCTGGATGTCGGTGCCGAGCAGCATCTTGCCGCCGTTGGGAAGCAGCGAGACACTGGTCTGGATCGGCAGCGTGCGGCCGGTCGCCTCAAAGGCATCGCGGGCGCCGAAGATCGCCGCCTTGACCTCGAGGATGTCCTGCGCGGTCTCGATCATGATCAGGTCGGCGCCGCCTTCGACCAGGCCCTTCGCCTGCTCGGCGAAGACCTCGACCAGCTTGCCGAAGGAGATGTTGCCCAGGGTCAGATCGGTCGACGCGGGCAGGAAGCCTGTCGGCCCGATCGATCCGGCAACGAAGCGATCCGGGCCCGCCGCCTTGCGGGCGATCTGCGCCGCCTTGACGTTGATCTCGAGCGTGTGCTCGCCGAGCCCCCACTCTTCGAGCTTCAGCCGCGACCCCTGGAAGCTGTCCGTCTCGATCACCTCGGCGCCCGCTTCGAGCATCGAGGTGTGCACGCCCTCGATCACATCGGGCCTGTTGAGCACCAGAGCCTCATGGCACTTCCCAGCAAGCCCGCCGTAGTCCTCCTGCGTAAGCTCGAACTGCTCCAGCGTCGCGCCCATGCCACCGTCAAAGACGACGACCCGCTCCTGTGTTGCTCTTATGTAGTCCCGCTCAGGCATGAACTAGGGAGAGTAAGGGGTTCGGGGCACCCTCCTCCAGAGGCTCAGGGACCACGCCACGAACCTCGCGGGCGATCTGCTGCGCAACGGCCTCTGGAGGAGGGTGCCCCGAACCGCCTCCCGCCTGAGGATCAGGTCAGCCGCGCAGGCCCAGGCGACGCTTCAAATCGCGGGCATTGAAGGCTGTGGCGACCCGGTTGACCAGCTTGCGGCGTCCCTTGGTGTAGGGGTACCAGGCCGGTTCGTTCTTGCCGCCGAAGCGGGTAACGACGATCGACTCCGGGCGGCAGTACTTCTTGATCCCGTAATCGCCGTGGCGAAAGCCGATGCCGGATTGCTTCCAGCCGCCCATCGGAACGCCCATGGCGAGCATGTTGGTGATGACGTCGTTGACGTTGACCGAGCCCGCCTCTATCCGGCGCGCCAGCTTCTCGGCGCGTTCCTTGTCGCCGAATATGGAGGCAGCAAGGCCGTAGCGGCTGTCGTTGGCGAGGCGCACGGCCTCCTCGGAGTCGCGCACCTTCATCACCCCTACGACCGGGCCGAAGGTCTCGTCGCGCATCACCTTCATCGAGTGGTCGACGTCGACCAGGACGGTGGGCTCGAAGTAGTCACCGGGACCATCGACTTTCTTACCGCCTGTCAGCGCGCGGGCGCCGTTGGCGAGGGCGTCGTTCACCTGCTCTTCCACGATCGTCGACTGGTTCGGTGAGGTCATCGCGCCGACGTCCTTTTCGGGCTTGCGGCCGTCGGTGCCCTGGCGCAGACTGCCGACCCTTTTGGTCAGCTTGGCAACGAACTCGTCGTAGACCGCGTCCTCGACGTAGATTCGCTCTACCGAGAGGCAGACTTGGCCAGAGTTGTACATCCCGCCCCAGGCGGCGGCATTTGCGGCGCGGTCGATGTCGGCGTCGGCGAGGACGATCATCGGGTCCTTGCCGCCCAGCTCCAGGCTGACCGGGGTTAGGGTCTCGGCGGCGCGGGCCATCACCTTGCGCCCCGTCCGGTCGGAGCCGGTGAACTGAACGCAGTCGACGTGGTCGATCAGTGAGCTGCCGGCCTCGCCCGTGCCGAGGACGCAGTCGAAGACGTCGGGGGCACCGATCTCCTTCTTCCATGCGCCGATTATCTGAATCAGGCTCAGCGGGGTGAACTCGGAGGGCTTGACGATGACCGCAGCGCCCGCCTGCAGCGCGGGGATCGAGTCGCCCAATCCCATCGCGAGGGGAAAGTTCCAGGGGCTGATCACGCCAACGATGGGGTGCGGCCGGTACCGGATCGTCAACTTCTTGGCGGCGATGAGCGGCGAGTGTGGGCGGACGGCTTCGTCGCCGATGAATTTGGCCGCGTTGGTGCCGTAGAAATTGATCAGATCGGTGACGTAGAACAGTTCGGCCGAGATGTCGCCACGGACCTTGCCGGTTTCGGCTTGCACGGTGTCGGAGATCTCCTCGGTGTTGTCGAGGATCCAGTCGCGGAGCTTGCCGAGCCAGTGGTAGCGGCCCTCGATTCCGATCGCCTCCCACTCTGCCTGGTTGGCGCGGACGCGCGCGACGGTGGCGGCGATCGTCTCGGGCGTATCGACCTGGATCGAGTCGACCAGGTTTCCGTTCGCGGGGTTGAGGACGTCGATTCGCTCGGCGGCCGGCGCGCCGCTGGCGCCGTTCGAGCCGTTGACCTCGATGCTCGTCTCCACAGTGCCGCTCTCCACTGGAACTCCCTTCCTCGACCCCTTTGGCTGGTCAGCCAACAGTAGCTTCTTTGAGCGCCGCTAGCGCGAAACGAGCCGGTAGACCGGCCCTTCCTGCGAGCACACATAGATGTGACCGCTGCTGTCCTCGCCGAAGGAGGTCGGGGAGGCCACCTCGAGGCCGAGGCGGCGGTCGCGACTGGCACGGTGGGCATTGGGGATGAGGCTGTACAGCCGTCCGGAGCAGAAGTCCGTGTAGACGTAGCGGCCGCGCAGGGAGGGTGGTCCGCCGTTGCCGACCACGTAGCCTCCGATGATCGAGCAGCTGCCGCCGTCACGGCTGTGGCTGTAGGCCATGATCGGTTTGGTCGTGCCACCGGGGTCAGCCGTCCCGCTGTTTTCTTCGCTGTAGGGAGTAAAGCCCTCGAGCGCATCCCAGCCGAAATTGGCGCCACTGGAGGCGGCGACGGTGGTGTAGTCGAGCTCCTCGAAACGGTTCTGGCCGACGTCGGCAATTGCAAGTCGCGGCTGCCCCTTGGCGCTCTCGAAGGAGAAGCGGAACGGGTTGCGCAGGCCGTAGCTGTAGATCTCGTCGCGTCCCGCCTTGCCGACGAACGGGTTCTCGGCGGGGATCGAATAGGGGCGTCCTGCACTGGGACGGGGGTCGATGCGGAGCAGCTTGCCCAGCAAGCTCTCCTTGTTCTGGGCGTTGTTGGGCGGGTCGCCGCCGGAGCCGCCATCGCCGGTGCCGAGATAGAGCAGGTTGCCGAGGAACTGCAGCTGGCCACCGTTGTGGTTGGCGTTGACCGGGTGGGGGATCTCGATCACCGTGCGGCCGGAGCTGCCGGCCGCCTGCGTCGCGCTGCGCCGATGGAATTCCTCGACCCGGATGTTGCCGTCGTTATCCGTGTAATAGGCGTAAAAGCGCCGGCTCTCTCCGTAGTCGGGCGGGAAGGCGATCGAGAGCAGGCCGCGCTCGCCGCCGTCGTCGCCGACCAGATCCCTGATGTCGAGGAAGGGGTGGCCGAGCTCGTGGCCGCCGCGGATGACCTGCACCGTGCCCGGTTGCTCGACCACGAAGAGCAGCTTGGGAAAGCCAGGCGCGCCAGTCGCGTAGGTGGGACTTTCGAAGCTGCCGATCCGCTTCAGCCCCACGCCACCGGCGCGGCGCTGCGCGGGTTCGACTTGGCCATGCTGCTGCGCCGTGCCGCAGGCAGGAAGGGCGACCAGGGCGAGAGCTGCGAAAAAGAGGATCGAGGCGGCTCGGCGTCCCACCCCGGACAAGCTACTTGCCGCTTTGCGCCGGCTTCTTTTCGACGACTTCGCCGCTGGCGTTGACTTCCTTGTCGAGTCGCGCCGGGCTGATCTGAACCGAGAAGGAGCCGCCGGGCTTGGCTCCGCCGCCGGTCTCCGCCTTGGCCTGGTTGCCGAGGCCGGCGCCGATCGCGTAGAGCAGGTCGTAATGACCGCTCTTCACTGCGCTCAGCTTCCAAACCACGTTGGTGGTCTTGCCCGGCTTCAGTTGGCCGAAGTCATAGGTCTTCTGATTCGAGCTTTCCGCCCCACCGGGCGCCGAAGAGCCGTCGAACTTCGGATAGTGCGCCGCGACCACCCAGACCGGCCGGTCCGGTTGGGCCAGTTCCGGCTGAGGGTCGTGGATCGCAAAGGGAAGGGTCGACGCCTGCCCCTCTTGACCGGCGATCGAAACGCTCACGGTCAGGGCCGGGACCGTCCTCTTGCCGGTATTGCGAATTCCGAGCCGCATCAGCGAGGTCTGGCCGAGCCGCTGGCTGGTCGGGAAGCTGGCAGAGGTCACCTCGACACGAAAGGTGCCGCTTGGCTCATTTGCATCAGAAGACGATTCGCCGCCGCAGGCGACGACGGTGAGGGCAAGGGCTGCGGTAAGCGCACCCGCGAGCGCAGCACGGATGCGACGCTGCGTTGCCTGTATGTCATACCCCCGCAAAGCGGCCGCAACATAGCACGGGGCCCGCGGCCCTCTGGAGCGGTCGGCGGGCGGGTTAGCCCGATCTCAACAGTCGTGTAACGGTCGGCCTCTGGCGCATCGCATAAACTCGGCCAGTGAGTAGGGCTTCGTTGGATGCGGAGCCGCTCTCCGGAGGAGATGAACGTGAGATCCGCGGTAGACAGGGCATTTTTGCCCGCCAAGTCGCTGTTCGAACAAGTTGGGGACATGATGATCCTCACTGCTCGCACGCTCGTCTCGGCTGTCAAGCCGCCTTATCCCTACGGCGAGGAGTTCATCGGCCAGTTCCTTTTCGCTCTGCAGCTCTGCTGGTTTCCGCTGCTGGTCTCCACCGTGGCGTTCGGTTTCGGTGCCCCGGGCCTGCAGGCGGCGAACTTCCTCTCGCTCTTCGGCGCTCTCGATCGCCTCGGCGGCTTCTTCGTGCTCGCCTCGATCCGCGAGTTCGCCCCCTTCGTCACCGCCGTCGTCGTCGCCGGCGTCGCCGGCACCGCGATCACGGCCGACCTCGGCGCCCGCAAGATCCGCGAGGAGCTCGACGCCCTGCAGGTGCTCGGCGTCGACCCGATCAAGAACCTGGTCGTGCCGCGCTTCCTGGCGCTGATGCTGATCACCGGCCTGCTCGACATCTACGCCCTCGTCTTCGGGATCAGCGGCGGCATCATCACCGAGCTCCTCTACAAGCAGCCGCTCGGCGGCTTCTTCGCCACGCTCTTCTCCAACTCCTCGATCACCGACCTCTGGGGCTCGGTGATCAAGTGCACGCTGTTCGGCGCGATCATCGCCGTCGTCTGCTCTTACAAGGGGATGACTGCGTCCGGAGGCGCGGCGGGAGTGGGCCGCGCTGTCAACGAGGCGGTGGTGATCGCTTTCATGGGCGTCTTCGCCTTCAACTACGCCTTCACCCAGACGCTGCTCGCCACTCACCCGGAGCTGCAGACGATTCGATGAACGCCTGGCTCGAGATCCCCCGCAGCTGGCTCGACTCCTTCGGCGAGATCGCTCGCTTCGGCTCGCGTGTCGCCGGTCTGGTCTACAGCGGCCGGGTCCTTCGGTTCTTCGGCGAGAGTTTGCGTCAAGCGGGCATCTTGATTCTCGGCTCGGCGCTGATCATCTGGGGCCTCGTTTTCATCCTCGGCCTACAGTGCGGGATCGAGGGCGCCTACCTGTTGCGTGCCCAGGGGGCGCCTGCTTACGCCGGCGTTTTCTCGGCCTGGTGCGACTTGCGCGAGATCATGCCCTACGCCTTCGGCTACATGCTGGCCGCCAAGGTCGGCACCGGGATCGTCGCCGAGCTTGGCGCGATGCGGATCTCAGACGAGATCGACGCGCTCGAGGTGATGGGCGTTCCTCCGGTCACCTTCCTCTGCGCAACTCGCCTGCTTGCCGCCTGGATCGCCTTTCCCTTCATGTACCTGGTCGGGATCGGGATCATGTACTTCGCCAGCTACCTGGCCGTCGTCCAGCAGATTGGCGACGTCTCCTCGGGCGGCTACCTGCTGATCTTCTGGCTCTTTCAGAACCCTCCCGACCTGCTCTTCAGCCTGGTCAAGGGAATGTTCATGGCGACCGCCATAGTCATGGTCGGCTGCTATTACGGCTACACGGCGTCGGGAGGCCCGGTCGGGGTCGGCACCGCCACCGCGAAGTCGATGGTCCTCAACATCGTCTTGGTCCACATCATCGGGATGCTGGGCACCCTGGTCTTCTGGGGAGCTAACCCACGGGCGCCGATAGGAGGCTGACTGAATCAATGTCTATGTCTATGGATGACCCAACGCAGCCCGAGGACAGCGAGTTCGAGACTGAGGCGGAGACCACAGCGGAAGTCGCAGAACCGGTTGCGCCGGCCGATCACAGCGGCCCCTATGTCAGCGAGGATGGCCTGACGATGGGGCGGGACTTCGTGATTCCGGGTGTCGATCCCTCCGAGGCCGATCCATACCGCTTCCACACCGGCCGCAAGCGTGACCACGGCGGCGAGGACGCGATCGAGATCATCGATCTGGTCAAGCAGTTCGGCCGGGCCCGCATCCTCAACGGCTTGAACCTGGGTCTTCCCGAGGATCAGGTCTCGATGGTGCTCGGCCCCTCAGGCACCGGCAAGAGCGTGCTGATCAAGCACATCGTCGGCCTGCTCTACCCCGACTCCGGCGACGTGCTGGTGCACGGTGAATCGATTCCGAACATGACCGATGACGAACTCTTCGAGGTTCGCAAGAAGTTCGGCCTGCTCTTCCAGGACGGCGCCCTCTTCGGCTCGATGAACATCTACGACAACACCGCCTTCCCGCTGCGCCAGCACACCGACAAGAGCGAGGAGGAGATCGGCGAGATCTGCAATCGCCGGCTCAAGGAGGTGGGGCTGATCGAGGCGATCTACAAGATGCCGAACGAGCTGTCCGGCGGTATGCGCAAGCGCGCCGGCTTCGCCCGGGCGCTGGTCCTGGAACCGGCGATCGTGATGTTCGACGAGCCCGACTCCGGCCTCGACCCAGTGCGCACGGCGCTGCTCTGCGAGCTGGTCCGCGAGGTTCACGAGGAGAACGGCGGTTGCTACTTGGTGATCAGCCACGACCTCAACACGGCGCGTCGGATTTCCGACTTCATCGCGGTGCTCTGGAACGGCAAGATCGTCGAGTCGGGGCCGAAGGAGGAGCTGTTCGACTCCGAAAACCGGTTCGTCTCGCAGTTCCTCAATGCGGACGTCACTGGTCCGCTTTCGATGGATTGAGCGGCTCGGCGCGCGGGTCCTGTCGTGGGGTGAGGGGGGCCTGCGGGCGGGCCACGGTCCGTCCTCGACCCCCCTCACCCCACGCCACCCGCGCGAGAAGCGGCTGAATGCCAGCGATTGCGGCGTGGGCCGTTCGGCATGCGAAGGCCGTACTGGCCGTAGCGGTAATCCTCGCGATCGGAGCTGGGGTGGCTGCCACGCAGCTTGAGACCGATGCCGGGACTAACACACTGGTCGATACGGACAGCGAGAGCTATCGGGCTACTGAACGGGTGCGGGGCGTGTTTGGCGAAGAACCCGTCGTCGTGGTTGCTCAGGGGGATCTGCAGGAACTGATTCTCACTCCGAACCTGGGGCGGTTGCTGCGGCTGGAGGGGTGTCTCTCGGCGAAGGTGCCCAAAGGGGCGACGCCGATTCCCGGGCCCTGTACGGAGCTGGCGGAAATGGAACCGGTGCAATTCCTCGCCGGGCCGGGGACTTTTCTAAATGAGGCCGTTATCCAGATCGACGAACAGCTGGAACGGCTGGCGGCGACGGTGCCCCCCGAACGGCTACGCGAATTCCTCGTCGAGGTCGCCGCTCGCTACGGGATCACCAGCGCACCGAGCATCGGCAATCCGGAATTTCTCGCCGCAGTCGTCTTCGACCTGCGTCGCTCTCGCGGCACACCGAAGTCGAAGCTCGCCTACCTCTTCCCCAACAACGACACCACCCAGATCGTCCTGCGCCTGCGGCCCGATCTCAGCGACGCCGAACGCAGCCGTGCTCTGAGGCTGATCCGCGCAGCGGTCTACGACACGACCCCGCGCCAGGCCTGCACCTACAAGGGCCAGCCCGAGGCCTGCTTTGCCTTGCAAGGCGGCACTTACACGATCTCCGGCGCTCCGATCGTAATCGAAGGACTGGCCGGCGCTTTGAAGGACGCGCTGCTCATCCTCTTCGCGGTCGCGATTCTGGTCATGGGATTGACCCTGCTTCTCGTCTTCCGCTCACGCCTGAAGCTCCTGCCACTCGCGATCGCCCTGGGGGCCGCTGCCTTGACCTTCGGCCTGCTGAAGCTCGTCGGCGGCTCCTTGACGATCGCCTCGATAGCGACGCTGCCGATTCTGATCGGCCTCGTGGTCGACTACGCGATCCAGCTTCAGGCTCGCTACGACGAGGCGATCTCAGGCGGCGCCGGCTCGCTTGACGCTGCCCGCACCGCAGCCGGTCGCGCCGGCCCGACGATTGCCACCGCCTGTCTCGCGACGGCTGCGGGCTTCCTCGCCCTCCAGCTATCCCCGGTCCCGATGGTGCGCAGCTTCGGGCTGCTCCTGATCCTCGGCATAGCAATTGGCCTCGCACTAGCCCTTACGGTCGGCTTCGCGGCATTGAGCCTCCGCCCCCCGGCGAGAGGATGGAGTGCCCCGGATGCGCGCGGCGTCGCGTTTTTCGCACAGATCACTCAGCGAGTAAAGACACGCGCAAGGCGAAAAACCCAGCAAGCGGAGGGGCACCCGACCCCGAGGCCCGAGCAGCGCCTCCTGACGCTTGCCCTAGCTCACCCAAAGCGGGTCCTCGGCGTCGGCGCCGCCCTGGCCGTGGTCGGCTGGGGCCTGGGCACTCAGATCGAGACCGTCTCTGACATCCGGTCGCTGGCGCCGCAGAGCTTGCGCGAGGTTCGCGATCTCAACCAGGTCCAAGATGCCACTGGTGTTTCTGGTCAACTCCAGATCGCAGTCGAAGCCCCCGACTTCTCCGATCCGGCGACGATTCGCTGGATGGCCGGCTTCAAGCAGCGAGTGCTGCGGGAGAACGGATTCACCGATCCGCGCCCCAGTTGCCTGAAGGCGGAAATCTGCCCCGGTCCGGCGCTCTCGGACTTCCTCGTCAGTGGCCAAGGAGAGGAGCAACTGGCCCGGCCAGACGTACGTGCGACCCTGCGCGAATTGCCCTCTTACAGCCTCGAACAGCTGGCGCCCATTGATCCGCAGACCGGACTGCCAGGGCATCTGGCCCTGCTGAGCTTTGGCATCCGGGCTCAGTCGCTGGAGGATCAACAGGCTTTGATCGCCAGGGTGCAATCCGAGGTCGGTGAGCCGGGCGCACCGGGTGGCCCGCCGGAAGGAGTGAAAATTCGTTTCGCTGGGCTTCCCGTGATTGCCGCCGCCGCGGCTTCGGATCTTTCCAGCAGCCGCTACTGGTTGACACTCGCCGGGCTCGCCTCCGTCGCCCTGGTCCTGCTGCTTGCCTACCGTTCGCCCAAGCGTGCGCTGGTACCACTCATTCCCGTGCTTCTTGCAACCGGCTGGTCGGCGCTGGTGCTCTGGCTGAGTCAGATTCCGCTCAACCCGATGTCGGCGGCGCTGGGCGCCCTGACGATCGCGATCGCCACGGAGTTCAGCGTCATCCTTGCCGCGCGCTTTCGTGAGGAGCGCGGTGGGGGGCAAGAGGTCAAAGAGGCGATCGGCAGCGCCTATGCGCGAACTGGGCCCGCCATCTTCGCTTCGGCGGTGACTGTCATCGCCGGCTTCGCCGTGCTGATCGCAAGCAACGTGCCGATGCTGCGGGATTTCGGCTTTGTCACTGTGATCGACCTCTCCGTCGCCCTGCTCGGAGTGTTGGTGGCCCTTCCGGCGGCGCTCGTCTGGGTGGAGGAGTCGTGAGGGACCGCTACTCGCTTGTCGTCGGACTGATCTTTGCGGCGATCATCGTGATCGCGGTTCTCAACACGCTCGAGAACAAGGATGAAGGCACGCTTGGGCTCGACGAGGTGGCGCAGCGCTGGGCCTTGCCTGAGTTCGCCGTGCCGAGTGCTGCCGGGCGGCTCGAAGGCGACGCGAACGTTGCCCAGGACGACTGCGAAACATCGCAGGCGCCTTGTCCGGACAGCGCTCGCCGTGTTCCCGCCTGCCAGATTCGGACCGCGGGGGCGATCCGGGTCTGCGACTTCTTTGGCCGCCCCTTCGTGCTCTCGTTCTGGTTTTCGCGCGGCGGCAACTGCAGCGAACAGCAAGACGTGGTCGCCAAGGCCTACGAGCGATACCGTGGCCGGGTGGGCTTCCTCTCGCTGGACGTGGGCGACGATCGCGGCACCGTTCGCGAACTTGTCCGCCGCCGCGGTTGGAGCATGCCGGTCGGCTATGACCGCGACGGCGCGGTCGGCGCCCTCTACCGGGTCGGTGGCTGCCCCACGTTTGCCTACGTATATCCCGGTGGCACGCTGCAGAGCGCCAGCATCGGGGAGCTGACGGTCACGCAGCTCGGAGCTCATATCGATCGGCTGCTGCGCGCGACCAGGATTGCCGAGGCGGGCTGAGGTGGACGCCGGCGGCGCAAGGTCGCAATTGGGCTGGGAGCCTTCGCCCGAGCAGGGCTGGGTCGCCCCCCACATCGCCGAGGAGTTCCCCGGCCTCGGTCTCGCCTGGGTCGAGGTTGACGGCCGCCTGGGCCGGACCACTGAACCGGTCCTGCAGCGTCTGCGCGACCTTTCAGACCGCTTCTACGGGTCGCACGCGATTCACATGCGCGAGCGGCCGATTCCGTGGGCCTACCGGGTCTTCTTTCGTCAGATCGGACTTGACCCCGATCGGACCCGCACGCCGATCGAGCAGCTCGCTCTGGATCGTCTCCACGCCGGCGCCTTCGCCAGCCGCGGCATGCCGGTCGATGCCTTGACGATCGCCACGGTTGAGACTGGCGTTGCACTGCGCGCCTTCGATGCCGCCAAGCTCAGCGGTCGCCTCTGCATTCGTGACTCGGCTCCCGGCGAGTCGTTGCCCGGCAAACCCGGCAAGTTGGCGCAGGGAACGTTGACGATCGCCGATGAGCGAGCGCCACTGGAGCTCCTCTTCGGCCCAAGCACCGCCGATGGCGGGTTGGAGTCCGACACGGCGCGCATCGCGGTCGTCGCCGTGCAGGTCAAGGGCGTGCCTCAGGCTGCCATCGACGAGGCGCTGTGGATCGCCTGCGCTGCGATCCAGGCATAACTCGCACCCCGGGAAAGCTCCTTAACCAGTTTCTCGTTTCCGCGGCGGGTCGGTGATTTACACTCGATTCGGTCTTATGCCTGATCTCCTCGACCGAGAGATGCTCACGACGCTTCGGGTGGGAGGCGACGAGCGGCTCGCCCGCGCCGAGCTGCGCCGCCAAATCGGCCGCCTCGAGCACCAGCTCTCCCGCCTCGCTGCCGAGGCGTTTCCACGTGTCGCCATCGACACCGGCGTCGCCGGTCATTTCGCCGAGCCGCGAGTGGCGGGCCTCGCGGAGCTCGAGCAGGTCCGCGACGCGCTCGCCGATCGGATCGCGGCCGCCCGGGTGGCGCTGGAGACGCAGGGTGAGCTCGAGACCAGCAACCGTGAGCTGCTGCGCCGCATGCTTGCGGCGCCCGCCGAGCACAAGTGGCTGCGGATCTCGCGCGCCGACGTCGGCGAGCCTGGCTGCGGACACTGGCACTCTCGGCCACGCCTCGGCCCACTCGGGATGTTGATGGGATGGTGGCGGGTCAAGGTCTCGTCCGGATGCCCGTTATCCGCGCGGCTTGCGGCCGTTGAGCGATAAGGGGTCGCCAAGGCCGGGGACAGAGCAGCGGCCGCCGGCACCGTGGGGCAACTTCCCCCTCGCTGAGCTAACCGTGCTCGCTGGCATTGCGATGTTGGTGATCGGCGTTGTTGGCCAGAAGCCGACCGCGATCGGCGTCGGCGTTGTCCTCGCCGGCCTTGGCGGGCTCGCCACCGCGGCGAGTGAGCACTTCGCCGGCTACCGTTCCCACACGACTCTGCTCGCCGGCACGGTCTTCGTGCTGATCGTCGGCGGCCTCTTCTATCTCGCCGGGTTGATCCTGGCGGTTTGCCTCGGCATGGGAGCGGTTGCCTTCCTGGCTGCCTTCTTCGCCCTTCGCCGGGCCTTTCAGAGAGCTTCCGGCGGGCTTTCGTTCAAGGTCGGCCGCCTCGGCGGTTAAGGACCCAGACGTCGTCAGGCGGCGTCCTCAGTTGCGCGCGTGCGGAGCACGCCACGCTCCCTTTGTTCTTGCCTGACGACGTCTGGGTCGCGTCAAACGAGGACGGTCTCCCGAGATGTCGCCAGCTCGGAAACCAGTAGGGCGCGCTGACGCGAGGTCAGGGTGCCGAGGCGCTTGTTCTCGTTCAGCGCCACCCCGAGCAGGAACTTCCGGGCGCGGGTGCGGCCCCAGCGGCGCTGGCTGGTGAGCAGCTCGGCGAGGGTCATGCTCTCGGTCTCCCAGGGACATTCGCGGACGACGTCGGCGGCCTCGATGTCCCCCCGGGCGATCGAGCGCTTCAGCTCCGCCCTCGCAAGCCGCACGCGGTTGGCGCGAGCAAGGGCCTGCATGTGCTGCGGGGCCTTGATTGCGGAAGCGGTCGTCTGAGCAGGGGCGATCGAAGCTGCGTCCACTTGGACTCCTCCCTTTCGGGTTGTTGACTGGTTGGCATTTGCGCCGGACCGCAGGCAAGAGACCTGGCCTGGTCGAGTCGTGTCCTCCACCATTCGCTTCCCTGCCCCGGGATGCGATCGGCGCGGGAGCAAGCTATGCGCTGGGGATGGCGAGCGTCAACCCGAACTCGCGCGGGCCGCGGCAGCGCGGTCGCTAAGAGCACCTTTTTCGGAGTGACGAATCCCTTGTCTCGAAACGGACAAGGACGAAACTACCCCGAGCGGGGTAGTTCGGGAAAGTCTTCGATCGTGCGGGCGATGGTGTCCAGGGCAGCGTCGAGGTGCTCCCGCTCATGCGTTGCCATCAAGCTGGTGCGGAGCAGGGCGTTACCGGGCGGTACCGCCGGGTGGATCGCGACGTTGGTGTAGACGCCGGCGTCGAAGAGCGCCTTCCAGAGCAGCACCGCCTGCCAGTCGTCGCCGACCACGACCGGCACGACCGGCGTGGTCGCGACGGCGCCATCCGGGAGCGCTCCCGGCTCGATCACCTCGAGGCCAAGCCCACGCAGGCCCTCGCGCAAGTAGTCGGCATTGGCGAGCAGTGCCTCGAATAGTCGCGGACCGTCGGAGCGGATCACCCGCAGGGCCTCGAGCGCAGCGCCAACGGCGGCAGGGACCGCCGAGGCGCTGAAGACGAAAGATCGCGAGCTGATTCGCAGGTACTCGATGACGTCGGCAGGGCCGGCGACGAAGCCTCCGCACGATGCGAGGCTCTTCGAGAAAGTGCCCATCCGCAGGTCGACCTCGTCCTCGAGCCCGAAGAGCTCGCAGGCGCCGGCGCCGCGGACGCCGAGTACCCCGGCGCCATGAGCCTCATCGACCATCAGCCGCGCTCCGTAGGCCTTGCAGAGCTCGACGATTCGCGGCAGGTCGCAGACGTCTCCCTCCATGGAGAAGACCCCGTCGACGACGACCAGGACGCCACCAGCGTCCGCGGCTGCCCTTTGCAGCATCTTCTCCAGCTTGTCCATGCGGTTGTGGCGGAAGGGCCGCAGCTTGGCGCC
>JAJKHV010000140.1 GCA_021154855.1 Solirubrobacterales bacterium
GCCGGAACCGATGTCGGGGCTCAGTCATCGCGATTCTCGGGCGCCACGGCGGTCCTCCAAGGTGGCTTCTACGCCGAGCTCGCGGCAGCGGCGGGGCTGCTCATTGGCGGTCTGCTCTACTATGCGCGGCCGTGCCGAATACCAATCAACTTGTCAGGAAGGGCCGCAAGCGCCCGAAGAAGAAGACGGCGACGCCGGGACTCAAGTCCTCGCAAGGCCGCAAAAAGGCCGTCGCGGCCCCGCAACGCCGGGGCGTCTGCACCCGCGTCGCGACCGTAACGCCGAAGAAGCCGAACTCGGCCCTGCGCAAGATCGCCCGTGTGCGGCTGACCAACGGCATGGAGGTCACCACATACATACCGGGCGAGGGCCACAACCTGCAGGAGCACTCGGTGGTGCTGGTCCGCGGTGGTCGCGTCAAGGATTTGCCGGGTGTCCGTTACAAGGTCGTACGGGGCACCCTCGACGCTGCCGGCGTCTCTGACCGTAAGCAGGCCCGTTCGCGCTACGGCGTCAAGGCTTCCTGATGCCGCGCCGCTCCGCAGCGACAATTCGTCCGGTCGAGCCCGACGCGCGCTTTCGCAACCGGCTCGTCCAGCAGCTGATCAACAAGGTGATGAGCGACGGCAAGAAGCAGCTTGCCGAGCGGATCGTCTACGACGCGCTGGCACTCGTCGGCGAGCGCTCCGGCGAAGATCCGATCGAGACCCTCGAGGCCGCGATCAAGCAGCTGACGCCTGTGCTCGAGGTTCGCTCCCGCCGCGTCGGCGGCGCGACCTACCAGGTGCCGGTCGAGGTCCCCGCCCGCCGTGCCCGCACCCTGGCGATTCGCTGGATGGTCGACTACGCACGCAATCGCCGGGAGTACTCGATGGCCGAGCGGCTCGCGAGCGAGATCGTCGACGCTACTCAGCAGCAGGGCAGCGCTTGGAAGCGCAAGGACGATATTTACCGCATGGCGCAGGCCAACAAGGCCTTTGCTCATTACCGCTGGTAGGGAGGGCCGGGGGACACCCCTCGACCGTCCAATCGCCGGCCTAATCAGCCCGGCGATTTGAGTATCCGCCCGGTCGAGGGGTGTCCCCCGGCCCTCCGACAACCGCAATGATCTCCGGCATGAGCAAGCCGATCCTTGCCGTTGACATCGACGGCGTTATCAGCCTCTTTGGCAGCGAAGAGAAGCCGGATCGTGCTTTCACCAAGCTCGAGCTGGTTGATGGGGTGCCTCATTTGATCTCGCTCCCGTGTGGGGAGCGGTTGGTGCGGCTCAGTGAGCACTTTGAGCTTGTTTGGGCCAGCGGCTGGGAGGACAAAGCAAACTTCTATTTGCCCTCGCTGTTGGGGCTGCCGGAGATGCCGCATGTGAGCTTCGACGGCGCCGTCGCGGCCGGCGGGGCCCATTGGAAGCTCGGTCCCCTCGAAGAGTACGGGCAGGGGCGGGCGATGGCCTGGATCGACGATAACTTCGACGAGAGCTGTTACGTGTGGGCGGAGCAGCGTGAGCAGCCGACCCTGCTGGTCCCGACCGAAACGCACCGCGGCCTGGAGGAGGCCCACGTCGAGGCCTTGCGCCAGTGGGCCCTGTCTCTACACTGACGCGATGGAGGGCTTCTGGCCAATCTTCTTCTTGCTGGTAGTGCTGAAGATCCCCGTCTTCGCCTCAATAGCCCTGATCTGGTGGGCAAGCAGAGCACCCGAGCCGGAGGTTGCGCCTGACGAGTCCGATGGCGGCTCCCGACGCAACCGCCCCTTCCCCATCCGTCCCCGCGGTCCCCATCACTCCCCAGGCGGCGCCGGCGCGGTTCAGAGAAGGCCCGGCGCGCCCCCGCACCGCCGTCCCATCCCAAGCTCCCTGTCAGCGCAGCCGGTCACAGCCGGCACCCACTCGCCGAGCGAGTCCGCGCCCGTCCAGCGGAACTTGTGAGCGACCGAAGGGAGCGGGTTTCGATGGATGGGCGCGGACTCGCTTCTTCGGTGCATTAGACCCGCTGAGCCGCCCGCTTCCGCTCGCGCCTGATCTCCCGCAGATAAGGCTGGAAGTCGACCTGAATCGTGTGCCGCTTGGAAGCGACATACCGCTTCTTCATCTTCTCTTCAGCCTCGACGATCTCGGCCTGCATCGCCGCCGGCGAAGGAAGCGTCCCGCGCCCACTGAGCAGGTCGGTGACCCACTCCGCCTGCGCCTCCGCCAGCGGCATGATCGCCCCCAACGGCTGAATCAAGCCGATGAAGTAGAGCCCTGGGTGCTCGACAGAGACCACCCGCCGGTAGAGCGGCAATCGATTGTCCGCCGCCGAAATCAGGTTGTTGTCGAAGAAGGGAAAGGTGATCCGGTAGCCGGTGCAGTAGACGACAAGGTCGATCTGCTCCTCGCTGCCATCGACGAAGCGAATGGTGCGCCCGCCGACGAAACGGTCGATGTTGGGCTTGACCACGATGTCGCCGTGGCCGAGGCGCGAAAGCAACTCGGCCGAGACGGTCGGGTGCGCCTCCAGCAACTTGTGGTCGGGCTTGGGCAGACCGTAGGAGGTCATGTCGCCGGCGGTAAGCCCCAGCATGCGACTGAGGACAAAGCGCTGTACCGAAAGCGGCATCATCGTCAGGACCTTAGAAGCTGCTTCGTCCGTTGGTTTGCCATTCAGGTACTTCGGCATGACATAGGCGCCACGGCGCATCGCCAGGAAGGTCGTCTCGGCGATCCGCGAGGCCTCAACGGCAATATCGGTCGCCGAGTTGCCAAGGCCCAGCACGAGCACCCGCTTGTCACGCAGGACCTCGGGCTCGCGGTAGTCGTGGACGTGAATCTGCTCCCCCTCGAACCCCTCTGAGCCTCGATAGGCCGGCTCGGGCCAGCGCGGGTCCCAGTGGTGCCCGTTGGCGACGAGCACCGCCCGGTAGCGATGCGTCTCGCCCTTGCCGTCGAGGTCCTCGACGGTCACCTCCCACTCGCCGTCGACCGGCACGACGCTCTTGACCTCGGTGCGGAAGCAAATCTTCTCGCGCAACCCGAAGTGGTCGACGTAGTCGTCGAAGTAGCGCGCGATCTGAAAGTGATTCGGATAGTCCGGATAGTCATCCGGCATCGGATAGGTCCTGTAGGCCATCAGCCCGCGCGAGGTGTTGATGTGCAACGAGCGGTACGCCGACGACATCTCGTTGTCGTTTTCGTAGCGCCAGTTCCCGCCGACCTGCGAGCCCTTCTCGTAGCAATCGAAGGCGAGGCCACGGGCCCCCAGCACCTGGCAAGCAGCAATGCCCGAGGAGCCCGCTCCGATGACGCAGATCTTGTTGCTGGGCACCTGGCCAATCTACCTAGGGGACGGGGTGCCCGTCCGACGGAACTTGTGAGCGAGCGAAGCGAGCGGGTTCCGACGGATGGGCGCCCCGGCCCCCATAGGGGGTGAGGAGGTCCACCCCTAGGGCCCGTAGTCGGGGCGGGCGATCGGACCGAAGCTTGATCCATCGGATTTACAACTCAACGAAAGGAACCTCCGATGACCAGCAAGACCCGTTCATTCCGTCCCTCCCCCGCCCTCGTGATCGCCTGCATCGCGCTCTTCGCCGCCCTCACCGGCAGCGCCATCGCCGCCGGCGCCGGCAAGAACACGGTGCGCTCGCCGCAGATCGTCGATGGCACGATTCGCACCGTCGACCTCCGCGACAACGCGGTTGCCGCCGGCAAGATCGCCCCCGACGCGGTCGACACGACCGAGATCGCTGAAAATGGCGTCGAATCATCCGACGTCGCCCCCGAGTCGCTCACTGCGGCTGACCTGAGCACGGCCTCGGTTGCCTCCTCGGAGGTAGCCGACCAGTCCCTGACCGCTAACGACCTCGGCCCCGACTCAGTCGGCTCGAGCGAGCTCCAGGCCGGTTCCGTCCGCGCCGCCGAGCTCGGCACGATCGTCCAGGTGTCGAACAGCAGCGACATCGCGGCCGGTGCCAGCACTGGCGTCACGGCCAACTGCCCGGCGGGCACGACCGTGATCAGCGGCGGGGCCCAGCCGAGCGTCTTCGGAGTCGAGATGACCTCGACGCTCCGCAGCGGCAACGGCTGGCTCTACCAAGCGATCAACAAAACCGCCAGCAGCGCCACCATCACCGCATTCGCCTACTGCCTCAGCGGTGGCAGCAGCAACTAGGACCACTCAGTCAGTCAGCGAAAAGGCCGGGGCATCCGCCCCGGCCTTTTCTCGTTCAGATGGAGCTGAGCCTAGTGCTTTGTGCCTTTGCCGTGGCCGCCTTTGCGATGGGCTTTCTTCGGCGCTTTGACCACGAAGGTATGGACTGCGCCTTTCGGCGTGCCGCCCGCCCCCGTGGGCGTGAAGGTGATCTGCACCTTGAGGTTCAACTTACCCTTGGTCTGTAGCACTTTCACCGCCGGCCCGGTGAGTTTCAGACTCAGCGTGTTGACGCCCGGAACGACTGCCTGGCTGAGCTGCTTGATCAATGCCGGGCGCTTGCATTTCCCCTTCTTGCCTTTCGCGGAGGACTTGGCTTTCTTCCCGCACTTGGCTTTCGGATGGGCTGCACTTGCGACGGCGCCTCCGCCCTGGCCGACCGAACTGCCCTGGGCTTCCTCGTCCAGCACGCTTTCGGCGATCACGTTGCCAGCACTGTCGAAGACGATTTTCACCTGGACGACGTGGCAACCTTTGGCGCAGCTGATCCGCGGTTCGATTTTGAAGTTGTTCGACGGCGGGACCACGCAGTGCTCGTTCGGATCGCGCACTTGGCCTGGAGGGCAGGCCGGCAGGGCAGCGCCTGCGCCCGACTTGACCAGTTCGACGAGCTGGGCGACGAGGTTGCCTTCACCGGCCTGGAGAGCCGCGCCACCAGTGCGCCCCGTCCAGTTCTGCCAATACGGAAAGTACGGTTCGAACCCGTGGTAGTCGACGAACTCGAGCGGCTTGCCGTCGGCAATCAGCCTCTGCAGGACGCCCTGCCAGTCGAGGTCATCGGCGTTCCCCACGGTGTTGTCGGCACCAGGGTCGACCCCCGTCACGAATGGATTTTCATACCAGACGGTACTTGGAATGCCTTCGTTCAGTTCGTTGTCATGGGGAACGTCGTCGGCAACCAGCACCACAACACCGCGTGCCCCTGGGCGCCAGCCCACAGCCGGATTGGCGTCGCTCTCGAATAGCGCCCTGCCATAAGCCTCAGGACTGTCGCCGCCACCATTGGCTTCCAGGCCCAGAAGCGCCGAGCTGATCGCTGCCTGATTAGAAGTGATCGGGACACGGAGCGTCCAAGGCGCGAACCCGTCGCCGATGCCGTATTTGAATTCTCCGGGATTGATGACGTCGTTGTAATCGCTCACCTCCGAGAGACCGAACTGAACGTCCGGGAGCGAGGCGCCAATCTGCGTCATCGCTTCCTGAATCTCGGCCTGAGCTTCGTTAATGGCGCCGCCCATCGATCCCGTGGTGTCGAAAACGAACATCACGTCGGTATGCGCAGGCGTCACCGCCTTTGCCTGGTTTGGCAGCGTGAACACCAGAGCCGCTACGCCCAGCACGAAGATGGCGGCAGCGTAATGCCACCGAGTGACAACGGAAACTCTCACAGAAACGGCCTCCCCAATCAGTTGACGATCAGTATTCGAAGTCAGTTAGAACAACTCGCAACAACGACCATAACTTGCACACCGGCGACGAGCAGAAGCCCGCTTCTTGGAGCAGCCACCCAAGCTCGACCGAAGCGGATGTTCTCGCCTGGGCTTCGGAGCTGCAAAGGGGCCGGGGTGCCCCTCCCGAGCAGCGGCGTCATGGTTTTCGCACAGCCCACTCCGCAAGCAACGGGGCGCGGCCGGCGAAAACCCCAGCAAGCGGGAGGGGCACCCCGGCCCCTCACCA
>JAJKHV010000141.1 GCA_021154855.1 Solirubrobacterales bacterium
CATGGAGGACCGCCTGCACGAAAGGGTGATCGGCCAGGCCGAGGCAATCGAGGCTGTCTCCAATGCCCTGCGCCGGTCCCGAGCGGGGCTATCGGACCCAACTCGACCGATCGGCTCCTTCCTCTTCCTCGGTCCGACCGGCGTTGGCAAGACCGAGCTGGCCAAGGCGCTGGCCGAGTTCATGTTCGCGTCCGCGCAGGCGATCGTTCGCCTCGACATGTCCGAGTACATGGAGAAACACACGGTGGCGCGACTGATCGGCGCGCCACCTGGCTACGTCGGCTACGAGGAGGGCGGCCAGCTGACCGAGGCGGTGCGGCGGCGCCCCTACGCGGTGGTGCTGCTCGACGAGATCGAGAAGGCCCACCCCGACGTCTTCAACACGCTGCTGCAGATCATGGACGACGGCCGCCTCACCGACGGCCAGGGGCGCACGGTCAGCTTCACCAACACGGTGCTGATCATGACCTCCAACGTCGGCAGCGAGCGGATCGTCTCCGAGTCGATCGACGAGCGCATGCGCGAGCAGATCGAAGAGGTTCTGGCCGCCACCTTCAAGCCCGAGTTCCTCAACCGGATCGATGACACGGTGATCTTCCACCGCCTCTCGAAGGAGGACATCGGCCGCATCGTCGAGCTCCAGGTCAACCAGCTGATCGGCCGTGTACACGAGCGCGGCATCGAGGTCGAGCTGACCGACGACGCCAAGACGCTGCTCGGCAACCTCGGCTATGACCCCACCTACGGGGCTCGGCCATTGAAGCGGGTGATTCAAAGGCAGCTCGTCGACAAGCTGGCACTGAGGCTGCTCGAGGGCGAGTTCCGTGAAGGCGACGTGGTCGGAGTCGATGCCGAGCAGGGGGAGCTTGTCTTTGCCTCTCGGCGGATGACAACTACAACCCATTAGCCGGTGTTAAGGGAAAGCAGCCAAAATCCGACATAAGCTCTTGGTTTAACCAATCCATGCTTGGACGACGCCGAATCAACCCGTCTGCCCCCCATCGTTCTTCCCTTGCCGACGCCGCTCTCGCGGTCGAGGAGCGCCTGGTCTGGGGCGGCGTCGACGCCCTGCGTGCCACCGCCGATCTGATCAAGTGGCCCTTTGAGCGAGCCGCCTGGGCGATCGAGCGGGGATTGGTCTGGCCGCTCGAGGAGCGCACCGGCGACTGGAGCGGACCGCTCCGCGCCGCCGGAGTGGCCGCACTGGCCTTGCTCGCCGTCGCGGCCGGGGTGTTCGGACTGCTTTGGGCGTCAGGTAGCGGCGGCTCGAAGACCGCCACGGTGCAGCGGCTCGCGAGCCCCCCGCCGGCACCGGTGGTGAGCCCGATCACGAAGGAGCAGCCGGCGCAGTCGGCGCCGGTCCTTCATGGAGCTGCCCCGGACTTCACTCCCGAGGCGGGCGATGCGGCGACCACGGCCAAGCGCAGCGAAGCCGGCGACGGAAGTGCAACGTCGACCGCCGGCACCGCCTCGAGCACTTCGACGTCATCCAGCGCGCCGACCGCCGGGGAGGCAGCGGTTGCGCAGCCCGCCGGTCCCGCGGCGATGAAGGTCGCGCGCCAGTTCTCCAGCGCCTTCGTCCTCTACGAGACCGGTCGCGATAACGCCAAAGTCCGTGCTGCCTTCGCGGCTACGGCCACACCTCAGTTGGCTCACTCCTTGCTGCAGCGACCGCCCCGCTTGCCGGCCGACGTGAAGGTGCCGAAGGCCAAGGTGTTGAACGTGGTCCCCGGACCTCAGCGCGGCACTACGTACACCCTCAGCGTCTCGCTGCTGCGGGTCGGCGTGACCAGCGAGCTCCGTATCGATATGCAACGGGAGAAGAAATCCGGCGAGTGGCTGGTCACGGATGTGCGCGGCTGATGGGACGACTGCGCAACGTGCTCTCGGCCACCGCAATCGGGGTGGCAGTGACGGCCTCCAATGCCGTCGCTGCTGAAGCGCCAGCGGTGGCTCCGACGACAGCGCCGCTCCAACAGGGAGCAACCTTGGCCGCCCCGACGGCGACCAACCAGACCAGTGGCGGCACCTCGGCCGAAGCTCCGCCGGAGCCAAAGGTGGAAAACACCGAACCGACGCCGGAAGCCGAGCCGGACGCAGGTGCCACGCCGGCTCCGCCCGTCCCAACCGAAGCCTTTGAAATTCCCTCTATCCCAAGCTCCAGCTGCGCCACCTCGGGCGGAGTGCCCCCGGTCTTGATCCCGGTCTACAACCGCGCTGCGGCCGCCTATGGGCTCGGACCACAGGGTGCCTCGGTACTGGCTTCGATCAATGGAATCGAGAGCGCCTTCGGCACGAACATGGGGCCCTCCTCGGCCGGCGCCGTTGGCTGGATGCAGTTCCTGCCGTCGACCTGGGAAACGTGGGGAGTCGACGCCAACGGCGACGGGGTGCGTGATCCCTACAACCCCGAAGACGCGATCTTCGCCGCTGCCGCTTACCTGAGCGCGTCGGGAATGCCCGCGGACACCTACAACGCGATCTTCGCTTACAACCATGCCGACTGGTACGTGGCCGAGGTCCTGGCCAACGCCAGCTGCTACGGCTCGTTCGGCGGCGGAACAAGCGGTGGCTTTGCCCTGACTCCACAACTGCAGGACTACAGCTGCCAGCCCGCACCGGCATGGCGCGACGAAATCCCCGACGACTACATGGAAGCTTTCGAGTCCGCGGCCAGCCGCTACGAACTTGGGCAGCGCGGAGTCTGGGCGCTTGCCGCGGTGGCGCGACTGGAGTCGAACTTCGGGCGGGGCTTGGACAGGGCACAGCTGCGCCAGCGCGGTCCGCTTGGCTTGGAACCGAGCGAGTGGAGCGAATACGCGGTTGACGGCGATGAAGATGGGCATATCCATCGCGACGACCCGGCCGATTCGGCGGCGACCTTGGCGCGTTTGATCTGGTCACGAGGGAGCCTGCGTGCCGGCATCTTCACCCACAACCAGGCCGCGTGGTACGTGCAGTCGGTCCTCGACGACGCCGAAGCGCTGGAAGGCAAATGCCAGGCGACCTCGATCGGCTGGTCGCTGGCACTGCCGGGCACGGTCGGAGCGCCAATCAACTGGAAGAACCTGACGCTCTCCAACGAATTGGAGCTTCACGACATCACCGGCGGGGCGCTTGATCCGCGGATCGTTGCGTTGATCGGCGCGATCACGCAGGAACATCAGCTGACTCTCTCGGCGCTGCGCTCCGATCACTCCGAGTACACGACGAGCGGCAACGTCTCCAACCACTACTTCGGACGGGCGATGGACATCGCGGCGGTCGACGGCATCTCCTGTACGGACACAGCTCCCAATGCGCCCTGCGCCAACCTGGGCCGCACGCTCGCCTACCTGCCCGCCCCCTTGCACCCCACGGAGCTCATCTACTGCTTCGACCTAGACGGTCCCGGGACCGCCTTTGCGTTGCCCGATCACTGCGATCACGTGCACGCTGGGTACGACGGCTAGATTCCGTTCGCGGGGCCTTGCGTAACGTAGGGTGGAACCCCTGCCGAGAGTTGAGAGGAGCGCTGCAATGCCGACTTACGTGATGCTGACCAACTTGACCGCCGACGGTGTGCGGACGCTCAAGAACAATCCGGGGCGAGTTGCTGAGGTCAATAAAGAGGTCGAGCAGATCGGCGCCAAAGTGATCGCTCAGTACGCGACTTTGGGGCAGTACGACTTCGTCACCATCGTCGAGGCGCCTGACGAGAAGACGATGGCCAAGGTGTCCGTTGAGCTTGGCTCGCGGGGGACGATGACCAGTCAGACGCTGGCGGCAATGCCGGCAGACGAGTTGTCCGACACTCTCTAGGCGGGGACGCGAGCACTTTGAAGGTTCTGGTCGTCGGCGGCGGTGGACGCGAGCACGCAATCGTGCGGGCGCTTGCTCGGTCCGCACATGCGCCCGAGTTGCTTTGCGCTCCTGGCAATGCCGGAATTGCGGCTGACGCAGAGTGCTTGCCAGCGGTTGCGGCCGACGACGTCGAGGCGATCGTCGCGGCGGCGACCGAGCGCGGGGTCGATCTCGTTGTGGTCGGGCCCGAGGCGGCCCTGGTCGCCGGAGTCGTCGATGCGCTTGCGGATGCCGGAGTGCCGGCCTTCGGGCCGAGCGCGGCGGCGGCGGAGCTGGAGGGTTCAAAGGCTTTTGCCAAGGAGTTGATGGCCGAGGCGGGAGTGCCGACCGCTTCGCACCTGTTGCTGCGCAGTCACGAGGAGGCCGTCGGGCAGATCAGCTGCGCCTCATACCCGGCGGTCCTGAAGGCCGATGGTTTGGCGGCGGGCAAGGGAGTGATCATCTGCGCCAGCGAGTCAGAGGCGCGGGCTGCGGTAGATGTCTTCTTCACCGAGCGCCGCTTTGGTGAGACGACCGTGGTGCTGGAGGAGTTCCTCGACGGTGAGGAGCTCTCGCTGCTGGCGCTCTGCGACGGCGAGAACGTCGTGCCGCTGGCGCCAGCCCAGGACTACAAGCGGATTTTCGACGGCGACCAGGGTCCCAACAGCGGCGGCATGGGTAGCTACTCGCCGGTGCCCGGCTTCGGCGCGGCCGAGGTCGAGGAGATCGTCGATGCCGTTCACCGGCCGATCGTCGCGGCGATGGCGCGCCGCGGGCGGCCCTTCCACGGTGTCCTCTATGCCGGGCTGATGATCGGCCCGGACGGGCCGAAGGTGCTCGAGTTCAACACCCGCTTCGGCGATCCCGAGACCCAGGCCGTGCTGCCGCGCCTGCGCTCGGATTTGGTCGATCTCTGCCTCGCCGCGCGCGAGCCGGGTGGCCTGGCCGGCGCCGAGGCGGAGTTCAGCGACGAGTGGGCGGTGACCCTGGTGCTCGCCTCTGCCGGCTACCCGGAGTCCTCGTCAAAAGGGGACGTGATTCGCGGCCTCGAGGCGGCCGCTGCGCTGGCCGAGGTTACCCATGCCGGCACTGCCCAGCGCGCCGGTGAGATCGTCACCGCCGGTGGCCGCGTCCTCAATCTGACCGCGCTGGGAGGCTCCCCCGCCGAGGCCCGCGATCGCGCGTACGATGCCGCCACGCGGATCGAGTTCGAGGGGATGCAGATGCGTTCCGACATCGCAGCCCGTGCGGTCGACCGCGTCTCCAGTTAGCCCAGCCCAGCCAGAGAGGACCAGATGAGCGAGATCTCAGAGGAGCCCCAGCCCACCGATCCGACGCCCTCGCCGGCGGCCGAAGAGACCTTCGGGCAGATTGACGTCGACGAGCCCTTGGTCGGCATCATCATGGGCTCGAAGAACGACATGCCGAAGATGGAACCGGCCGGTGCCGCCCTCGACGAGGCTGGAATCAGCCACGAGATGCGGGTGATGAGCGCTCACCGCGATCCGGAGATGGTCCGCGAGTACTGCACCAACGCTCGCATGCGCGGGCTGAAGGTGATCATCGCCGGCGCCGGGATGTCGGCGGCGCTGCCCGGAGTCGCCGCGGCCCACACCGACCTGCCGGTGATCGGCGTGCCGATTCTTGGCAAGAGCCTCGGCGGGTTGGACGCCCTGCTCTCGGCGGTGCAGATGCCCCCGGGGATCCCCGTCGCCTGCGTTGCGATCGATGGGGCGAAGAACGCCGGCATCTTGGCCGCGCGGATCATCAATGCGTAATACGAATGCATCCGGCGGGCGGGTCCTGTCGCGGCGGCCCTCCCCCATGTGCTCGGACGCGCTTCGCGCGCCCTCCGCCATGGGGGACCCCCGCCACCGCGCCACCCGCCCGAAGGGAGGCATTCGTTGATTCCCAGATACACGCGGCCGGAGATTGGGAAAGCTTGGTCGGCCCAGCGGAAGTTCGAGTGCTGGCTCGAGGTTGAGCTGGCGGCTACTGAGGCTTGGGCCGAGCATGGCGTCGTTCCTAGAGAAGCTTCGGAAGCAGCGAGAGCGAATGCTGTTTTCACGGTCGAGGCGGTCAACGAGCGGGAGAAGGTGACTGACCACGACGTTGCCGCATTTGTCGATGTCGTCGCTGCTTCCGTTGGTGAGCACGGGCGCTGGGTCCACTATGGGCTGACTTCGTCTGATGTGCTCGATACGGCGCTCGCCTTGCAGCTGCGCGAGGCAGGCGAGGTGGTGCTGGCGAGTGCGCGGGCCTACCGCGATGCCCTGATCGAGCGGGCGCTGGAGCATCGCGACACCCTCTGCGTCGGCCGCACTCACGGCGTACACGCCGAGCCGACCACCTTCGGGCTGCGACTCGCCGGTTTTGCCTTCGAGGCCGACCGCAACCTGTCCCGTCTCGGCGACGCCTTCGAGCAGCTCGGCTTCGGCAAGCTCTCGGGGGCGGTAGGCACCTACGCCTCGGTGCCACCAGCGGTCGAGGCACGGGTGATGGAGCGGCTCGGATTGAAGCGCGAGGACGTGGCCACGCAGGTGATCCCTCGCGATCGGCACGCGGTCCTGCTCTCAGCGATCGCGCTCGCCGGCGCCGGCCTCGAGCGCTTTGCGACCGAGGTCCGCAACCTGCAGCGCACCGAGCTACGCGAGGTGGAGGAGCCGTTTGCCTCCGGGCAGCAAAAGGGCTCTTCGGCGATGCCGCACAAGCGCAACCCGATCCGCACCGAGCGGATCACCGGCCTCGCCCGGGTCC
>JAJKHV010000142.1 GCA_021154855.1 Solirubrobacterales bacterium
GCCGAACGGGTGCGCGATCCTGAGGCCGGAACCGGGAGAACCCCTCTGCTTCAAGAAAGACCGGCCCGGACGGCTCCGACGTTGGCACCGCACCGAGGCACGCCTCCACGCCCCCGCATGCAGAGGCGGCGACCTGGTCATCTCGGCGAGGGCTCACTCCGGCGCCGCCGCGGGGACGGTCTATTCGAGCCTGACGATCACCAACGACTCTCGCCGTCCCTGCACAGTCGCGGGAGTGCCGCGGGTGGCGGCAGTCAACCGCCAAGGCAAGTCGATCGGCCGCGCCGAAGCGGTTCCCTTGTTGCGGCCGGGCAGCAAAGGCGGACGCCTGCGGGTGAAGCTGCGCGGAGGAGGATCGGCGACTTTTACCGTGGCCCATTACGACGGGATCGGCTCAGGGCGCTGCAAGCTCGCCGTCTCCTACGGCCTGCGTGTAACCGTGCCCGGGACCGGCCCCACCGAGGTCGTTCGGTTGCCGCTGAGCTACTGTCCGTCGCCGCGCGGCGGCCTCCGGCTGCGAGTGGGGCGGATCGAATGAGGCATGGGCTTCCGAAGGGCCGACCGGGCCCGGTCCCGACCATGATCGTTTGCCTGATCGGCGCCATAGTGATCGCGGGCTGCGGCGGAAACGATAGTCCAGACGATGCAACCTCAGCCCCCGCCCGCGTCCGCGAGAACTCCGCATCTACGCCCCGTCCCCTCGACGAGCGGGCTGAGCGATACCGCCCGGGCGATCCCACCTGTCGCCCCCGCGAGGCTCCCGGTACGGTTGACACGATCGGCGAAGAGGTTGCGAGCGGTGCGGTTCGCGTGCAGGACTTCGTCGCGTGTTTCGGGCCTCCCACACGCCGGACCCAAAGCGCAGGCCGGGATTGCCTGCTTTACCGTCAGCGCGGACAGCAGACTTACTGGAGATTCTGCGCTCGCGATGGTCGCATCGTCAGCGCCCTGGGTAGTCTTCATCCGCCTGGATAAAGCGCCGACCGGCGTCCCCTTCCCGATTGAGGCTGAGGTGGAGTCGTGACCGTCGGGTTCCTACCAGGACGGTCCGATTATGAGTCCGAACCAGGGACCCGCTCGGATACGCGGGGCGCGGTTTCAAGCGCTTTCTGCGAATCGAGCTACGTGGGGATCGGCTGGGGTCTGTGGGGGTTCTTGCCCCATTTCTTGCCCAGCCAGTCCCTAGCGATACCGGTTCAGCAGCATCGCGGTGGTGCTGGGCTCGGTTCCCCGAAGCGTCGAATTGCGCCCAGCCGCCGGGGACGACCTCGCCGTCAGGCTGGGTCAGAGCGGCGCGGCCTTCCTCTGGGAGCCGGGTGGGTTCGTGTCCCAGACGCCGCCGTGACCAAGCCGGGGCGCATGCCGTGTCGGGCCCTCTCAAACCCCACCTTGCGCACACGGGTAAGCGCCGAGCTCCGGTCACTGGCCCAACTTCGCCAGCAGCAAGCTGGTAGTCGAACCTTGAATGAAGCTTCCGCCGATGAGGATCCCGCTCGGCAGCGTCAGGGCAGCGCCGGCGATCCCTTCGGGCCCGAGGTTCAACGAGTAGAGCCCTTCGCGCCCGGAGCCGCGGTCAGGCCGACCATCCGGCAGACTGCGGAATAGAGCGAAGCTTCCACGATGTTTGGCGTCCTTCGCTTCGGTCCGACCGACCGTGACGATCTTCCCTTCGGGCCCGACCGCAACGCCGAGCAACACGCCGAGTCGTCGGCGCAGGAACGGCGCCTCGACTCCGTCCTTGCCGAAGCTCCGATCGAGGCGACCCGAGGGCAGGTAGCGGGCGAGGAAGGTGCGCGGCCTGCGGTAATTTCCGCCCACGGCGGCGACGATGATGCGGCCCCTGGGGGCGAGGGCGAGCGCATCGGGTTCGCAGCAAAAATTGGTGCGGACGTCCAGCGTCACTTTGCCATCGCCGCCGCCGAAGCTGCGGTCGGGACTGCCGTCGGGATCGAGCTGGACGAGGAGCACGCGATGGTTCAGGTATCCGAGGAGGAGGACCTTGCCGCTCGCCAGGACCTCGACCGCGCGCAGCGTTGAATAGGAAGCGGCCCGGCCCTTGACGGTGACGCGGCCGCCCGTGCCGAAGGCGGTGTCGAGACTGCCGTCGGATCGGTAGGCGAGGAGGACGCCGGCGGGAGCACCGACCCCCCGTTCGTCTTCATTGCGTCCGCCGGCAGCGAGGATCGTGCCATCTGGTGTGACGGCGAGGTCATGGAGCTGGGTGCCGCCAGGAGCTTCCGGGCGCTCGCCGACGATGCCGGCGGTGCCGAAGCTCTGGTCGAGCGAGCCGTCGGGGGAATAGCGGGCGAGGAGCGCTGCGAAGGAGTCCGGCCTGCGGATGCCGTCCTGCGAGTAGCCCGCGACCACGACCTTACCGTCTGGCTGCACGGCGACGGCCTCGGCCTGTGGTTCGACGTTGAATCCGCTGAAGGGAAGGTGGAAAAGTCGCGTATAGCCTTCGTCGCCGAACGAGGTAATTGGGATTTCGCCCCCTGCGAGCGCGACCGCCCCGAAGAACCCCCTCCCGCCCAATCCCTCGAGTGCGCCGAACACCGCTTCGTGGTTGCCTGACGCGAGATCGACAATCCCAGCCTGCCGTTCCGCCGCTTCAGCCGGCAGCGCCGGCTCGAAGACACCGGCCAAACCGGGCTCTGCGGTGGCTGCGCGGACGCGCTCGACCGAGGCGACCGCCGTCAAGCCGACGGTGGCGACAAGGATCAGCATCTTCGTTACAAGAGGTCTGGTTCTCATGCGTCAATCAAAACAGACTGAACCCGGGAGACCGCGGTCTAAAACGGCCTTGTGAAATCGAGGTCGGCTGGATCTGTGGTGCTTGCTCGCCCCATCGCTGGCCTCAGCGGGCACGCTCGGAGGTGGTCTTGCGGCGCAAGTAAGGTCGGGCAGTGGGTGAATTTTCACTGTCAGAAGGGTGCCGACGTCGTGGGCGCTTGGACGGTGCGCCGGTTACGTTTGCGGCCGTTACCTATTGCTGGGCGCGCTGGCCGAACCGGGGGCGGACCTCATTCAGAGGGATGGCACGCGGCAGCCTGGAATAGGCTCCCTGAGGACGGTCGTCTCTTGCTCAACAAGTAGCGCTGCTTATGTCACGATCGGCCATCGATGCCTTCCTGAGCACCACCCTGAACGGACGGCCGATGACCCTCGGGTCCTACAAGGACGGTCCGATTATGAGCCCGATCCAGAGGCCCGAAGGACTACGTGGGGCACGGTTTCGAGCGGTTTCGCGAGATCGAACTACGTGGAGATCGGCTGGGATCTGTAGGGCACCTTGCCCCATTCCTTGCCCCAGCGACGCCACGGGTATACCTGGGTATACTAACTGCATGGCAAAGGTCATGGTCTCCCTTCCAGACGATCTCCTCGCCGAGGTGGACGCCGAGGCGCGGCGTGGCGGCACGACCCGCAGTGCAGTCATGCGGGATTTCGCCGGCGCGGCGCTGCGCCGGCGCCGTGAGGGCCGGGCAGCAGCGATGCGATCGTTGCTCAACGACGCCTCGCCCCATGGCGGCCGCGCCGCGGAGCAAGTGAAGGCAACGCGGCCCGGTTCGTGACGACGCTGCTCCTCGACGCGAGCGTCCTACTCGCGGCCTTTGATCCCGAGGACGATCATCACGACCCAGCTCGAGCCCTACTGGAAGACGACGAGGCTACTCTCGCCACGCTCGATCTCGCCCGCTATGAGGTCGCCAATGTCGCCGTCCGAGCGTGGCGTGCACCGAAGTCCGTGGCACCGCTGCTCGCCGCAATCGAGAGGTTCGCCGACGATGGAGGCGTCCTTGCGTCCACTAGCGCTCTCTTGGCGCGGGCGGCCGAGATCGCCGAGCGCCACACGATCTCCGTCTACGA
The DNA here is from genome assembly GCA_021154855.1 of Solirubrobacterales bacterium. Lineage (GTDB taxonomy): Bacteria > Actinomycetota > Thermoleophilia > Solirubrobacterales > 70-9 > VRUE01. The sequence continues at coordinate 3,868 of JAJKHV010000142.1, forward strand.
CGCTGCCTACGCAGCTGCCGCCGGCGATGCCGGGCATCGCCTAATTAGCTGCGACGAGCGCGACTTGGTCTCAAAAGGCCTCGCGGCGCTCCCTGTGAGTGTGGGGCCAAGGTAGCTCGCGGCAATTAGGAACTCCCAGCGAGTCTCACCAAGATGTAGACAGTCGGCTGGCCCCACTTGCCGCGAGGATGGCTCCGGCACACTGAGCTGGAACGGCAGACGCGGGAGTAGCCCAGCCCTCTGCGTTGAGGCCGGCAACCCCCGCTACTCGCCAACCTGCACTTGCAGAATTCTCAGTGCCACGAGCTCGGTCAACAGGTCTGCCGACTTTGCGTCGAGCTTGCCTTCCTCGGTCGGTGCAATCGCTCGCCTCCCAAGCTCCGTCAAGGCGATGTTCTCTGCGTTGTAGCCGCCCTCCGTAAAGCCGTAGGCGATCGAGGCGCCGGTGATGGTCTTAAATGGGCCAGCACTTGGCGTCAGCCCCATGGCCTTGGCCACGTCGATTGGCCTCGTCGGCTGCTTGCCGTACTCGTCGGCCAAAGCACGCGCTACGCGCAGGGCATCGTCGACCGACTGACTGGGGAAACGCTTGGCAGCCAAAACGCAGCTCGCTCGCACGGTGGCCGGGGCCTCTCGCCTGCCTCCCCCAGACCTCATCTTGCCCCAGAGCTTGCCCCACGGCCGATTTTGCACCTTGTTGTCTGCCAGACAATAAATACAAAAACCCCGCAAATGCGGGGCTTTTGTGAAATAGCGGGGGAACGATTCGGCTCCAATAGCGACCTGATCGTGCCGATTGAATGGGCCGCAGATTTGGCTCCCCGAGCGGAAAAGTCGGATCATGCCTATAGGCCGCTGAGTGTGCCCCGGACGGACATCCCGAAAAAGTCGCCTTGACTTCGGCGGCGGCGGAGCTACCTTCGCCAACGCCAAAGACATAAGTGGCCCCGGCGGCGCGCTAACGCCCCGGGGCCTGGCACCGAAGACGTAGCCTTCGATGCAAGCGAAACCGTACTCGCCGTAGCCCCTACCGGGGCGGCATCCCTGGCCCTCTTCGGTGCCCAACCGAAAGGAGAGCGCGATGGATGCGGAGGGCTGCGAGCTGGGACCGTTCACCCCGGTTTCCGATGCGCTGGTCTTGGCCGCGATCCAGCGAGCGCAGCGCCACGGCTACAAACAGGTCGCGCGCTGGCAGGTAGCCGAACACCTCGGGTTCGTCCACAGCTCGGCGACGAGTCGGCGGCTGCGCCCCCAGCTCGAATCTCTCCGGGTCGCCGGTTCTCTCGAACGCGCTCGCAAGCACGGCCGGTATCAATGGACCCTCACCCCGAAAGGGCGCAGGCGACTGGTGGCGGCGCGGCGCGCGGGGCGGGTCGGCGATCTTCCCGAGTCGCCCCAGCATCGACGCTGGCGCCATGCGCGCGAAGAGGCCGAGCGGCGGATTGACGACTTTCGCACCCTGACCTACCAAACGCTAGACGCCGCCGAGGCAGTTGCCGAACCCGCCGATGGCCCCGGCTCGGAAACGTGGTTTGAGATGGGCGAACGGCTCGCGGCGATCTTCTGGCTGATGGGGTCGGCGACCCATTGCCTCACTGAGTGGCCCGAGCCCGATGATGCCCGCGCCGACCGCGACGACCCCCCTGCGGGGAGGCGAGGGCGGCGCGGCACCCCGGACTGGTCGGACTATGAGAAGCGGGCCACGGGAGGCCGCCGATGATCGAGCGAGCCACGGCATCAGCGGTGCGGTGCTTTTCGCCGGGGCTTCACGAGGGGTCAAGGCGTAGGCCACAGGGAGGTTCTTCCTCCCTGCCTCGGCCCCTCGTGAAGCCCCGGCGACGAATAGGGCGCCGTGTCTGAGCTGAGCAAACACTTCGCCCTCGTCTTGCGCCGCCAGCGCCTGCGGGCCGACCTCTCCCAAGAAGAGCTTGCGTTCCTCGGCGGTATGCACAAAACCGCGGTCTCCCACCTCGAGCGCGGCGACAGGCTGCCGCTCCTCGACTCAATCGTGAGGCTCGCGGGTGGTCTTGAAATCGAGCCGAGCGAGATGCTCGACGGCATCAGGTATCGGCCGGGCGGATTCAAGCCGGGCCGCTACGAAGTAACCGACGAACCCGACGCGGAGGTACAGCACAAATGATCGAGAGCTTCGTCATCCTGCAGCGCTTCGGGGACACCGTGAGGCACCACCGGCTGAGGCTTGGAATCTCTCAGGAAGAGATGGGGTGGCGCGGCGACCTGCACCGCAACGACGCCGGTCACTTCGAGCGCGCCGAGCGAATGCCCAAGGCGGCGGCGCTGCTCAAGGTTGCCGCCGCGCTGGAGATCCCCATGCGCGAGCTGTTGAAAGGCATGAGGTGGAGGCGCACCGAGCTGACTCCGGGCCGCTACCTGTTCGCCGAGGTCGAAGACCGACCCGCACGGGAGCATCTACCCGAGCGGCCCGTCTGCCCGGTGCCGGGCTTCTTCGTGATCGGCGACAAGCGCCTCGCCGAGTGGGAGGTTGGACTGTGACCTCAATCGCGCCCCCGACCCCCGAGATGAAGCTCCGCTTCGGAGAGAATCTGGAGCGCTGCCGCGAGCGGGCCGGGCTGACGCAGGCCGAGCTGGGCTATCAAGCCTCCCTTCACCGAACCGAGATCAGCCTGCTGGAGCGGGGCAAGCGCCTCCCCCGCATCGACACCGCCGTCAAGCTGGCCGGATGCCTCTCGGTGTCCCTGGATGAGCTGGCTATCGGCATCGACTGGAACCCCGGCTACACCGTGGTCGTGGAGGGCGGGTTCGAGGTATCCGAGCAGCCATGACGTTCACCGACGCCGCCAGCGCTCGCTTTGCCAGCAACGTCATGCGGCTTCGGCGGGAGGCCGGTTTCTCTCAGGAGGTCATGGCCGACCGCTCGGCGGTCAGCACCGCCATGATCGGCAAGGTGGAGAACGGCAACGTTCTGCCCTACTTCGACGTGGTGATCAGGATGGCGGGCGCGCTTTCGACCACGCCTAGCGCGTTGGTCGAGGGGATCGCCTGGAAGCCGGGCGAGATTGTGGAGTCCGATCCGCAGGACTACACCATCGCCGAGGGCTAGACGAGCTTCTCGCCGGACAGGCGTAGCACGCGATGCTCAACCATCACGACGCTGGGCCAGGATCTCCGCCACTTGTGGTGACTGGGTCTCTACCTCAAGGATCAAAGCGCCACCAAAGCGAGGTGCTATTTCTTCGGCGGTTTTTGCGTCGCCTGCAATCTCCTCTGGAACGATCGCGACGAGATGAGGCACTTCCAAGACCGCCTCAAGCAGCGGGCGATGGATGTTGCTCGTGTACCACTGGCGCTCGATTCCGCCCCCAAGCTCGACTAGGTGAAAGGCAACAAGCCAGTGGCCGTCTTGCTGGCCGCTCCCCCATACACCTCCAAAGTTGGGGCTCGGCACGCGATCCTCGCGGGCAAAGACGGATGTCAACTCACCATCGCTCGCATCGTTGACGACGAGGATGATGATGGACGGTTCATCCTCGCGCGGCCAAAGCATCCAGCGGACTATCTCGATCGGCTCCATGCCGGGCACCAGACGTCAGGCTGCTTCCGCGTGGAGGTCGCCCAAAGTTAGACGTCTACGCGGCTGCCGCATTCCAAAGCAGCGCTTGGCCTTTCGCCCGCTCCCACAAGGACAGGGATCATTACGTCCCGCGCTAACCGTCTCATTGATGCTCAACGAGCAAATGGGAGCCTTGACACGCAAGCCCGTGTCTGCCTCGGAATCATCAATGAGTTGCGCGTCCAGAGTCTTTTCAATCTCAAAGGCGATCTGCCTGACGGACGGCGCCACTAGGTCCTTGAAACGGGGATCATCACCAGCCCCGGGCTGGAAAATGGCTATGCCTTCACGAGCAAGACCGGCATACGTCTCACCGATCGCCCCGTCGACATGGGCGCCTCCGTCCTGATCCGCGAGCCAGAGAACGAAGTCACGACGACTCACTGGCCGCCCCTGATCGTCGGAGATAACCCGATTGCTCCACCAATCGACAAACGCCTGCGGAGGATGCGGGGGCAGGGAGGCCCGCTTGTCGAGAACCGGCACGTAACGACTTGACCCTGCGCCCTCTGGACCAAGCGTGGCATGGACCATGCACAGCCCACCGTGAAAGGAAGGAGCCTCGGGAGGGTGCTCCGCCGGCGTAGTGTCGAGATAGGGAAGGTTCTCCTTAATCTTTAGCTGACCGAGCAGCGAGCGATTGTTTCGTCCTCCGTCATGCAGAAGCACCCGCAAGCGCACGGCAAGGTTCTTAGCCTCTGCGTCCGATCCACCGTCGTATCGCTCTCCTGCATTTCGAAGCAACTCGCGCTGATCACGCAGGGCGGCCAGCAGCTCGCCGTCTCTGCGCTGAACTCGCTTGCCTGACATTCACCAATCTTATGAGCCAGACCGGCGCGTCTGATGGATCGGCCTGGCGCACATATGCCCTGCTCGGCAGCTGGGGTGAAGGCCAACGAATCGCGATTTGAGGCAAGCCGGAGTTATTCTCGAAAGGGTGCCGAGCGACGACACCAAAGAACTTCCACCCCTCATCCACGGCTTCGAAGCTGAAGACTGGCTGGCCTGCTGGAACATGCACCTTAGGGGGACGCTGGTGAGTCTTGACTATGCCAACGAAACCGAGTTCGGCCAATCAGGTATTCGAGCGCTCAGCATCGACACTCTTCGCTCCGGAGCATTTGGCGAGGTTTCTCCATCCCCACGAATGCTCTGCCTCTGGCAGGCCGCAATCATCCGTGGGGGCGGTTGGATCGGCCAAGGCGTGCCGCCATACCCCACTAGAAAAGCCTCCCCTGAAGAATGCCAGCGCGTGGTGCGACAGGCGGACATCGAACTCCGCATGGAGGAAGCGCGAAGAGACCTTGCAGTCTCCGCACCCTCGCGAATTGGCTGCCTCTATCTCGCCGAGGCAACCCTCGCCGGGAGAAAAATGGTCTCCCACCTAAAGGGGCACGACGCCTTTGTCATGGACGTAAGGATCACCTCGCACCTCCGTCTTCACCGAGCTGATGCCCGCTGGCTTGAGGGATCACTCGCGGACGAGCAGATTGCTGGCTACTGGAGCGGCAGTCCTCGCTACGAGACCCCGGTATGGGAGTACCTCATCGACGGGATCATCGAATGCACCGACGAGGAGCAACTATCGCGTCTGCAAGAGTGGGCTCCAGAGGCGGGAAGGCGGGCCAGCGGAACCCAAGGACGGATCGGGACGCCACGAGCCTGATACATCGCGGGCTTCACGGTCTAGCGATCCAGATTTCCTGATCTCCCAGTTGGTGGACACAGCCGGGACCGGATTCGCTCAGATTCGTCACATAGCCGTCACATAAGGGGGCCACTTTCCCTGTTCGTGCCTCCGTATAGGTAGATGGCACTAGAACTATCACCGAACGCAGGCGCGAAAAAAGTTGCCGGATTCGGCTGGCTCGTTCGACAGGTAGGTAGATGATGAGCTTGCCCAGAGCCTGTTTGCGCCTACGCGGCCTTGCCAATCGCCCTCAACCCGACTGGCAAGGTCGGACAGCGCTCATTCCCCGCCGTGGCGCGGAATCCTTGCCCCTCCCCGCACCCGAGTCTCTACCACCCTCGTTCGCGGTCAAATGACGGTGTGTCGATCTCGATCTCGCGCCCTTCGCCCTCGGCGCCTTCGCTATCGCCGCCGCGCTGGCTCCACAGCGCTCGCTCGCACCCTCGGCTGCCCCAATCGCACTTGGCGCGACCGCAATCGCCTCAGCGCTGGCGACTCAGCGGCTCCTCTCCTCCGCACTGGAGGCAGCGCCTCCGCGCCATACCGGCGCGCTCGGCCCGACGCCTTCATCGGCGGCGGCATCACCGTAGGAGCGGCCCGCCGCTCGCCGACAACCCCCGCCTCCGTGTGCCGGGAGGGCGCTTGACCCAAGGCCGACCCTCACGCGCTGCCGACCCCTCGCTCTCCGAGCTCGACCACCGCATCCTCGGCCTGCTCTCCTCTCTCCGGGTTCTGACCCTGCCGCAGCTCGCCAGCCTTTCGCCCGAGACCCCACCACGAACGCTTCGCTATCGAACCGCCCGCCTCGCCAAGCATGGCTTCCTCGGGCGCACTCGGCCTTACCGCGAACGCGGCTCGGCGCCGCATCATCTGTGGCCGACGCGGAAGGGCGATGCGATCGCCAACGGCGAACCGCCACCGCGCGGCGGCGAGCGGCACGAGCCGAACCCGCTGTTCCTCGCTCACGCCGCTGGGCTGAGCGAGCTGTACGTGGTGCTGAAGACCGAGTTGCCAGAGGGCACCCGGCTCGCCGCCTTCGACCGCGAGGCCGATGCGCGCGAGCCGTTCACCACCTATTCCCGCGAGGAGCGAGCGATTGCCCCCGACGCCTGCATCGGCGTCGCCGAGGCCGATGACCGGAAGCTGTACGGCTTCGTCGAGCTGGACCTCGGGACGATGTCTCACCGCCAGCTCAAAGCCAAGGCGGCGGGCTACGGCGAGTACGCCCAGCTCGAAGCCTGGCGCGAGCGCAACCCGTTCTGCCCGGCGCTGCTGTTCATCACCACTAGCGAGAAGCGGGCGCGGTCCTTCCTCGCCGCCGCCGACAGGGAGATCGACAGCGCTCGGATGCTGGTCGCATGTGTCGGGCTCGCCCGCGACCTTCGCCGATGCATCGTCGCGCCCGAGTGGATGGTCGGCGACGGCGAA
>JAJKHV010000143.1 GCA_021154855.1 Solirubrobacterales bacterium
CGGCGACGCGGACGCTGCGTGGAATGACCGTTGCGAAGACTATCTCGGGGAAGTGCTGGCGCAGTTCCCGCTCGACGTCTTGGGCCAGGCGGGTGCGCTCGTCGTGCATGGTGACCAACAGGCCCGACACCTCCAGCGAGGGGTTGAGCTCACGCCGGATCGTCGCCAGCGTGTCGAGAAATTGGACGAGCCCCTCCAGCGCCAGGTACTCGGCCTGAACCGGCACGATCACCCGGTCGGCCGCGGTGAGAGCGTTGACGCTGACCGGGCCGAGTGAGGGTGGGCAGTCGAGCAGCGTGTAGGCAAAGCGCTCGCGGACCGGGCCGAGGCGCTCGCGCAGGCGGGTCTCCGAGCCCTCGATCCTGGGCAGCTCCACCGCCGCGCCGGCGAGATCGCGATTGGCGGGCACCAGCCAGAGATTGTCTGGGCCAGCCGGCCGGGCTGCTTCGGCAACCGAGACGTCGCCGGTCAGGCAGTCATAGGAAGAGGGATGCAGGTCGCGCTCACCGCCCAGGGCAACCGTCGCGTTGCACTGAGGATCAAGATCGACAAGGAGGGTTTGGGCGCCGGAGGTGGCCAGGCAAGCGGCGACGTTGACTGCAGTGGTCGTCTTGCCGACGCCGCCCTTTTGATTTGAGATCGCATAGACGACACCCATGGCTGGGCAGACTAGTTCGGTGGGGGTGGGGAGGCAGGTCCGCACCTCATCCGAAGGGCCGCTTCTTGGCAATGCCCGGGCGACGCGGCAGCTTCTGTGGTGTCGGGCCGGCCTTGCGCAAGACGTGCAGGTGGCGATGCTCGCTGCCGGCGTACGGGCCGACGTGGAGGATCTGCTCAGGTTGCATCGCCAGCTCTTGCGCGGCGTTGGATAGCTGTGCCTCCTCGTCCGGGTCGCGCTTGCCCTTCCAGGCGACCAAGGTCCCGCCGTCGATCAGCAGCGGCGAGGCCAGCTCGGCGAGGGTAGAGAGACGGCCCACGGCACGCGCCGTCACCGCCGCGTAGGCCTCGCGGCCGTCGGCCTGGGCCAGCTCCTCAGAGCGGGCGTTGACGACGCGGGCGTTTCCGATCCCAGCGGCGTCGATCGCGCGCTGGATGAATTCGCACTTGCGGCCTATCGACTCGATCAGGTCGACCTTGGCGTCGGGCAGGGCAACAGCTAGCACAAGCCCTGGAAACCCTGCTCCAGAGCCAATATCAGCGATTCGCTGTGCCGCTGCCAGCTCGTCGAATTGGAGCCCGGTGAGACTGTCCGCGACATGCACCTTCCACGCCCACTTTGGATCGGTAACGGAGCTGACCGACGCCCGCTCAACCTCCAAAAGCTCCAAGACAACCGCGATCGTCGCCCTCTGCGGCTCACTGAGGAGGCGGCCCGGTAGGGGTGGAGCGTCTTGTACTTTTTCGTCGTCGGCCATCGTCCATAGCCGCAGAGGCGGCTCGAAAAAGTTAAGCGGAACCCCTACCGGGCCGCCTCCTCCTACTCAGAGACCAAAGGAGCGACGACCACGCAGCGGTGCGGCTCATCGCCTTCGCTGTACGTCTCTACGCCCGCCCGCTCCTTGAGGTGCTCATGGACGACGCGTCGCTCTTGGGCGCTCATTGGATCCAGCTCAACGCTCTCGCTGCCGCTCAGGGCCTGCTCCGCCGCCCGATCGGCCCGTGCGGTCAGAGTTTCGCGGCGCCGCTCCCGATAACCGGCTGCGTCGACGACAACCCGCTTGCGCTCCCGCATTCCGCGGTAGGCCGCCTGGTAGGCGAGCAACTGCAGAGCGTCGATCGTCTGTCCCCGCTTGCCGATCAGCAACCCGTAGTCGTCGTCGCCCGCGACCGAAGCCGTGATCCGGTCGTCCTCCTCGCGAATCTCAACCTCCCCATCGAGGTCCAGCTCGTCGAGAACGCCCTCGACAATCTCGCGGACCCGCTCAGCGGGCTCCTGTGGCCAGTCGTCAGCTCCAGACACTTCATGCAGTCTATGCGCGACAGCGTAGGCGCGGCGGGTCCTGTCATCGAATGGGGCCCACCACCCTTCCGGTCGCTAAAGCGTCCTCAGGGCAGTCCCCCCATTCGATGCCACCCCCCGCGAGAAAAGCTCTCGTTAGAGACAGCTCTGATTCGGAGAGCCGCCGAGGGAGCCTTCGTCGCGAGGCTTTTTGCTGCGGAGCGCACGTTGGCCTGAGCCGAGGAACCTGGAGATTTCGCAAGGGATTGGCGGGGGCAGCCTCGCCGATGCCTCGCGAAGCGGCTCCGCAGAGAGGTTCTAAGCCCCGAAGGGGCTCACTAATTAGCACCGCCTTTTGGCGGTGCTAAGGCACTCGGCGAGGCTGCCCCGCCAATCCCTTGCCTAGCGCCTCTTCTTCTTCTTAGGTGGCGGAGGGGGTGGCTTGGCGGCCATGACCTCGGCCGGCGTAGCCGCAACTGGCGCCGGGATCAAGCGCTGGATCGTGTATTGCTGGCCCATCGTCCAGAAGTTGGTCGTGATCCAGTAGAGGATCAGACCGGCTGGGAAGTTGAGGATGAAGGGCACGAAGATGAAGGGGAGGATCATCATCATCATCCGTTGGCTTTTGTCAGCCGTCACCGACATCACCAGGCCTGAGACCAGCTGCGTCCCGATGTAGAGGACAAGCAGCACGATCAGTTCTGCGCCGGTCGCCTTGGCGGTCAGGTCGTTGATGAAGAAGAACGCAGCTTCGCTGCCGCAGTGCCCCGCTTCGCAGCCGATATCAGCCGGAAGCTCGTGGCGGAGGACGTAAAAGAGGGTGATGAAGACGGGCAACTGCGCTATCAGGGGGATACAGGAGGCAAACGGGTTGACTTTGTTCTCCTGGTAGAAGCGCATCATCTCCTGCTGCATCCGCTGCCGATCGTTTTTGTACTTCGCCTGAATCTCTTTGATCTGCGGCTGCAGCGCCTGCAGCGCCCGCATTCCCTTCAGCTGGCGATAGGTGAGCGGGATCAGAAGGGCACGAGTAACAACCGTCAGGGCGATGATCGACATCCCCCAGCTCAGGCCGGCGCTGTCGTGGAAGAACTGCAGGACCCCGTTGGCCACGTTGATCAGCGGCTGCAGGATGTTGGCCTCGACGATCATGGGCGCACCTCGCCGTGGTGGACCGAGGGATCGATGGGGCCAACTTTCAGGGTGAAGCGGTCGGGCACGGGGTCAAAGCCGCCGTGGCTAAAGGGGTTGCAGCGAAGCAATCGCCAGCCTGTGAGCAGAAGCCCGCGGCGGGCGCCGAAACGACCTACTGACTCGAGGGCGTAGGTCGAGCAGCTCGGCTCGAAGCGGCAACGGCGCGGGATCGACGGCGAAATCCACCGCTTATAGGCACCGATCAATGCCAAAGAAATCCGTTTCACGTGGAACGCCCCCCGCCTGGCCCGGCCAGCGCCTCCTTGATGCTGGCCTGGACGCCGCTGCTCCCGTCGCGCTCAATCAGCGCACTGATCTCAGGCCGAGCCACCAATACGAAGTCGTGAGCGGGTGGAAGATGGTCGCAGAGGGCCCAGAAAGCCTCGCGCATAACGCGCTTGACGCGGTTGCGATCGACTGCGCCGCCGACCTTACGGCTCACCGACACGCCAAGCCTCACCTCTTCCGCCTCCTCGTCGGTCTTGCGAGGGAAGCTGTAGAGAACGAGGTAGCGAGTGGCATGTGAGGATCCGTCGCGATAGACGCGGTCGAACTCGCCGCTGCGAGAGAGGCGGCGACGTCGTTGCGCCGCCATCTATGGAGTGAGGCGCTTCCGGCCTTTGCGACGGCGGCGCTTGAGGATCGCTCGACCCCCGCGCGTGCTCATCCGCGCCCGGAATCCGTGCGTCTTCGCCCGCTTCCGCTTCTTCGGCTGATAAGTCCTCTTCATTCGGCGTCGCAGTATACGGGCGGAGACGGAAAGCTTCCCCATAGAGGTGAGGCGAGAAGCTTTCTCCGCCATTTGCGGGGGAGCGGATGTCTCCCCTCCTCGCCGCCGCTATGGTCGCTCGCCGGTGCCCGATGACCACTCGAAACAAGATCTCGACTCCCTTTGGCAGGACGTCCAAGCGAGATTGCGGGCAGCTCTGCCCCCGTCGACGTTCCAGCTCTGGCTGGAGCCGCTGAAGGTAGTCGGCGCCCAAGCCGGCGTCCTCTACCTCGCAGCCCCGGCCGGCATCCGAGCCTGGACCGAACGCCGCTATGCGGGCCTGATTCGGGAGGCGCTCAGCGGCGCCGGCACGAACCTGACCGAGGTACGCATCGGCGACAGCAGCGATGTCGCCAGGTCCGACGGGGAATCTGAGCCAAGCCTCGACCTCAACGTCAACTACACATTTGAGCGATTTGTAATCGGCGAGGGAAACCGCATCGCTCACGCCGCGGCCCTGGCCGTCGCCGAGGCGCCATCGGAGGCTTACAACCCGCTCTTCCTCCACGGCCCGCCGGGCCTCGGCAAGACCCACCTCCTCGTCGCGATCGCCAACTATCTGGCCGTCAACGCCCCCGGCCTGGGAGTCCGCTACACGACCGCCGAGTGCTTCACCAACGAGTTTGTCTCGGCGCTGCGCACCACCGGAGCGGAGGCCTTCAAGCGCCGTTACCGCGACCTAGACGTGCTGCTCGTCGACGACGTTCAGTTCCTCGAGGGCAAGCGTCACACCGAGGATGAGTTCTTCCACACCTTCAACGCTCTCTATGAAGGTGGCAGCCAACTGATCCTCTCCGCCGATCGGATTCCCAGCGAGCTCTCGAGTCTCGAGTCACGGCTGCGCGACCGCTTTGAGTGGGGGCTCACCGTCGCCGTCGAGCCGCCCAACCTCGCCACCCGGCTCACCGTCCTGCGCCGGCTCGTTCGCGAGGCCGGTGTGGACACCGAGAGCGACGTGCTCGACGTGCTGGCGCGGCGCATCGACGCCAACGTGCGCCAATTGCACGGCGGGCTCACCCGGGTTCTCGCTCATGCCTCGCTGACCGCCAAGCCGCTCAGCCCCGAGTTGATCGAGGCGGTGATTCCCAAAAGCGCGAAGAGGAATGAATCGAACCCGGTCGAGGAGATCCAGCGACGCGTCTCTGCCGCCTTCGGCATCTCCAGGGCAGAGCTGGTTGGGTCAACCCGTTCGGCGACGCCGCTGCGGGCCCGCCAGGTTGCGATCTATCTCACCCGCGAGCTGACCGATCTCTCCCTGCCGCAAATCGGCCGCCTCTACGGCGGTCGGGACCACTCCACCGTGCTCAACTCGATCAGGCGCGTCGAAGCCCGCTTCGACGAGGATAAGGCACTCGGCGCGCAGCTCGATGAGTTGCGCGCCGCAATCCACAAAGGTTCCACAAGCCAGGCCTGACGGCCGACGTCGTTGTAAGAATCAATGCTTTCCCACAGACTCGTCCACAGCCACCCAAGCGCTGCCCAGAGCGGAGCCCGCGTCCATTTCGCGGTTTTCAACAAGCCCTAATCCAACTCAAGAAGGCAATCACCACTTGAAGCTGACAACTAAACGTGACGAGCTCGTCGCCAAGCTCTCGATCGTCTCCCGCGCCGTATCGACGCGGACCGCCACCCAGTCTCTTTCCGGAATTCTTCTCACCGCCGATCAAGAGGGAGTCAGCCTCTGCGCAACTGATCTGGAGCTGGGCCTGAAGACGAAGCTGATGGCCGAGGTCGACAGTCCCGGCTCGATCCTCCTGCCCGGCCGCCTCCTCGCCGAGGTTTCGCGTTCGCTCGGGGATCCATCGGTGGAGATTGAGCTGCGCGAGGCCGAGCGCGACGTCGAGATCCGCAGCGGCGGCTCGAGCTTTCATCTCCGCACCCTTCCCAGCGAGGACTTCCCTGCCTTTCCCGAGGACGAGGGCGAGCCGTTGACGATCCCGGCCGCGGCGCTTGCCTCCACGGTGGATCTCGTTGCGCGCGCTGCTTCACGAGATGACATGCGGCCGGTTCTCACCGGTGTCCTGGTCAGCGCCAGCGGCGCTGAGATGACGATGGTCGCGACCGACTCCTACCGCCTCGCGGTCAAGCGGACCGAGCTGGAGAACGCGATCGGAGGCGAGCTGGAGGCGAACATCCCGGCCAAGGCCTTGCGCGAGCTTGGCCGGATCGTCTCGGCGGATGGCGTCGAGGCGGTCTCGGTCGCCCTGCTGCGCAATCAAGCCATCTTCAAGGCAGGGGGGATCGTCCTCAATACGAGGCTGATCGAGGGGCAGTTCCCCAACTTTCGACAGCTCCTGCCGGAGTCCTACGAGCACGATGTCCGCCTGCCTCGCAGCGAGTTCCTCGACGTCGTGCGGCGGGTCAGCCAGCTGGCGCAGCGCAACGCCCCGTTGCGACTTTCTTTCGCGCCAGGCGAGCTCACGGTGGCTGCCTCGACGCCGGACGTCGGCGACGCGGAGGAGACGATGCCGGCGGCTTTCGAGGGCGAGCCACTCGAGATCGGCTTCAATCCCGACTTCCTCCGCGAGGGGATCGAAAGCGTCGAGGGGGACGAGGTCGTGTTGCGACTGATCTCGCCGCTGCGCCCTGGTCTCCTGCAGCCGGTCGACAACGAGGACTTCCGCTATCTGGTGATGCCGATCCGTCTCAACGTGTGAGCCCGACCGGTGCTCGTCACCGCCGCCGAAGCGAGACCGATGCGGAGCCTGACCCGACTGCGAGTCGAGTTGGGTCTCGGGATCACGAGCTTGGTCGGCCCAAATGGGGTCGGCAAGACCAATTTCCTCGAGGCACTGTATTTCGCCCTGACCGGACGCTCCTTCCGCACAGCCGATCGCCGCGACCTGATTCCCTTCGGCGGCTCTTTCGCCCGGGCGGAAGCTACGGTGCGAGACGAGGATGGGGTGGAGCGGCACCTGCTCGCCTCCGTAAGTCGCAACGACGGCCGCCGCCATCTGCTCGATGCCAGCCCGGCGGACCCCGCCACGCTGGCGCGCAGCCGTCCACCCGTCGCCGTTTTCTCGCCTGACCGCCTGAGCCTGATCAAGGGCCCACCGGCAGAACGACGGGCTCACCTCGACCGCTTCGTCGCCGCCCGTTGGCCAGCCCGAGCCGATCTGCGCCAACGCTTCGGCCAGGCGTTGGCACAGCGCAACGCCCTTGTCGCGCA